>JAGLUZ010000130.1 GCA_023134165.1 Deltaproteobacteria bacterium | reverse complement strand
TTAAAAACCGTGGTTTTATCTACCCAAGTTTTCATGCAATATCTTTGTGACAAATTTCATTATTGCTTTAACGCCCAGATCTTCTACCAGCCCCTACCAGCCAAGTTTTCGGTTACCAAAATAACTTAATCTGCACCGAAAAGAGAGTGAAAATATAGTCGTCTATCAATCTACGAGGCATCAACACTTGGGCCTCCTAGGAGCAAGTAAAAAAGAGCCATCCTAACGGCAACGCCGTTTTTTACTTGTTCTAGGATTAGCGACCAAGGGCCGTCTGCAACTTCTGGGGAAATCTCAACACCCCTGTTTATTGGCCCTGGGTGGAGGATAACCACACTATCTTTTGCACGTTCAAGTTTCTTTTTATCGAGTCCGTAGAGCTTTGCATATTCCCGAAGCGAGGGGAAAAGCGTATGGTTTTGACGTTCAGTCTGAATCCTAAGCATCATGATTGCGTCTGCAAGGCCAAGGCCTTCTTCTATGTGGTTAACAACAGTGCATCCGAGGTCTTCAATGCCTGGTGGTATCATTGTCGGAGGGCCACAAACAAGTACGTCAGCTCCGAGTTTTTTAAAACCAATAATATTTGAGCGAGCAACCCTGGAGTGGGCAATATCACCGACAATTAAGAGTCTTATGCCTTCTAGGGTTCCAAATTTTTCCTTAATAGTCAGCATATCAAGGAGTGCCTGAGAGGGATGTTCGTGTGCACCATCACCAGCATTAATAACTGAACAGGTCAGGTAATTTGCAAGCATCGCTGGGGCTCCAGAAGAACCGTGACGAACAACAATACAGTCCGGGCTCATTGCCTCAAGGTTACGTGCCGTATCGCTAAGGGTCTCACCTTTATTTGTGGAGCTTGAGGCTACAGAGATATTTATGGCATCTGCGCTCATGCGTTTTGCTGCAATCTCAAAAGAGGTTCTTGTACGAGTTGAGGATTCGTAGAAGAGATTTATTATAGTCTTCCCCCGCAAGGTCGGAACTTTTTTTATCTCACGGGTACTGACCTCTTTAAAGGATTCAGCACTCTTTAAAGCAAGCTCTATCTCACTCTTATCAAGCTCGGCAATGCTTAGAAAATCTTTTCTCTTCAGTCTCAATAGAGGTTCCTCTTTTTTTAATTAAAATCACCAAACTTGTAAAACTCTGAGAACATTTTCAGGTAAGGCTCTTAGGTTCAATTTGCAAAATTGAAGCTGCATATTGTACTTTCTATAACAAAATACATATTGCGAAAACCTCGCCCAACTCGTCCAACTCGTCCAACTCGTCCAAACTTAAAGACACCCTCAAATAACCAAACTTACTATCGCCCAACTCGCCCCAGACAAATCTAAATATTATTAGATTTTCACCCCTCTTTGTTTGCAGGCAAGATTACAACCTCGCTAGATTCATCAAATTCTTCAAAAAAAACCTTTACGTCTTCATCAAGAGAGGTTGGAATATTTTTCCCAACATAATCAGCCTTTATTGGAAGCTCCCTGTGGCCTCTATCAACGAGAACGCCTAGTTGGACAACTAGGGGGCGACCATAATCCATAAGTGCATTCATAGCCGCTCGAATGGTACGCCCTGTAAAAAGGACATCATCAACAAGGATTACGAGTTTACCGTCAATTGGAATAGGTAGTTCAGTCTCTTTTAAGGGTTTTGCCTCTTTTAGGCCAATATCATCTCGGTAGAGTGTGGCGTCAACTGTCCCTGTTGATACGTCTACGCCTTCAATTGCCTTTAGCTTTGCTTGAAGTCTCTTTGCAAGGTGGGTTCCTCTCGTTGGAATTCCCAGAAGTACCAAATCACTAGTGCCTTTATTTCGCTCTAAGATTTCGTGCGCAACCCTTGCCACAGCACGGTCTATCGCCTTTGAGTCCATTATGATTTTTTTCTTCACGGGCTAAAAAGTCCTCCCGGTTTGAGTAACCTCAAGACAAAAAAAGACCCCTGTACCAATACGGGTTATAAACCCAGGCACCGAGGTCTGACTATTAGAGTCTCTGCTAATCAAGTCGCAGTAATCTTTTTTATTAAATTTATTATTCACCGTATCCCCTTTCCTAACCTCTCTGGATTAAGTTAAAAGGGTGTAGCTACAAAACAAATAGTAAAAGCTGTCAATTTAAATCTTCTCTGTTGACAACCCGTTACGACTAACAAAAATATTATCTCAAAATAAAAGTACTAAATCAAGAAAAAAACAAGAAGCTTGCTTAATTATACTTCCCGCTTGAGGTCTTTTTTACGTCCCCTATTTCATGAATATCAAAGTAGACTGTCCACTCGTAAAAATTTAGAAAATTCAGGGTAACGTCCCAGCTAACCATAATCTCAATCTCTTCACGGTAGCGGTTTATCTTTACATGGTGATCCATGAGAGGTATCCACCACTCATCAGCTTTGGTCATTATCTTGGTTCGTATCTCTGCATCATCATACATATAAGAGTTACGCACCTCAGTTGCAATCTCTTTCTTCATTAGGTTGTAGCTAATATAAGGCGGAGCAATTATATAGGCCGCATAACCAATAGAGGTGGCAACAAGGAGAAAGAGGAGCAATTTGAAAGTTATCTCGCCTTTCTCTGATTTTATATTAAATTTATCTATGATATACATCTCTTGTACTTTACAACTTTTTCAAGGGGGTAGTCAAGAAAATTATACCTTATTTTTTAAAGGGTTTCCGCAAAAAATAAGGGTAGGTTATGAAAATCCTAAGACCTTTGAGGTAAACAAATTTTGGTTCAGGTTACAAACCTGAACCCGCACAACAAAGACCTGAGGTCAGCAGAAAGTACAAAAGTTTTGAGAGGCAAGTTAATAAAGTCTGCTCTCTGCAAGAGTCCGCAGGAGTCTGCCAATTGAGGTGTAGCTAAAGCCAGCTTTTCTCATCTCCTCAGGCTCGTAAACATTTCTAAGGTCTACCATGACAGGGGATTTTAATACTTCTTTTAGTCGTGTTTTGTTTAGCCTACGAAACTGATTCCACTCTGTGGCTATTACAACTGCGTCAGCCCCAGAGGCCGCGTCATAGGGGTCTTTTGAATATGTGATTCTATTGCCCAATATCGCTTTTGCATTTTCTTCAGCCTCTGGGTCAAAGGCCTTTACAACTACCCCTTCTGTTAAGAGCTTCTCTATCACCTCAATTGCTGGGCTTTCTCGAACATCATCGGTATTTGGCTTAAAGGCAAGGCCGAGTACACCGATGGTCTTGCCAGCTAAATTACCGTCTAGCATTTTTTTAATCTTCTCTACCATCTGTGCGGGTCGCTTGGCATTTACCTCGCGCGTTGCCTGAACAATCTTAAAGTCATACCCAAGGTCTCTAGCCATATGCGAGAGTGCGGCCGTGTCCTTTGGCAAACAAGAGCCGCCAAAACCAGGACCTGGGTGGAGGAACTTTGAGCCAATACGTTTGTCAATCCCCATGGCCTTTGCAACCAAATGGACATCAGCACCCGCGCGCTCGCAAACCTCGGCAACCTCATTTATAAATGAAATCTTTGTTGCCAAAAAGGCATTTGAGACCACCTTGATTAACTCAGCGGTCTCAATATCTGAGATTACAATCGGGGTCTCGATTAAATAAAGAGGCGAGTACAAGTCCTTTAAAATAGCCTCAGCCTGCGGGCTACTTGTTCCGATAACAACACGGTCTGGACGCATAAAGTCACCAACAGCAGAGCCCTCACGAAGGAACTCTGGGTTTGAGGCAACGTCAAATAAATGCTCGCCCTCACTATTCTCTTTTATTATCTTCTCAATGCGACGCCCCGTACCAACAGGAACAGTACTCTTTGTGACGATTACCTTATAATCATTTAGGTTCTTTGCAATTGATAATGCAACCTCATCAACGTAGGTAAGGTTAGCACTTCCGTCTGCTTTTTCAGGCGTACCAACGGCAATAAATACAACCAATGCACGCTTAATACTTGCCTCCAAATCAGTTGTAAAATGAAGCCTTCCAGCCTTTATGTTTTTCTCAGTAAGTTCCTTTAAGCCAGGCTCATAGATTGGTATCTCCCCACTTGCAAGCAACTTGACCTTGGCCTCGTCCTTATCAACGCAAGTGACATTTAGACCAAAATCAGCAAAGCAGGTGCCTGTGACAAGACCAACGTACCCTGAACCAATGATGCATATATTCATTAACTTGTCCCTACCTATCCTTATAATTTTCGGCGTAATACGAGATATACTCTCCGCTCTTTACTCGCTCAGTCCAGTCAAGGTTATCTAAGTACCACTTAATAGTTGACCTCATAGCGGTCTTGAAATCATTCTCTGGGCTCCACCCAAGCTCAGTCTTTGCCTTGCTTGAATCTATTGCGTAGCGTTGGTCATGGCCTGGGCGATCCTTAACAAACTCAATTAAATCTGAGTATGGTCTTGTATCTGTTGCAGGCCTTAGTTCGTCAAGTTCTGAGCAAATAAACCTTACTAAATCTATATTTGTCCACTCCGCATCTGCTCCAAAATTATAGACCTCGCCGGCCTTCCCGCTTCGTAGAGCCACGTCAATACCACGAGCGTGGTCAAGAACATGTATCCAGTCCCTGATATTTAGCCCGTCCCCATATATCGGTAGTTTTTTCCGAGCCAATGCATTTAGGATAATTACAGGGATTAACTTCTCTGGAAACTGAAAAGCTCCGTAATTATTTGAGCAATGAGTGGTAATGACCTTTAGGCCAAAAGTGTGAAAGTAAGAGCGTACTAGGTGATCCGCTGATGCCTTTGAGGCTGAGTAAGGGCTGTTAGGTGCATACGGGGTAAGCTCAGTAAAGGCTCCGGTTTTGCCAAGTGAGCCGTATACCTCATCAGTGCTAACATTTACAAATACATTTTCACTCCCACTACCCCACGCATTCTTTGCCTCTTCAAGGAGGGTAAATGTCCCCATGACATTTGTCTCTATAAATTCCTTTGGGCCAAGGATGCTTCGGTCAACATGACTTTCAGCGGCCAAATGAAGGACTGCATCTATGTCGTAATCTTTAAAGGTCTTCCTAACAAGTGGTGCGTCACAGATATCACCCTTAATAAAGATGTGTGATGAATTACCCTCAACACTCTTAAGGCTCTCCAAGTTGCCAGCATAGGTTAGTTTATCAAATGTAATGACCTTATCATTTGGATATGTCTTTAAAAGATATTGAGCGAGGTTTGAGCCAATAAAGCCAGCCCCTCCGGTAAGTAATATATTCATTTTTTTTCAAACCTTCTATGTTTTTTTATTTTACCACTCAGATTTTATATAATTTTCCAGAGCCAGTGTCCAGCTCAGCGGGGTCTCCCTGGTTGTCTTTGTGTACTTTGAGGTATCAAGGACAGAGTACTTTGGCCGTTTCGCTGGTGTTGGAAAGGCCGAGGTATCAACAGGGGTAACCTTTTCTGTTACTACCAAAACCCCTGCTTTTTTTGCAAGCTCAATAGCACAACTACCAAACTCAAACCAAGTGGTCTTGCCTTTATTTGAAAAATGATAAATACCACTTGTCCGAGCATTCATCAGGTTTATGATGGCAGTTGCTAAATCTTCGGTATGTGTTGGGGAACCAAACTGATCGTCTACTATCCGAAGCTCCTTTAGCTCAGTTGCCTTTGTGATAATTGTCTTTACAAAATTCCCCCCGCCCCTGCCAAAGAGCCACGAGGTTCGAATTATAAGGAAGTCGGCTCTAGAATTTTCAAAGGCTTTTTTTACCGCGACCTCCCCATCAAGTTTTGTGGTGCCGTAAATGCCGATGGGGTTTGTAGGGTAGTCTTCTTTATACGGGGTTTCAGCTTTTCCATCAAAGACAAAATCTGTGGAGATATGTATTAAACGAATACCAAGATTTACAGAAGCCTTGGCAAGGTTCTCTGCGCCCCTTGTATTTACCGCACTCGCAAGTTCAGGTTCAGACTCGGCCTTATCAACAGCCGTATAGGCCGCAGTATTTATTATAACATCTGGGGTTTCCTCACCTAGGACTTTATTAACCTTATCAAGGTCTGTTATATCAAGAGCCTTATGGTCGTAAGCTAGAACCTCAAACCGAGCTTCTTTAAGTTTTGGAAGGAGAGCCGAGGCTAACATTCCACTAGCACCTGTTAAAAGTATCTTCATAATAAAAAAATAGTAAAAAACCTAAATGTTATTTGCCCCAGTCTTTGCAACAAGATTTCCTGCATGCATTAGGGATTCAAAAGTACCAGCATCAGTCCACCAACCATCAAGTTTATTCCAGGTCATTGTGCCACGCTCGATATAGGCATTATTAACATCTGTTATCTCAAGCTCACCTCGCTCTGAGGGCTTTAAGGTCTTTATGATATCAAAGACCGTATTATCGTACATATAAATACCGGTTACAGCGAGATCTGATTTAGGGTTCTTTGGTTTCTCCTCTATACTAGTAATCTTGCCGTCCACAAGATTTGCAACACCAAAACGCTCTGGATCTTCTACCTGCTTTAAGAGTATCTTTGCCCCGCCCCCTTGCGCCTTAAAATCTTCTACTGCTTGATTTATATTTTTCTCAATAATATTATCACCAAGGATAACGCAGATTGGTTCGTCATCAGCAAAGTGTTCCGTTAGGTCAAGAGCCTCAGCTATCCCACCCTCGCCTTTTTGATAAGTATAGTTTAGATCCTTTAAGTCAAAGTCACGGCCATTTTCAAGGAGCCTTAGAAAATCCCCTGCACTGTTGCCACCGGTGACAATCATGATATCTGTTATCCCTGCATTTACAAGACACCGTATTGGATAATAAATCATCGGCTTATCAAAGACCGGTAAGAGATGTTTATTTGTAATCTTTGTTAGCGGATTTAACCTTGAACCAAGGCCACCTGCTAGAATAATCCCCTTCAATAGAGCCTCCTTAAAAAAAATACGATTTTCTTGGGATTCTATCAGCTTAGGTTATTTTTTTCAATAGAGAGAAAGAGAGGCGAGGAGGAGTTTTTTTTAAATAAAGTAAGATAAAATTTTCTTGAAAAAAAATCTAAGAAAAACAGAGAGAAGATGCTTAGGTGGGGAATTTAGAAATTATTATTAATAAGTAGGAAGAGAGATAGTCAAGCAAGGTACACCTCGGTTCGAGGTTTTAAGGGATTCATTCTTTAACTTTTAGAAATTTAAAAAGGCGAGTATCGTCACTTCTTTAGTGATGATAAAAAAACCACTGAAAAATTTAATACGCGGAGAGAAAAAGTAACTAGAGAAAATGACTCTAGAAAAAAGAACACTAGAAGGAGAACAAACAAACTCCCCCTACCCTTGAAGAGACTCAAGGGGCATCTTTAAACGGGTAAGAACTTTAAATGTTTTTTAAAATACCTTAAACAGAAGCTAATTTTGGGGTTGTCATAGGAGCCTTAGTTGCAGTAGCCGCTGTTACGCGTTTGTACTCATCAAGGACTGTGTCCTCAAGCATGGTTCGGGTTGTTTTATCAATGGGGTGAATTAAATCCCTATAAGTGCCGTCCTTCATCCTCTTTGCAGGCATAGCAACAAAAACCCCACTGTTGCCGTTTATCACCTTTACGTCTCGAACCACAAAGCAATCATCAAACTTAATCGTCACATACGCCTTTAGCTTTTCATCACCGTCTACCTTTAAAATTTTAACCTCTGTGATTCGCATAACTCCTCCTTACTTTTTTTTCTAGTTAAACAGTTTTAACTTTATGTGTAAAGTGGTTGAATGTTACATCTAGTAAAATTTTCAAATCGGAGTAAATGAATCCAAACTAGAACTACTAGCACTGCTCGGTAAATTTTTGATTACTAAAAAATAATAAAAACAATTATTCATTACATATTACCATAAAAATAGCATAATGCAATAAAATTCTAAAAAAAATATTGCAAATCAATATTGATTACCTGTATGCATACCTAAAGGTATATTCAATAGATATTTACGGTAAGAAAAAGAACAAAAATAACCAACATCATTTGACATTATTTGTGCTATGGATTACTCTGGTGTATAAAAAAAATATAGAGGGATACGTGAAAAAAAAACTTACATATAAAGATAGTGGCGTTAATATCGATGAAGGAGAGAGGCTAGTAAAATTAATCTCCCCACTTGCAAAGAGTACAAAAAGAAAAGGTGTCTTAAGTGATATCGGTGGCTTTGGGGCTCTCTTTAGCGGAAAATTCAAAGACCTAAAAGACCCAGTCCTAGTCTCGGCAACTGATGGGGTAGGAACAAAGCTACTCATTGCAAAGACAGCAAAAAAGCATGACACCATAGGGATTGATCTCGTTGCGATGTCAGTAAATGACATTATCACCAGCGGAGCAGAGCCGCTTTTTTTTCTTGATTACTTCTCCTGCGGAAAACTTAATGCAAAGACAGCAAGTACAGTCATTAAGGGAATTGCCAAAGGATGTAAGGACGCAGGGTGTGCACTTATCGGCGGCGAAACGGCTGAGATGCCAGGGCTTTATAGCCCTGATGAGTACGACTTAGCTGGCTTTGCCGTGGGTGTAGTGGATAAGAAAAAAATTATCACTGGCAAGGACACTCGCCCAGGGGACGTTATAATTGGGCTTAGTTCAAGCGGGCTTCATAGTAACGGCTACTCCCTAGCAAGACAGGTCTTCTTTAAAAAACTCAAACTCAAGACCACAGATAAACCAAAAGGGCTCGGTGCAAGTGTTGGTAACGTTCTCCTTAGGCCAACACGAATATACGTAAAACCAGTGCTTGAACTCTTAAAAACTATCAGGCCAAAATCCATTGCACACATTACAGGCGGCGGCTTTACTGAGAACATCCCAAGGGTCTTAGATAAAGATTTACGAGCCATCATAACCAAAGGCTCTTGGCCTGAGCCAAGTGTCTTTAAGTTCATACGCACTAACGGCAACATTGCCGAGAGTGAGATGCTACGCACCTTTAACTGCGGGATTGGGATGACTATAATAGTTAAAAAAACTGAGGCAGAAAAAACCCTAGACATCCTAAGAAAAGCTGGAGAGAAGGCCACACAAATTGGCGTAGTCGAGAAAAGGCAAGCACGCCAAAAACGAGTTGAGTTTATTTAAAATTTTCTTTAATTTTTTTTTCATTCTCAAAACCAAGGTCAAATTAAAGACCAACCCCTTACTTCTTATGAAAAAAATAATTAATGTTTTTCTTAAAAACGAGAAGACAGCCTACATACTCCTCCTTTCTGTTTTGACCTTCGGAATATACCTTCGTAGTATTGGTTTTGATTTCGTCAACTTTGACGACGACATAAATGTCTACGAAAATCCCTACCTCACAAAAGGATTTACAAAAGACGGAATCATATGGGCTTTTACTGCACAGTACTATTTTTGGCAACCAATGGTATGGCTAACTTACCTAATAGATTTTGAGTTCTGGGGCCTTAACCCAAAAGGCTACCACTTAACAAATATTATTTTCCATACAATAAACTCAGTCCTTGTCTTTCACCTCTTTACACGCCTAACAAAAGAGCTAAGAGCAAGTGCCTTTATTGCTTTTGTCTTTGCCCTCCACCCGCTCCACGTCGAGAGTGTTGTCTGGATAACAGAGAGAAAGGACGTACTCTTTGTCTTTTTTTGGTTGCTCGCAACCACTGCTTACGTCAAATACACAGAGCGAAAAAGCCTTAGCAGTTACCTTACAGTTTTTACCTTATTTTGCCTAAGTTTGATGAGCAAACCAATGGCTATAACCTTCCCCTTTACCCTAATCCTGCTTGACCTATGGCCACTTAACAGATTTAAAGGTACAGAAAAACCCTTAAAAATAATTGCAGAAAAGATCCCACTCCTTATCCCTCTTGGAATAACCATGTACCTGACACTTACGTCAAAGATGGTAATGGAAACTATTCAAATAACAGATACAATGCCATTTGTAACTAAAATTTCAAATATCCCTGTATCTTACCTAACTTACGTATATAAGTTTTTAGTGCCAGAAGGTCTAACAGTATTTTACCCCTACACTCACAACCAAGCTATAGTTATAATATTTGCCTCTCTTGTCTTACTACTCTGCACTATCTTTGCTTGCGCAGTGGTCAGAAACAAACCATTCGTAGCCGTTGGGTGGTTCTGGTTTCTTGGCACACTTGTTCCAACGATTGGGCTTATCCAAGGTGGTGATCACGTCCTAGCAGACAGATATATGTATATACCTTTAATAGGACTCTCTATAGTTTTAACTTGGGGGGCAAAAGAGTTTAGCAAAAAATTCAAGATTAAAAATGGGTACGTTGCAATCACAGCGTTCTTAGTAATAGGTGCTCTCTGCATTACGACATTTTATCAGGTTGGATTCTGGAAAGATTCAATGACCTTATGGAACCGTACTGTAGAATTAGAGCCAAAGGCAGCTGTTGCATACAATAACAGAGGAATTATCTACGAAAGAGACAACCAATATAAACTTGCATTTAAAGACTATAAAGCAGCCCTAGAAATCAAACCTAATTATTCAAATGCACATAATAATATTGGGAATATGTATAGCAAAAAACAAAAATATTCGCTCGCACTAGAGCATCTAAGCAAAGCTATTTTAATAGATTCTAAGTATGCAAATGCCTATAATAACAGAGGTTTACTTTTCAATAAATTAGGGCAAACTCAAAGAGCAGTTAGTGATTTCAGCAGTGCTATAGAGGCAAACCCAACGCATAAAGACGCATACTACAATCGAGGCGTAGTAAATGAGGCTCTTGGAAACCTAAAGGATGCTATCTCTGATTACTCATCACTTATCAAGCTTGCCCCTATGAAGACAGAGGCTTACAATAACCGTGGAATTGCTTATGCGATAAATGGCAACCTTACCAAGGCTATATCTGATTTTAAAGTAGCTATCAGAGTAGACCCCAAAGACAAGGCTGCTTATTATAATCTTTCAAGAGCCTACTCTAAGCTTGGGCAAACCGAACTCTCACAAAAATATTTAGCACTTGCTCAAAAACTTTCAAAATAATTTTGTATTCTGGTTTAAGGTAATACCGCAAAAACACTTTACGAATTAATTATTATCTATATAATAACCCTTAGTACCAAAAGACCAAACTCTAAAATTCAGGACACAAAGGATCTAAAGATGATTAAGGTAGCCGTACTAGCCTCTGGAGGGGGGACAAACCTCCAAGCCATAATTGATGTCATTGAGAATAGAGAACTAACCGGCATTACAATCTCTATGGTCTTAAGTGATAATGAAGACTCATACGCCCTAGAGCGTGCAAAAAAGAATAATATCCCAACCGAGGTTATAAAAAAGTCTGAGTACACGGTTAGAGAGGATTACGACAAGGTTCTTGTAGAGAGACTGAATAAGTACGAGATAGAACTTGTGGTTTTGGCTGGTTTCATGCGCCTCCTCTCCCCTGTCATGACCAAGGCCTTTCCGCTTAGAATTATAAATATTCACCCCTCACTCTTGCCCTCTTTTCCGGGGCTGGACGTACAGAGAAAGGCAATTGAGTACGGAGCAAAATTCTCTGGTGCTACAGTGCACTTTGTAGATAACGGCGTTGACACAGGCCCAATTATCCTCCAAGGCACAGTCCCT
>JAGLUZ010000013.1 GCA_023134165.1 Deltaproteobacteria bacterium | reverse complement strand
ACATCAGCAATCCTTGGCTCGCTACCGTAGGCTTGAGTTGCAGATAAAAATAGAAAGAGAGATAAGATTAAAAAAAGATTTCTACGCATAAAAAAAACCTCAACTACGAAAAGTTACTAAAAAAGACTATAACTTTTTTTGGCAAATAAAGCAAGGATTACGGGTAGATAGAGGGTTTTTTTGGGTAAATCAAGAGCTACTACTTAGTGGTTGTGTAAAAACAAAGATTGGTGAAGTACTTAGGATTTTAGCTTTTTATTCTCAGAGACCTTAGAAAATCCAGCCTTGATAATTTCCTTACGAATAAGTTTTCTAAACTCTTCTTCGTCTACAACATACTTAAAGACTTTTTTACCATTAATAAAGACAGTTGGGACGTCATCTTCAAAACGTCTTTTAAGGTCAGCTGAGGCAGCGACATCTACTTCCTTAAACTCAAAAGGAATATCAACGAGTACTTTATCAATGACTTTTTTTGCCGCTACGCAACGTCCGCAATTTTTTTTTGAGTAAACCTCGATGAATGGCACTGTCATATCTATCCTAAATTTGGCATTATTGTATAAAAATACTGAGTAATTATAGCAAATGAGTTAAAGAATATCAATATGCCGGTAACAATTAGAAGAAGCCCGGTGGTAATAGAGACAGCACGCATGTGTTTTTTGTAACGCTGAAAATATTTAAGAAAGGTATTTATCCCAAGCGAGGTTAAAAGAAATGGAATTGCAAGCCCCATAGAGTAAGCAACAAAGAGCATTGTCCCTGCCCAAGGATTTGTTGAAGTTGCGGCAACGGTAAATATCATAGCTAGGATTGGGCCGATACAAGGCGTCCATCCAGCGGCAAAACCAACACCAACCAAGAATGAACCAAAAAATCCAGCTGGTTTATCTCTAAAAAAATGTAGTTTTTTCTCACGGTGAAGAATATTTATATTAATTATCCCAGTTATATGGACACCAAGAATTACGATTACAACTCCAGCGAATTTTCTGATAATGTCCTGGTACTCAAAGAAAAGAGAGCCAAAGAGCTGAGCTGAGGCACCGAGGACAGCAATAAAAACAGTAGAAAAACCAAGGACAAACATTAGGGAATTAAGAAGTATTACACCCTTTATGCGTTTTAGGTCGCCCTCACTATCGGTTAGTTCCTCAAAAGATATTCCGGTTACAAAAGATATATAGGACGGAACCAGGGGCAAGACACACGGTGAGGCAAAGGAGAGCAAGCCACCAATAAAAGCTGTTGGGATAGTTACGCCGTCTGTCATCTACTTAACACCTCTTCTATTATTGAGATTGCACTCGGCCCCGTCCAGTCTCTAAAACCAGCTGCACGCCCAACTGCCTTGCCGTCTCTATCTATTAAAAAAGTCATCGGGAGGACGCCAGCATGGTAGGCCTCACTGACCCCGCCTTTTTCATCTATCAAAATCTTCATCGCAAAGTTTTTGTTCTTCAAATATTTCAGGACGTTTTTCTTTGGTTGATAATCATTTATCGCAACAACTGAGAGTCCTTTTTTCTCGTAAAGTCGATGAAGTTTATCCATCGCAGGCATCTCTTCCTTGCAAGGAGGACACCACGTTGCCCAAAAATTCAGGAACACAACGCGCCCCTTAAAAGACTCTAGCGAGACCTTCTTTCCAGAAACATCCTCAAGCGTAAAGGTAGGAACATCAACTGCACTGAGACGTTCTAAACCAAGATCTAACCACAGGTCATCAGCTGACTCACTCCTACACGTTAGAGGAAAGAGCAAGACTAATGAAAATAAACCAATAAGGATGAACTTATATTTTAGAGTTAATTTAATTGTCATATCAAAAAAAAATAAAATTATTTGGAGTATTTTTCTGCAGGCCTAGGCCCTGTTGCAAATAACTCAGTTAGCATCCTAAGGTTTACAAGTTGTGACCAGTCGCGAGCGCCTTGCACCTTTTCAGCTATAATTCCATTTTGATCAATAAAGAAGGTCTCTGGTACGCCAGTTGTTTTATAGGCGTCCTTAATATTCCCTTTTCTGTCATGAAGTATCGTAAAGGTGAGTTTGAATTTCTCTCTAAAATCCTTCAAAATTTGAGCATCTGCATCATCAACACTAATTGCGATAATCTCAAAAGGGTAGAGTTCATAGACCTTATTTATGTATTCCATTGAAGGCATCTCTTCTGTACAGGTCTCACACCAAGTAGCCCAAAAATTAAGAAAGATAACCTTTCCCTTAAAGTCAGAGAGACTAACAAGGTTACCCTCCAAGTCAGGGAGCGTAAAATTTGGCGCCTCAGAGCCAGCCACAACTGTTGTGTATTCTTTCTTTTGACCAACAACGACAAAGACAACAATAAGAACAAAGACAGCTACGACTGCAATTATTACTGGATTTATCGGGGTTTTATCTTCTAACTCTTCTGTCATTTATCTCATCACCTTTCAATAAATTTTTTCAGCACTCTTTCAGCACCCACTTTGGCACTCTTTTGACACCCTTTAGCAGCCATCTATCTATGCGTATGCATGAAGACCTGGGAGTACAAAACTTACGCCCCAGTAGAGGAATATAATTGCAATAAAACCAACTACTGCAAGGTAGGCGGCCTTTCTACCACGCCACCCTCTTGTCACGCGCGCATGCAGATAAGCCGCATAAATAAACCACGTTATGAGAGACCATGTTTCCTTTGGATCCCAACTCCAGTACTGACCCCATGCGGCATTTGCCCAGACTGCTCCAGAGACAATACCAATACCAAGAAACGGGAAGCCAACGGCAATAGAGCGGTAACTAAGCTCATCTAACATATCTGCACCTGGGAAGGAATCAATTAAGGTACTGCGTTTATCTTTCTTTTCGTAGGAATCTTTTATGAGGTACATAATGCTCAACCCAAAGGCTATGGCAAAGGCGGCGTACCCAATGAAGGTAGTGAAGACGTGAAAATCAAGCCAACCAATTGCATAATTTTGGAGACCAAAAGGCTCTAGGATATCTTTTAAAAAATTCCATTTATTTTGAAGTGCTGGATTAAGTGGCTCAACACTCTTAAAACGGTACGGTAGCATTGAGGCTGATATCATGGCAACGAGAGCTACACCCATTACAAAAGCACCCATTATTCTCATCTTTGTCTTGTACTCTAGTATTAGATACCCAACAGTTAATGCCCAGACAAATAAGACCATTGATTCATATAAATTTGAGAAAGGAGCCCTACCACTCTCAAATCCCCTAGATACAAGAATCATAGAGGTAGAGAAGAGAGCCACGTAAGTCATGGTGGTGGCAAGTTGACCGAGCCACTTTTTCTTGAAGACCCAGTTGCCTATGTAACAAAGAACCGTTACTACATAAAAGGCAAAAGCCATTGTAAAGAACATTAACGATAGTATGACCTTTGGTTGATCCATTATTTAACCTCCGCAAACGACTTTGAGCCGTCTTCTTTTAGAGTTTTAACGAGCAAATTGAATTCCTTATCAAAGAGCAAATCATTTTTATTTATCATCCCGCCAAGTGTCACAAGTGTCTTCCCCTCGACCTCCTCAATGCGTACCCACAAACGTCTGTGGAAGACAAAGAAGGAGAAGTAACACCCAAGCCCCATGATTAAACACCCGAGCCAGACGATATTTGTTCCGGGATCTTTATTAATTGAAATACCAGAGTAGAGGATACCCCGAATGCCATTTAAGAGAAGTACGCCTTCAGAGGCATCCGGCATAGACTGAACCAGCTCAGGGTGATTAAATAAAAGCCAAGTAGCAAAGACTACTTTACCGTCCTTATAAATCTCAAAGTTAGCGGCTGGATTATTGGTCTCCCCTGACTTTGAAAAAACCGTCTTTGTCTCTGTATCAAAGGCAAAGTCAGAGACGTAGGCTACGAGCTTTATAGAGTACCCTGTCGTTGGAATTGGTTTTGTCTCCATCCAGTTAATCTCAATTGGGTCTGAGAACTTTCCGTCTGCGGTCTTTAAAATTACCTCAGCCCCAGAGAGTCTGTTCCATGCCTTACCCCAGCTTGATTGATAAAACCGAATACCTTTATAATAAAGCGGCTCATTAACCCAGATGTGTTTCTTTCCAACTTCCTTGCCATCTTCCAAGATAATAAGGTCTGAGTTATATTGTTTAATTTGACCTGAGTCGTAATACTCCATCCAAAAATTATCTAAGCGAAGCTCAAACTCGGCATTTGGAACCTGCATCGTGTCGCCAACAAGAACGACACGAAAATCTTTATAGCCCCAAAAGCTTCCGATAATTGCCCCAAGGAGTATGACGAGCAAACTCACGTGAGTGAAGTCAGAACCAAAACGACCAATCACACCACGCC
Organism: Deltaproteobacteria bacterium; assembly: GCA_023134165.1. Lineage (GTDB taxonomy): Bacteria > Desulfobacterota > GWC2-55-46 > GWC2-55-46 > DRQE01 > JAGLUZ01. Next base: position 9,534 of record JAGLUZ010000013.1, on the reverse strand, counting down.
ATGCGTGAAGAGCAAAACCAGTGCCTTCTTCGCGTATGAGGTGTTTATATTTCTTTTTCTTTAAGACACGGAGCAAGCCGTCTTTGTTAGAGGAAGGAACTCCCGCTAGCTCAAAGTTATCACTGCGCGAGAGTTTATCAATTATATCAACTTTAAAGTTAGTCTTATCGCCTAGGAGGTTACGCCATTTTGAAGGGAATCTTTCAATTGTACATACAACTATATTTACTACTATTAAGCCTAATATGGCCGTAAACCAAAGGGCATGGTACATATCCGTAAGGCCAAGTTTTATTATAAAATCCCCCCAACCCTGACCATAAGTCATATAGTAGAATTGAAGTTCTTTGTTTTGCTCAATGACTGTGCCTATTATAGAAACGATAGCTAGGAGCAACAGAACAAAGAGTGTCAGCTTAACTGAGGCAAGTACGCCCCATATCTTTGAGAATATACCTTTTCGTGATTTTAGTGGTCTGGCTTGAGTAGAGTCATTATTTGTATTCATAGGCATTATTTTTTATCTTTATACTCCTCAGCGTATTCCTTAACAGTCTTACTAGTTGCGGAGTCTTTTTTTTCTGCTTTCTCAAACTCCACGATGTAACCCCTTGCGGCCTGACCAATCCCACCGGTTGGGTCTAATTTTTCTGCCTTTTTTAAGGCCTCAATTGCACCAGCCATATCTCCCTTAAAGCCAAGTATAAAACCCCTAGTCAACCAGATGCGAGGATCAACCGGGCTTGCGGCAAGAGCTAAGTCAACGTACTTTAGCCCCTGAACAGTGTTACCAGTATAGTGATAAGAAAGGGCAAGCGTATTATAAAGATTTGCGTCACCTGGATTTAATTCCGTAGCTTTCTTAAAATAATCAATTGCCTCATTAAAACGCCTAAGGCCAAAGAGAGTATCCCCTGCCTTTGCATAAAGTAACCACTCATTTGGGTTCATCTTTATCTGTGCCTTGATATCTTCGAGCACCTCACTATAATCAATCTGTGGACTTGTATTTGCTGCCCCATTAGAATGAGAGGTATTGGTTTCCATGCTTCCAGCAGAGCTTGTGTAGTCGCCCCTTGCCCCGAGCCAGTAACCAAGAACTCCAAAGACGATGATCAGTACGGCCGCTATGATTATATTTTGGTACTTCATTAATTAGTGTCTCCTCTTTGAATATTTTTTATCTATATATTTTCTTATGGCAACTACATCTATGCCTTCTTTATATAGCTTCATGGCACTGATGGCCTCGTTCTTACAAGCTGCAAAAAAAGAGTTAAAAGTACTAGAGGAAATACTCTAAAAAAAATCCTTACGATTTTATAAACAACCCCTCTTGAGTTGTGTTGTTTTTTTTAGAAGACTCAACTTATTGATATCTTTTTATCTTAACAACTCAAAATTAAAAAAATATTAAATTACTATTAGTAAATTCTAACGCAAAACACTCTACTAAGAACCCGAAGCAACCTTCATAGCCTTTGATGAAAAGACCTCTTTTATTTGTTTAGGTTCCTCGTCAAAGAGTATGCACTTTGTAGGACACCTCTTTGTAGTGGAGTCGTCCTGCGGGCAACTCTCGTAATTAATCACAGCAAGGTTATTCTTCATAACAATCCCGCCCTCAACATTACAGTCCTTTACACACAGGCCGCACCCAATGCACGCTACGTCACAGTGTTTTTTTGCAATCGGGCCTTTGTCTTTATTCTTGCAATAAACAAAGACCTTCATGCTCTCAGAGTGCATCTCTATAATATCCCTTGGACACGCCTTGGCACACGCTCCGCACCCAATGCATTTGTCATAAAAAACAACAGGCAAACCATTATCATTCATCTCCATTGCACCAAACTCGCAGGAAACAACACAATCAGAGAGACCAAGGCAAGAATAAGAGCAACTTTTTTCACCGCCTGTTAGGTCGGCCGAGGCGCAAGTTTTATCGCCTCTATAGGTTGCAAACTTACGAGTTTCTTTATCGCCGCCCCTGCAAAGCACAACAGCAAGCATCCTAACAGAGGTAGCACTATCAATACCAAGAGCCTTGGCTAGGAGGTCTGCAACTTCTTGGCCTCCTGCAACGCAAGCGTTAATTGCAATATCGCCTTTTACGAGACCAACAGCAAAGGTCGAACATCCAGGCACACCACAAGCGCCGCAGTTTGTCATTGGAAGAATCTCCATAACTTTCTTAACGCGAGGGTCTTCCTTTACCTTTAATTTTTTACTAGCAATGGCAAGGCCAATGGCAAAGAAAAGACCAAGCCCGCCCATCGTTAATACTGCTATTATTAAAATCATATCTGACATAATTATTTTTTTTTAGCAACCACTTTGGAAGCCCTTTTCGACCCCACCTTGGGAGTCTATCACCTTAAATATTTTTATTGGTACTTGCTACTAGTATCAAACCCACCCCAACTAAACTGATAAAAGGCCAGCAAACCCCATGAAGGCAAGGGCTAGCATCCCAGCGATAAGGAGCGTCATTGGTGCACCTTGCAAGGCTCTTGGGACATCAGCAAATTCAAGCTCTTCACGAATACCAGCCATAAGGACTAGGGCAAGAGTGAAGCCAACGCCACCGCCGAGACCAAAGAAAAGCCCCTCTAAGAGTGAGTATCCGCGTAAGGATTCAAAGAGAGCAAGACCAAAGATTGCGCAGTTTGTGACGATTAGTGGTAAGAACATTCCGAGGCTTCTGTACAAAGGCGGACTCATCTTTTTGATAAACATCTCAACGAGCTGGACAAGAGAGGCAATTACGATAATAAATGTCACGTTCATGAGGAACGGAAGATCATAAGGGATAAGGATAAGGTTATTGATTAACCACGTAATGACGGCGGCAAGTGTCATGACAAATGTTGTTGCAAGCCCCATATTTACGGCTGTATCAAGCCTCTTTGAGACTCCGAGAAACGGGCAAATCCCAAGAAAATAAGCAAGAACAAGGTTATTTACAATTGCGGCAGATAAGAATATTAGGATTATATTCACAGGGCTTTATCCTCCGCACGCAGTTTAAAGTAATTTATAAGACCAATCATGAGACCAAGACTGATGAATGCACCGGCTGGGAGAATCATCACAACCCACGGAACAAAGACCTCTTCGGATAAAATTACATAATTGAATATAGAGCCTGAGCCTAGAATCTCTCTAATAGAGCCGAGGATGACCAAGACCCAGGTAAAACCAATCCCAGTGCCAAAGGCATCAAATATAGATGGGAGCAGTTTATGTTTTGAGGCAAAGAACTCAGCTCTACCCATAATCATACAGTTTACAACGATAAGCGGAACGTAGGGGCCAAGTTGTTTTGCAACCTCTGGGAAGTAGGCCTTAAGGAATAAATCAGCGAGTGTAACAAAACCAGCAATAATTACGATATAGGTTGGGATACGAACCTCACCCGGAACCAGCCGCCTGATAATAGAGACAAGTGAGCTTGCACAGACAACAACAAAGGTTGAGGCAAGCCCCATGGCAAGTCCATTTACCCCAGAGTTTGATACCGCAAGGGCTGGACACATTCCAAGCAGGAGTACGGTGACTGGATTTTCAGACCAAAGACCACGAGTGAAACGACCTATAAGTGAAGGATTATTTGCCATCTACCTCTCACCTCCATTACTCTCACCTGAGTCGTGATCATGGTTGTGGTCATGGTTTTTGTCGTGACCATCATGTTCGTCATGATTTTCTTGAAGTGCTGGAGACTTGACCTCTTCAGCAGACTCACCCTCTTCCCCTAAACCACCCTCAACAGTCTCACTATCTTCGCCAGCCTTTTGACCAACCTCAAACTCTAAGGCCCTGTTTTTTATAAAAGGCATTATCTTTGTAATAGCACTATTTATAGCCTTAACAACAACCACACTTGAGATGGTAGCCCCTGTTATGGCCTGAATATCAGTTGGTTTTGTAGGTTTTTTATTCTTTACGTACCAGACCTTTGGTTTTATGTGTAGCCCAATGAACTGGCTCTCAAATTTTTCCTCAGCAATCTTGTTGCCAAGCCCAGGGGTCTCAATCTGGTAGAGAACCTCTAAGCCAGAGAGGGTTACCTCATCAGCATTTAGACCAACCATCATGACTATCTTATCGGCAAAGCCTGGGCCTTCTGCAACAAAGGCATACCCCTTAAGTTCACCCTCCTTGCCAATACCTTTAAAGATTCTAATGACCTCTTTTTCCTCACCAGAGCCAATCTCTTTATCAAATATCTCATAACCAGTTGCCCCGTCTAGGACAGCAAAGATTGCGCGCTTTTCTTCAGCAAGTCTATTTGCCTCGATACGCGGGGCAACAAGCTGGTAAAAACCAGCAAGAAGACCACCAACAACAACTGAGGTTATTGTTAGAGTCAGAATCATTCCAAGTGAGGTATCCCTAAGTGACATCAGGAAGTACCTCCTTTGGTCTCAACTGTTAGCCCTTTTCCAAAGACCCTTGGGCGAGTCCACCTATTAAGGAGTGGAACAAATGAATTCATAAGAAGAATTGAGTACATAACACCCTCAGGAAGACCACCGAGGTTACGAATAATCACAGCAATAATCCCAGCTGTGATAGCAAATATCCACTGCCCAAGATTTGTAACAGGGGTCGTGACCATATCAGTTACCATAAACCAAGCACCAAGCATTGCTCCGCCAGTTAGTAAGTGGAATAGAGGGTCTGGGTATTTTTGAGAATCCAAGAAATAGAAGAAAGCCCCTGTTAATGCCATAGCACCGAGGTAGCCAAGCGGAAGCTTCCAATTGATATATCCCTTATAGCGAAGATAAAGCCCACCAAGGAGGAGTATCACGGCCGAGGTCTCGCCAAGGGAGCCTGCGGTATTGCCAAAAAATAGGGTTAGGTGATCACTTGCTATGCCCTCAAACTTCATTAAAGCAAGTGGGGTGGCGGCTGTTACACCATCAACTGTACCAATCGTTGCGGGTTCAGTCCAAGTCGTAATTAGCACAGGATAAGTTGCCTGCAAAAATGCCCTGCCAAGAAGAGCCGGATTAAAGATATTTAAACCAAGGCCGCCAAAGATTTGCTTACCAATTGCGATGGCAAAGACAGAGCCAATGACAGCTCCATAAAGAGGGAAACTTGGAGGAAGGGTTAGGGCTAGGAGTATGCCAGTTATTGCGGCACTCCCATCATAGATGACAATTGGTTTACCTCTAAACTTTAAGCAAAGATACTCAGTAAGGAGGCAAGCAAAAAGACAGGTGACAATTAAAATAAGAGCGTCAAAACGAAAGAAGTAAATACTGACCAAGCAAGCTGGCAAGAGAGCCAAGATAACATTATGCATAATACCTGGAACACTCTCGGTATTTAAAAAATGCGGCGAGCTTGAGACTACAAGCCCTGGTACTTCAGGTACGGCGTCCGCAGCCTTTGGCTTTGCCTTCTTCTTAGGAGGTAAAGCACTTGCCTCAGGTTTTGGTAACTCTGTTTTTTCAGTTTTATTAATATCTTCAGTCATATACTCTACCGGTTCTGTATTTTAAAATTATAAATTCAAGATTAAAGCCTCTTTAAATTTGAGCATCATAGAAGACAAGACCAAATACTTAGTCCCTTTAAAGATTAACCAAGCTCTCTAAGTTTAACCTTCCCTACCCTAATCCACTGAACAAGTGGTCGCTTTGAGGGGCAGACAAAAGAACAACACCCGCACTCAATACAAGCCATGGCATCCCAGGATTTAAGGTCATCTATCATGCCAAGGCGTCCCATATCAGCAATCTTTAGAGGGATAAGTCCCATCGGACAAACCGTCACACAGCTTGAGCATTTTATGCACGGACTGTACTTTTTTGGTTTTATCTCTTTACCTGTTAGAAGGGTTATCCCAGAGGTACCTTTTATTACAGGCACCTGAATTGTGGACTGAGCAACGCCCATCATAGGGCCGCCGTTCAGTATCTCAAGCTCTGGTGGAGTATCGGTATCACTTAGTGCCTCTGGACTAATAACTCCCCCACACTGCTCAATTACCTCAGCAAAAGAAGTGCCAACTCGGAGCAATAAATTACGCGGGGTCTTTATACCATTTCCGCTTATAGTAACAACACGCTCAATTAATGGTTTTCCAAGGGCTAGGGCATCATAAATAGCAACAGTTGTTCCAACGTTATTTACAAGTACTCCAACCTCTAGGGGTAACTTCCCTACAGGAACAACTTGGCCTGTTACGGCCTTGATAAGCATTTTTTCCGCACCCTGAGGATACTTTGTCTCAAGTATTACAATCTCTACCTCAATTGAGAGAGACTTAGCCGCTTGGTTAAGGGTACTTACTGCATCTTTTTTATTATCCTCAATTCCTATAAAAATCTTGGATGCACCAATAGAGCGTTTAATGGCCTCAAGCCCTATTATAACCTTTGAGGCCTGCTCAACCATAAGCCTATGGTCTGCGGTTAGGTACGGCTCACACTCACATCCATTTAAAATAACGGTGTCAATCTTTCTCTCTTTTGGTGGTGATAACTTTACGTAGGTTGGAAAAGCAGCACCGCCCATTCCAACAATCCCTGCCTCTCCTATTGCTCCCTTTAGCTCTTCACCTGTAAATTTATCAAGGATAGAAAGGCTAGGCGTAACAAGCCCCCAGTCCTTTTCAGTGCCGTCGCCATCAATAATAACAGCAAGAGATTTTCCACCGCCGGGGTGGGTGTGAAGGACAACATCCTTTACCTTGCCATTAATACTTGCATGCACTGGAGCAGAGACGTAACCACCGGCCTCACCAATCATCTGCCCTTCTTGAACAAGATCACCTTTTTTTACGATTACGTCGCTTGGCGCACCAAGATGCTGCCTAAGCGGAATAATTACTTGCTTAGGTAACTCAGCCTTCTCTATACGATTCTCGGAAGTGAGGCCTTTATGATAAGAGGGGTGTATACCCCGTTCGAAGGTCTTTAAGTTCATTAGTTGATTAAGTTCTGTTCAGCTTATAATTTTATCAAGTTTTAAAGACCCGAGTCAAGGATTTTTTATTACGGATTTTGGTACATTAAAAACTTAAAGAGGTAAGTAGCTTATTCAATAAAAAAAGGTCTTAATTAACTAACCCTCTCCTTATTTGTGCTTGCATACATAACCCAAAGGAAGACAGAGGCAAGAACGTAAAAAGCAAAACCAATTTGCATCGCTACAGTAAAGCCCCAAGCAATAGAGATACAGATACTCATAACAGAAGAGACAACACCGGTTGCACCGTTCACAGCCCAGAACCAAGGTGTGTGCTCACTAAACCTAGAAAGGGCAAGCTCCATACCAACAGGGAAAGGAAGTCCCATTAGGAAACCAAGTGGAAACAAGAACATCAGCGATATAGCAATCCTCGTCCAAATACCCGTATAGACATAAGCCGTTAAGATACCTGGCTGAATGTAGATAACAAAAAGCAAGGCCGCTAATAACGCAACCATGAAGACAGCAATGTGCACTGGTCGAGGCTTTTTAATATAAACATTACTAAACACAGCACCAAGGCCACTTGCAAAAAGCATTGAAAATAGCACCACAGTTATACTGTATATAGGATGACCGAGGAAGATTATAAGCCTCTGCAATTGTGATATCTCTATTATTATATACCCAAACCCAATTGCGGCAAAAAAGAGCAAGCCTATAAGAGCCCATTTTCGTGGTAGCCCCGCATCTCCACGCATTGCAAATAAAGGCCCAAAAATAAAGATAATACTAAGAACAATGCTCACTACAAGGAGGATATAAAGCATGATGATTCCTTCTAGGTTAAAACTTTGCTCTTTATACTTTAGAGGGTTACCTGTGAATAAATCACTAATCTTAAGCATATGAAAGAAGAACGGCCTGTCATCTGTTGGAGGAGATAGATCTAGTTCCATTGAATTGTAAAAAGTCTCATCACCAACATTATCAATAACCGCTTGGAAGGTTTTATTTTTAATACCTCTTGGATTATAGACATAAACAAACTTCAAATTTTCAACTGCATTGTCTAGCCTTGAGAGGTCTTCATCTGTAAATGGAGTTTTACTAACCATTATAGTAGCAGATGGCATACTATACCCCTGAAGATTATTACCAATGAGTTCGCTTCTAACAATAGCAATGTGTTTTGTAGGATCTTTAACACCCTCAGCCTTAAGTGTCTGCGCGGCTAGGGATGTCAAGCGAAGTAATTGAGCAGGAAAATCTGGAGAATACCAACGATTAAAAGAAAGTACCCCCCCTGGCTTCAAGTGGTCAAAAAATATTTTCCAACCTTCTACCGTATAAAGACTATTTTCTGCAAGCGAAAATGCTCCAGCAGAAGTTGCCGACCAAGTAGCAATACAAGACGCTTGTATAATATCAAACTTAAGGTCTAGTCGCGTTATGGCATTTCTTCCTTCATCATTGATTAGATAAACTCCAGGCCACGTATCTAAGTGCCCTGTATAATCGCCATACTTATCATTTACCATCTCCAGAATTCTACCGTTTATCTCAGCACCGACAATTCTTTTTTGATTAAAAGCTCTAGCCGCAAGTATATCTCTCCCACCGCCAACTCCTATGACAAATACATCAGCATCTCTTTTCATGTGATGCGCAATATGAGTTACGTCATATTTTATATGTTCAATGGATGCTAAGGTTCCATCATAGCGTGTCATGACAGTCTCAGAAACACCGTCCATATCTAACATTCTCTCGCCAATTATTTGTTTTGGTTCAAATGTAGAACTTAAGCCCCAGCTGTAAGGTCGCTCAGTCCACCTTTCAGGGTAGACAGCAATTCTTGATATTGTATTCCAAGCCTCACTCTCAGGGATTCTATATTGGTTTTTCACCCACTCAACCGAAAAAATCTTATATGTATGATTAACTGATAAGAGAACAAATATCCCTAAAAAGGCAATTATAGTAAGCTTCTTTAATTTTTCAGAACACTTGGATTGCACAAAAAATAAAGCCCCTAAAAGACTTAATAGGGCCGAGAGGAATATAGCAGTTGGTGCATCCATTGCATTTAAAACAGGTACTACCATAAAAGCACCTATGGCGGCACCAATTAAATCAACGGCATAAAAAAGCCCAACTTTTCCAGGAAAACGAGTAAGACAAAGACAAACCACGACACCAGCACAAACAAAAGGTATAGAGATAGTAAGGTATATAAGAACAGTTGAGAAGATTCCAACCCCACTTAAACGTGGATGGAAAGGTATAGAGAGAAATGCCATTAAAGCGAGAGCAATTGAGAGACCAAGAAGTAGAGAGAACAAGGCCATACGCTCTGACAACAATTCATCAGGGAAGTGCTTTTTAAATAGATAAACAATTAAAGCACCAACCGTTAGACCAAACATAGCAACAGATATGGCGAAAAAAGCAAAGTAATACCAAGTTGCAACACTAAAGAGTCTTGTTAAAAGTATCTGAAACATTAGTGTAGCTAAAGATACAAAAAATAGACCTATATAAGAATTTCTCAAATTACAACTCCTTTTGAAAAATTAAATTAATTCATACAAAGCAAAG
>JAGLUZ010000129.1 GCA_023134165.1 Deltaproteobacteria bacterium | reverse complement strand
AAAAAAGTGATATTTTAAACATTTTTTTCCTTTAACCTTTCTTTTTTTTTAAATTATATTTATTTTTTTAACTCACGACCGAGGTGTGCCTCGACTGAACCTATTTTCTCTGTAATCCTACCAGTCTCCTTAAGAGGCCTATCATCTATCTTCATTGTCGTGACAACCCGCGTACCACCTGCACGAACAATATTGTGACATTTTTTTACAAGCTCCAATAACTCGTCCCAGTTCCCCTCTACGACCGTACTCATCGAGCCTACCTTATACGTAAGGCCGCTCTCGTCTACGATATCCAAGACCTTTGAGACCTCAGAGCCAAGGCTCTCGCCCTTACCAACCGGCACAACAGCAAATTCAAGGAGCATTTTTTTTCGTACCTCTCCAAAAAACCAAAATCATTAGAAAAACTTTAAACCAAAGACTTTCATGGGAAAACCGCTCGCAACTACCCCTTGTTCATTATCCCCATATTCGTCGACTTTCCGGTGCTAAAATCAGGTGGAATAAATATATCGCAGTCCAGATCTACGCCGTCAATCACTGCCGAGCAATAAGTACACTTTGAGTCCTTTATCGCCTTACTTTTTATGTTGTATCCGTATCGTTTTATAATCATCTTACCACAGTCATAGCAGTAAGTTGACTCCCCTTTATCGCCTGGAACATTACCTGTGTATACGTATCTAAGACCCTCTTCAAGCCCTATCTCACGGGCTCTTGTCAAGGTTTCCCTCGGGGTAGAAGGTATATCCATCATCTTATATGCTGGGTGAAAGGCACTAATATGCCAAGGCACTCTCTTATCTGTCTTTGCTATCCAACGTGCAATCTCACGAAGTTCTTTCTCTGAGTCATTTACAGTTGGGATAATTAAGGTTGTAATCTCAACCCAGATACCAAGCTTTAACATATGCTCAATACTATCAAGGACTGGTTTTAGGCGAGCTCCGCAGACTTTTTTATACATATCATCGCTAAAACTCTTTAAGTCAACATTTGCACCGTCTAGGAGACCATCTAGGGAGTCTAGGCACTCCGGGGTCATAAAACCATTTGTAACAAAGACATTTTTAAGCCCCTCTTCTTTTGCAAGTCTTGCAAAGTCCATGGCATACTCAAAAAATATCGTTGGTTCTGTATAGGTATATGCCATGGATTTACACCCAATGGTAGCGGCACGCAAGATAACACTCTCTGGCTCTGTCGGTGTACCTTTTATCTTTCCCCCGCCTTTTGGCATCTGGGAGATATCATAATTTTGACAATGAAGACAACGCAGATTACACCCAACCGTAGCAACTGAGCTTGAGGTTGAACCTGGTTGAAAATGAAAAAGCGGTTTTTTCTCTATTGGATCAATACTCTGTGCTATAACAGTGCCGTAATTTAGGCTAACAAGAGTACCACCAAGGTTCTCCCTTACCCCGCAGATTCCACGCTTGCCTTCTGCAATCTTGCACCGATGACAACAGAGGTTGCAGGTAACGCTTCCGCCCTCGCCCTTTGTCCAAAGACTTGCCTCTTTATATCCGCCTATAAAACCCATAATTCACCTCTTTTGTCTAAGGCTTATCGCCCAGAGCTCTTCTCTGTCTTCTTTTATCTATAAAACTACGAAACTAAGTAAGACCTAACTCCAAAGACGCTAGCAGAACTTACCCCTAAACCTAAGCACATAGTATATTACACTGTAGCACTAATGAAAAGACTTTTTATGCTGGAACTAATAATTACTTAGATTATCTCAAAGAAAAAAAACAAGGGCTATAGAGCGGGGAGTGAGAGAGTGCTGGAGGGAGGTAGGTGGTGGTAGAGGATATTAATTAAAAAGACAAGACCTCTTATCCTTTACCTTTTTTTTCACTATGCTACTCAGGACGTCTTAGAAGCTTCTGAGGCTCTAAGTTAGAGTTTGAAAGATTGCTCACCTCAGCACCCTGCGATGTTGGAAGAACAGATAGATGACTCCTTGTCTCAAGGCCACTCTTTGGGCCAAAGACACCTTGAACTCTAAGGCTCTCACTTAACCCTAATGCGCAGTCTCTTGCACTCTCAAAAGACGGAGAACCAAAGAGATCATTTGGGCCAAGAAGTCGCCCACCTCGAACTGAGTAACCAATTGCAAGTACGGGGGCTAGGTTTTCAACCTGAAAATTAAGGGAATCGGAGAGAGAGAGAGGCATAAGGGTAGTAAGAGACCGGCCCTCTGTGGCTATGCCCAGTTGGAGGGATTTAAAAGGAGCAGTTACTTCTTCAATTGTAGCAAACCCTTGGCCACACCTTAAGACTGCCACCTCGCCTGAGCCCTCTTCTTGTGGTCTTTTTATTGAAGAGTGTGGTGAACCTTTAATACCACTATTATTTACAGCTACGAGTCCTGCCACCTCATTATCACTAACCCTGCGTACCGTAGTGACGTCATACCTTGACGCACCCCCTATGACTGACAAAAGACGGTGCAGGTCTTCTGGGGTTCTAAACTCGGCCTCACGCCCAAGACGTCTATCTGCTAACTGAAAGATAAAACCTTCAGTCATTAAGGCGTCCTTTACTAGGCCTGAAGTATTTAGCGGGTCAGCGAATATTCTATAGAAAGGCAAATTCCATATTCCGCCTACATTTTTATCTGAGACAAGTACAACTATATCCTCGTCACAGTGCAGATTAAAGTCAAATTCAAGAACTGTAAACCCTTTTTCTAGGAGGCCACCGCTTGGGTTTTCATCAGAAAACAAGGGTGCCGAGATGGGAAGCCTTAGGTCTTTGGCAATAGCCACAGAGGCATTAAAGGCATCAATTACAATGCCTTCAACCTCTGAGCTACCCTTGTCGTGTGTGTGAGTAATGAGCAAGAGGAGTTCACGCCCAGTCAAGTGGATAACAGAATCAAGGATTACCCCCTCATCTGTAGCAATCTGAAACCCCTCCCTTATAACATCCAGAAGCTCTGGACAAAGCCGAATCTGTGCGGCAAAATCACCAAGATTTGACTTTAAAATGCTTATAGTGTGTATATTCTCAGGTGTCATAGCACTCTACCTCAATATATGACCTGCGTACCAAGTAAGATAAAAGAAAGGGTAAATTTTCAAAGAAAATAGCTTTTGATAAGACCAATTTGTCCTACCCTCCTTACGCACCCATCACGTAACCTTACGCAGACTTACTAATTTATTAATTATGCCATAAAAAATCCGAGACGCAAGTGACTATACCGTTACACTTACACTCAGATTAAGTCCATTGGATCGCCGCAACAAACAAGAGTGCCACCACCAGATTTTATAACCTCAACCTCATTGCCACATTTAGCGCACCTAAACTTTTCACCTTCTTTCTTTACTGCCATAATCTTGACCTCCAAAGTAGTAATTTTTTTTGTTCTATTCCTTGGTTGGATTATAACCTAATTATAATTATATTCAAGGAAGGGTATTTCTTTGATTTTATTGTTTTCGTTCTTTTTGTCAAAAATAGGGCTTTTTACCCTCTTTTTTGTCATTTTCCTTATTTTTTTCAACAACCTAAAATTAAATAAAAATTTCACCTAGCTAGAAAAACTTAAGAACTTGACTATTACCCACCCTTCGTGTTATACTTATTTTATTGAGAGAACTCTATTATAAAAGGACTAGCAATGACAAAAACTTTTAGCCACGACTTCAAGACTGGAGACTTGGCTGTATATCCCGCCCATGGCGTTGGCGTAATCAAGGGCATCGAGAGCCGAGAAGTATCAGGCACTGATGAGTCTTACTACGTCCTAAAGGTAATCGAGAGTGACGCCACCATAATGGTTCCAATCAAGAATGCCTCAAATGTCGGCCTTAGAAAGATAATGAAGAAGTCGCTTACTCCAAAGGTCTATAATATCCTTAAAAAACGCTCGGGTATGGCAATCGACACCCAAACTTGGAACAGAAGATACCGCGAGTATAATGACAAGATTAAGACTGGTTGCGTCATGGAAGTTGCAACTGTCCTAAGGGATCTCTACATCCTCAAGCACGACAAAGAACTCTCCTTTGGGGAAAGAAGGATGCTTGATACTGCCAAGAGCCTACTCGTCAAAGAGCTTTCAATGGCAAATCGCACCAAAGAAGAAAATGTAGAAAAAGAGCTTGACCGCATAATGAAGATTAAGAAAAAGACAAAAGCTACGGCCTAACTCCGGGCTAGCAATAGACAGTTAGACTTAAACAACTTACCCCACTCAGGGCTAGCGATAAACACTTAACGTGCTCGCTTGGCTAAATTACCCCCCAACTCGAAAAAAAACCGCACATTTCATGCAAAATACACGCATTTAATGCAAAATAAATGCATTTTTCATGCATAAACCTGACTTTTTTCTGCACAAAACTACAACTTTAGCTAATTATTCAGCCTCTCCAAAAAAAATTAATCCATACTCTTAAGGCTCTCAAAATTCACTTTTATATTTTTTTACAAACTTGAACTTACCTCCTTGCCTGATAGAAAAAAAACTGGTAAACTCTTAACCTCAGAGCTAATTAAATATTTAGCTCCAACCAACCAAATGAACTTTAAAGTATTTGCCATAATCCCAAGTGCTGGGATGGGAAGACGACTCGGCGGGGTGAAAAAAAACTACCTTGAGCTTTTAGGTAAACCTATACTCACAAGGACACTTGCTATCTTTGAGGCCTCCCCGCTTATCACAGGCATTATCGTTGTAACGGCCAAAGGGGATACTGACCTTGTTACCGCACTTTGCAAAGAGCATAAAATTAAAAAAATAACTGAGGTCGTCGAAGGCGGAGCTGAGAGGCAAGACTCTGTCTTTGCCGCCCTCAAGGTACTTCCTAGTGATGCTAATGCCGTAATCATCCACGACGGTGCAAGACCTCTACTCTCGCCTTCCATGGTTGAAGAAGTAATCTCAGGCGTTAGAAAAAGTAAGGCCGTGATAACTGGAGTTCAACCAAAGGACACGATAAAGAAGATAAGCGTCGATGAACTAAGCGAGGTCGTCACTGTTAGTGAGACCCCAAAAAGAGAGTTCTTAATCTCAGTTCAGACCCCGCAGGGTTTTGATGCTGAAATCTTAAAGGACGCCTACGAAAAAGCCAAAGAAGATGAGTTCATTGGAACTGATTGTAGCTCCCTTGTTGAGAGAGCTGGCCATAAGGTCATTGTAATTCCAGGGTCTTACGAAAACATAAAGATTACAACCCCAGAGGACTTAAGACTTGCCGAATCAATCATCGTCTCAAGAGAAGTAGATTTGGCATAGACAAAGAAAATTTTCAACAACTAAAGTTTCAAAGTTGTTCGAGTAAAAAATATTACCAGCGAGGTAGAGAAGACCCAGATGAAGATGCGGATTGGCCACGGCTACGACTTACACACCTTGACTAAAGATAGAGCACTCATTCTTGGCGGCGTTGAGATTGAATACGAAAAAGGACTTGACGGACACTCTGATGCAGACGTCCTCCTCCATGCAATCATGGACTCACTCCTTGGTGCGGCCGCACTTGGCGATATCGGCAAACACTTCCCCCCAACTGATGATACCTATAAAAATATCTCAAGCCTAAAGCTTTTAAAGACAACAGCTCAGGAGATTACCAAGGCTCGTTTTGATATTGTAAATATCGACGCAACTATTATATGTCAAGAACCAAGGCTTGCCACGCATATCCCAGTCATGATAAAAAACATAAAAGACGTACTTGGATGTGAGGCCGTAAACATTAAGGCCACAACTGAGGAAGGCACCGGCCCAAGCGGGCGAGGCGAGGCAATCAGTGCTCATGCCGTAGCCCTTTTAGAGGGAAAAATATAGATGGCTAGTACAACCAAGATCCCAAAAATCCGCACACGTTTTGCACCAAGCCCAACTGGAGAATTACATGTAGGCGGGGCAAGAACCGCACTCTTTAATTACCTCTATGCAAAGCACCACAACGGAGAACTCGTACTTAGAATCGAAGATACCGACACTGCGCGGTCCAAAAAAGAATTTGAGAAGGCCATAACAAATGACCTCCTCTGGCTCTCAATTACCCCAGACGAAAGCCCAGAAAAGGGTGGCGACTTTGCTCCGTACAGACAAAGCGAGCGAGGGAGTATCTACAAAAAAGAAGCTCTTCGTTTAATTGAAAACTCCAAGGCGTATTATTGTTACTGCTCAAAGGAGCGTCTGACCGAGCTTAAGGCCTCGCAAAAAATATCCAAGATTCCATCTCGATATGACGGCCTCTGCCGCGGCAACTTTAAAAAAGACGCCTCAATTGCCGAGCCCCCTGTTATTCGCTTTGAGGTACCAGATATTAAAAAAAATGAGGTTGCCTTTCTTGATGGCATCCACGGTACTCGTTTTTTTGAGACAAACGCTTACGGTGATTTCATAATAATTGGCTCTGATGAGATTGCCACCTATAACTTTGCCGTTGTCATTGACGACGCCCTAATGGAGATAACAGATGTTATCCGCGGTGACGATCACCTGGCAAATACCCCAAGGCAGGTTCTCCTTTATAAGGCACTTGGTTTTAAGGTTCCAAGGTACATGCACCTCCCACTTGTTCTTGGCACCGACAAAACGCCACTCTCAAAACGCCACTCCCACTCTTCTCTTAAGACACTTAAGGAAGAGGGATTTTTACCAGAGGCAATCGTAAACTCACTCTCAAGACTTGGCTGGGCTCCAGGTGAAGAACTCATGAGCATAACTGAGCTTGCCACCCTCTTTAGTGGAAAAAAAATCTCAAAGAGTGCCTCTGTCTTTACAACCGAGAGGCTCAGGCGTTTTAACAAACTCGCAATAGAGAGAAGCACGCCTGAGAGACTCTCAACTTTAATTCAAGATAATTTTAAAAAAACTTCCGCAGAGAAAATCACAGAGGTTCTAAAAGAGGTAAAGGATAATGCCTTCACACTTGAAGAATTAACCGCACTTGCAGCCCCCTTTTTATCTGAGTTTAAGATGACAACGGAAGGTCAGGTGTATCTTTTGGAGAACGACGCTAGCGAGATACTTAAGATTACTGCAACCGAGATTGCCAGAGGTGATGCCGTAGACCACGACTCGTGGAAAAAGATAACAACTCTACTAAAAGAAAAAACAGGCAAAAAAGGCAAGGAACTTTTTATGCCACTTCGCCTAGCCCTCACAGGGGTCACAAAAGGTATTGAACTTGACAAGGTTATCAGGCTTCTTGGTGAAGAAGAGGCAGTACTTAGACTTAAAAAAGTTGGAGCAGAATAAAAACAAATGACACTTAAGATATACAACACACTAAATAATAAGAAAGAAGAATTTATCCCAATAAAAGATGGCGAGGTAAAGATGTACGTCTGCGGCCCAACGGTCTACGACCTAAGCCACATCGGACATGCAAGAAGTGCTGTTAGCTTTGATGTTGTCTTTAGACACCTAAAGCGTCTTGGCTATAAAGTCACCTACACCAGAAACTACACTGATGTTGATGATAAGATTATCAACCGTGCAAACAAAGAAGGTGTTCAGTCAATAGAAATTGCAAATCGCTTTATCCTTGCCTTTGATAAAGACATGGCAGACCTTGGTGTTGAACTACCAACACACAGGCCGCGCGCAACTGAAACTATCGAAGAGATGATTGCCCTTATTGAGAAACTTACTGATAAGGGCTTTGCATATTCCGCTGGCGGTGATGTTTTTTTCAGAGTTCGTGCATTTAAAGAATACGGAAAATTATCTGGGAAAAATATCGATGACCTAGAGAGCGGGGCAAGAGTTGAGGTGGACGGAAAAAAAGAGGACCCTCTTGACTTTGCACTTTGGAAATCAAGTAAGCCTGGAGAACCAGCCTGGGATAGCCCCTTTGGTTCTGGTCGCCCTGGGTGGCACATCGAGTGCTCAGCCATGTGCCTCCAACTCCTTGGTGAGAGCTTTGATATTCACGGCGGCGGGAAAGACCTAATATTTCCGCATCACGAAAATGAGATAGCCCAGAGCGAGGCCGCAACAGGCAAGCCCTTTGCAAGGTACTGGCTCCATAACGGATTTGTAAATATTGAGAAAGAAAAAATGAGCAAAAGCCTTGGAAATATCTTAAATATAAGGGACGCACTAAAAGATTATTCGCCTGAGTGTATTCGCCTCTTTCTCCTCTCAAGCCACTACCGCTCGCCAATTGAGTACGGTCCAGGCACATTAAAAGAGGCTGAGGCAAAGGCAGAGCGTTTTTACAGAACCATAGAGAGAATAAAAAAAGAAGTACCCTCGGCATTTACTACAGCCCCAGATAAGGAACTTCTTCGAGATGCAACGGCTGCGATTACGGCCGCACTAAATAATGACTTTAATACGGCCGAGGTAATTGGCCTTGTATTTAAAAAAATAGCAGAGGCAAACCGCATATTAGACTCTAATAAAGCAGATGCAAAAAAAGACCTCACCATTATTCTTGGTTTCTTTAAAGAGGCTGGAGCAGTACTCGGATTATTTCAAAAAGAACCAGAAGATTACTTTAAACTCCTTAAGGGGCGAGTAAGCCTTAGTGAAGAAGAGATTGAAAGATTAATTCAAGAACGTAACACTGCCAGAGAGGAGAAAAACTTTAAAAGGGCTGATGAGGTTCGAGACGAATTAAAAGAAAAAGGAATAATCTTAGAGGACACACCAGAAGGCACAAAGTGGACAGTTAGTTAATTTTTAAAATATAAATTAAAGTCCCAACAGATAAATCTTAAAAAATTTTACGCCAGCTTTTTAAAAATTAAAGAACACTCACACCTACTCTTCAGCGGATTTTAACCACTGAATTATCTTATCCCTAATGCTCTCGTCCAAGTCAAGAAAGCTCACTCCCATACCTGGGCCTTTTAGGGCATCAGGATTAAAGGCCTCTACCCAGACAACTCGGCAAAGAGTGCAGACATTGGTTTTGTCAAATGGAAGGGTAAAGGTCAGATTAAATTCCGCACCAATCTCACGCGTGTGTTCTGTTGAGAGAAAAAGCCCACTCTTGCTTAGGTTTTTTGCAACACCAAAGATGTGACCAAGAGAGTCCTCACCACGAGCCTCCATTAAATTAAAATCAAGGCGCGTGTCTCTGCGTTTGTCATCTTCAAAATTTTCTGCGTTCTTTTCTGTATCCTCATTCATAAAAAAACCCTTTTAAAAAAATATAAAAAAATTATCCCCTAATCCCCCGGCGATCTCCGCCGCCCTCCATTACCCAGTTGACAATTTTCTCTTTAATATTCTCACCAAGATCAAGAAATTTTACCCCCATCCCAGCCTCTTTATCAAACCCCGAGCTTTCCTCCCTAGCCCACGCCACCTGACACTGACAATTTATTATTAGCCCGTCAAAGGGAAGTGCGAAAGAAACAGAGAATTCTTCGCCGAGATTAAAGGGAGACTTTGTGGAGATGAACATCCCAACGCCACTTATATTCTTCCCTGTGCCTTCGATATTAGATGCACCATTAAAACTTTGCACACCAAACACCAAAAAATGAGCCCTTATTCTGTCCTTACCAAAACCTCTTTTATCAATTTCTACAGAATTATCCATGAGAACCTCCACTCATAAATTTTAGTTTCAAGTGATAAAAAAAACCCTCCTAATCCCTATCAAGTGTCTTTGCCCATTCTTCTATCTTCTCTTTTAAATCAATATTAAGCCCGATAAAACGAATACCCATTCCAGGCCTTTGCTCAAGATTTGGTTTATATGCCTTTGACCACATCACACGGCACTTGCACTTCACAACTGTCCCCTCCCCTGGAAGCTTAAAGGATATCGCAAATTCAGAGCCAACCTCCCGCGGGTTAATCGTGGTGATATACAACCCCCCCTTGCTCAGGTTTCTTGCATAACCAAAGAAGACGCCGTTATCATCCTCGCCCTTAATCTCCAAGACGAGCAAATCAGCACGAAGGGTCTTCCTCCTGTCGGATCTAAGGAGTACGAACTCAGTATCTAATGCATCGTTTCCACTCATAAAAAATATTTACTTCCTCATATTAATGCGTCTGCAAAATCTCTTGCATAAAACTCTCGTAAGTCCCTGACCCCCTCGCCAACACCGATAAAACGAATGGGGATATTAAGCTCCTTA
>JAGLUZ010000128.1 GCA_023134165.1 Deltaproteobacteria bacterium | reverse complement strand
TTTTTTTAGTGCAAAAAACTGACTCTTTTTTTCTTCAAGGGGTGAAAAGTTCTCTGTGATTAAAAAGAGATGATATTTAAATTTTACTCTCTTCTGTGACACCCTATCAAAAGCTCAAGAAGTTATATATTTGCTATGCGTCCAAGAAGTGGGTTGAGATGCAAAGACAACTGCATAATTCCCCTGCCCCTAGTCGCTCTAGGTTGAAAATTTTCTACGCCTACTTTAATCAGGCTGTCTCCGCTTCTTTTTCGTAGACCAATATGGGCTTACCCTTCCCCTTAATAACATCCTCATTAATGATGCATTCCTTTATATTGGTCTGCGAGGGAAGCTCATACATTGTATCAAGCATAGAGGTCTCGATTATGGCACGAAGCCCGCGAGCCCCAGTCTTACGTTTCATCGCACCTTTTGCGAGCATCGCAAGGGCACCGTCAGTGAACTTAAGCTCTACGTTCTCAATCTCAAAGAGGTGCTGATACTGTTTTGTGAGTGCATTACGAGGCTCTGTTAGGATGCGAACAAGGCTCTTCTCATCTAGTTCCTCTAGGACAGCCATGACAGGGAGCCTTCCCATAAATTCAGGGATTAGACCGTAACGCATAAGGTCTTGAGGCTCTACTTTTTTCATAAGAGCAGAAAAATCTGCCTTCTTACTTTTTGTGTGATCAGCATTAAAACCAAGGTTCTTCTTTCCTATGCGTTGATTTACGACACTATCAAGGCCACTGAAGGCACCACCAACGATAAAGAGGATATTTGTGGTGTCAACTTGTAGGAATTCTTGTTGCGGGTGTTTACGCCCTCCCTTTGGGGGAACATTTGCAACCGTACCCTCGATAATCTTCAGTAAGGCTTGCTGAACACCCTCACCAGAGACGTCACGCGTAATTGACGGGCTATCACTCTTCTTTGATATCTTATCAATCTCGTCAATATAGACAATACCACGCTGACAACGCTCAACGTCATAGTCTGCATTTTGAAGGAGACTAAGGATGATATTCTCAACATCCTCACCAACGTAGCCAGCCTCAGTTAAGGTCGTTGCATCGGCTATTGTAAAGGGGACATTTAATATCTTAGCTAAGGTCTGAGCGAGTAAGGTCTTCCCAGAGCCTGTTGGCCCAAGTATTAGGATATTACTTTTTTGAACCTCAACACTACCAAGCTTTGATTTACTCTCAATCCTCTTGTAGTGATTATATACTGCAACTGCTAGTACTTTTTTTGCGTAATTCTGACCAATAACATACTCATCAAGTATGTCTTTTATCTCTTTTGGT
The DNA here is from genome assembly GCA_023134165.1 of Deltaproteobacteria bacterium. GTDB lineage: Bacteria > Desulfobacterota > GWC2-55-46 > GWC2-55-46 > DRQE01 > JAGLUZ01. Next base: position 7,691 of record JAGLUZ010000128.1, on the reverse strand, counting down.
TTTGGTGTTTTCCCTGTTTTCTGCTTAAAGTCTTCTTTCTCGTATTCCTCGGCTATTATATCGTTACAAAGACCAATACACTCATCACATATATAGACCATGGGTCCGGCAACAAGTTTTCTTACCTCATCTTGTCGCTTACTACAGAAAGAACAGGTAAGATATCCCTCACCACCTCGTTTCTTATCCCCTGACATGAGCGTCTCCTTTTTGCATTTTCTTCTCTTTTATGCTCAACTACGTTTCTCTATTACTTTATCAATTATACCATAACTTAGAGCTTCCTCACCAGTCATAAAGAAATCACGCTCTGTATCAGCATGGACTTTATCAAAAGGTTGCCCTGTGTGGCGAACAATTATACCTGTCAATTCCTCACGCATCCTCATAATCTCTTTTGCTTGGATATCAATATCAGTAGCTTGACCCTGAGCACCACCAAGGGGTTGATGAATAAGTATCCTTGAGTGAGGTAGAGCAAACCTCTTTCCCTTTGCACCACCGGTTAGGAGGAGTGCCCCCATGCTTGCGGCCTGCCCCATGCAGATAGTTGATATCTGGGGCTTTACATACTGCATGGTATCATAGATAGCCATTCCAGCTGTGACGCTCCCGCCTGGGGAGTTAATATATAGAAAAATCTCTTTATCTGGATCCTCACCCTCAAGGAAAAGGAGCTGGGCAATGATAAGATTTGCAACAATATCATCTACCTGAGAGCCAAGAAAAATAATCCTATCCTTTAGGAGCCTTGAGTAAATATCATAAGCCCTCTCACCCCTGCCGGTCTGCTCAACTACCATAGGTACCAGATTCATCTTTTCCTGCTCCTTTAAAAGCCCAAATTCGTTAGAGTTCATAATTTTAAAATTTTCCTAGACACCTACATTATTTGCATTAAAGATAAATTCAAAGACCTTGTCATGTTTAATCCCGCTCTTTATGCCGTCTGTTGAACCCTCGCTCTTATCAAAGGCCTCTTTTACGGCCTCCAAGGGTTGATTCTGGGCTGTGGCCATCTCCTGCATTACACGCTCCACATCGGCATCCGTAACAACAACACCCTCAGACTTTGCTATAACATCAATCATAAGGTCGCCCTTGGCGTGCTTTGCGGCCATCTCCATATAGCGACTCTTAAATTCATCACTTGATACGTTAACGTCCCTTGGGTTTGCAAGTCCCTGTCTTAGGCCATTTAAAACGCTCTTTGCAATCTGAGAGAAATACCTATCAACAACACTATGAGGAACCTCAAAATCGTTTTTGGCAATTAACTGCTCTATTACCTCTCCCTTTAGCCTGTCTGTCTCAGACTGCTGCTTGCCCTTTGAGAGCTCTTCCACGACCTTTTCCTTTAACTTTGGCAGGTCATCAAAGCCTAAGTCCTTTGCAAAGGCATCATCAATCTCAGGGAGTTTCTTCTCTTTTACGGTCTTTAGTACGACCTCAAAATTAGCGGTCTTTCCAGCCAAGGCACTATCGTGATACGCAGGAGGAAAGCTCTTCTCAAACTCGCTCTTCTCGCCAGCCTTAAGCCCTGTTACTGCCTCCTCAAACTCCGAGTACTTTGCCCCGCCGTCAACTATAAAGCTATAATCTTTCTGGGATACGCCTTTTATAACCTGACCGTTTACTCGGCAATCAAAGTCAATTATAACGGTATCTGTTTTTTCTGCTGTTTTTTCTGCCTCAACAAACTCGCCCTTACTCTGACGAACAGCCTCCAAGCTCTCTGCTACTTCCTCTGGCGTTGCATCCGAGGATTTTCTCTCAAGCTCTAGTTCCTTATATCCATCAATCTTATCCACGGTTGGGAGAACCTCAACAAAAGCCGTAAAAATAAAGGGCATCCCCTCGCTAAGGCTCGTGACCTCTATCTCTGGTTTGCCAGCGGGTTTTACGCCTTTTTCTTCAAGTGCGGCTGGGTATGAAGACTCCATCAGTTTTGTACCAACGTCTTCGATTACCTTGTCGCTATATTTTTGCCTAAGTACGGCCGCTGGTGCTCTGCCCTTTCTAAAACCCTCGATCTCGACCTGAGCGCGTAAGGTCTCATATGATTCCTTAACAGCCGCATTTACCTCGGCCTCTGGAATCTCAATTGTAAGTTTTTTCCTTATAGATGATACGTCTTCTAGTTCTACCTTCATTGCTTCTCACTTGCTCCGTCTTTATTATTTACCTGTCTTTACAGGTATTTTTTATTCTCTTTGAAGATTTAAAAAATGGTGCGAGAGGGGGGACTCGAACCCCCACGGTCGCCCACCAGATTCTAAGTCTGGCGCGTATGCCAATTCCGCCACTCTCGCATTTTTTCAACTCCCTTGCTGGTCTTTTTTTTAAAAAACAGGTCTGGGAACCGAGTAAGTATTTTCAACTAAAATGATTATAGGTAATTTTAGCCTTAGGTGCAAGCCAAAACACGAATATTTATGGATTATTTTTAAAATTTTATAAAGTAAAGGCAGATTGCCGCATCCTTTGCCTTACTGCAAAGACACTTTAACAAAAAAAAGAGGCAGGTCTTATACAAGACCCGCCTCTTAAGAATTACTTATTTTGCTTTTCAGCTATTTATGGTTTTACCCAGATTAAAAGTTAACTGCCATCTGGAGGTATGACCATGTTTGATCTGCACTATCAACTGGAGCTAGGGAGTCTTCAATAAACCCGCCAGCTTGATAAAGTGAAGCACCGAGCTGGAACTTAACTGCATCGCTATAAGCATACTTAACAGTTAGGTCAATCTCAGTACCAGCATCATCATCATATGCTGCATTTCCAGCTACACCTGTATTACCACTTGCGTAGTAGAGGTCATCCTCAACTTCATTTACACCAAACATCCAGTAGTCAAGCTTTACAAAGAGCTTGTCCATTGGTTTGGCACTTACATTTAGGTTAATACCATTCATGTTCATCCAAGCCTGCCTGTCTGCATAACCATAATGGAGATGGTTGGTTGGAAGTAGGTTGTCAAAGGTTTCCTGGGTGGTGGCATCTGAACCATCATCACCAGAAGCGTCAACATACTGTACTCCAATCCTAAGGCCAGCAACATCAGGTAAAGAGAAACCAGCTGTTATGGCAAATGCACTTGCTTCTATCTCAACAACATCAGATTCATCACCGGTCTGCATGTTGTACTCTACTGAGTAGTCAGCTGGACCAACCTTACCTTTTGCGTGGAGACCATAGTTCATGAGGTCAAACTCAGAAGCAAAAACACCATTATCAACTGCGTTAATGGCATAGAGTGTAAAGGTGTGATCTTCTACTGCTGTGATAACTGCCTCAAGGATATTAAGGTTAAAGTCATCATTGATAGAATCTGGACCTTCTTTAATATTTGCTCTTATTGCTCTAACACCAACAACATCATTCTTGTAGCTAAGAATTGCGGCATCAAAGCTTCTTGCATTGTTTGACCACTCAAAACCACCGATTAGTCTTTGGTCGGCGATGTTTATTGCCTGACGACCAACTTTGATGGCAACTGGTGCACCAAAAAGATTGTCAAGCTTTACCCATGACTCGTGAAGGTCAAGGTTGTTATTAGGGTCTATACCGCCTGTATTGGTATTTTCCTGACCAGCACCCCACTGTCTTGTGTCCTGAAGTGTGATCTTTACAGTTACATCTTCACCAGCATTGGCCTTTGCAGTAAGTCTTACTCTCTGACCAGTTACGGAAGTATTATCACCAGTAGAAGTTCCAGTTGGTTCATCATCCATCCAGTCAGCATTAACTCTTGTTTCTGCTCTTACCCTGTACTGTCCGTCTAGTGTTATTTCTGCCGCAGCTGGTAGTGTCCATACTGCGAGGGCAACTAGTGCCAATGTCATAATAAAAAGTCTCTTCATTGAGTTTCCTCCTTTTTTCTGTTGCTTCTTTTTTTTTGTTTAATAGCGTAAGTGGCTAAAGTATCTTATCTTTGAAAAAGCCTTCTCACACCAACCTATGGCAAATTGCTTATTCCTCTCTAGAAAGTCAGAGGGCAACTTGCCAAGCCCTTTCCTTATATATGTGTCGTACTACTTTGTACCAATAACTAAAACTAAAAATTATTTTTGCCTCCACTCTCCTTTCGTAGTGTGCTTGTCTTTATCTTGATGTAAAGATAATAAAGGCCGTAATCCAGGCCAATACATAAAGCACAAGACTACCTCTGAATTTTAGAATTAAGGAAAATTTATCATCATAATTAGTTGTTGTCAAGTATTTTCTACTTTTTTTTATCTCTTTTTATGGGGCTTTTATATGTCATTTATATGGCCTTATCTCTGACTTATATCTAATTATCTATATTTTTTATTCTTTATATTATTTTATATGTAGTAGGGTTGCGTACTAAGTGTAAGATAACAATTACAGAGGCAAGGTAAAACCACGCCAAGGTGCATAAACAAAGGCTATTATAGAACCCCAGCCTTAAGGAGGTCGTGCATATGAAGTACCCCTTTAATTTCTCCGCCAGTGGAGGTTACAAATAAGACTGTAATGGACTCCTCCTCCATCACCCGAAGTGCACTCTCGGCAAGGGCATCCTCACTGATGGTCTTTGGGGTCTTTGTCATTACGTCCCCAGCCTTTAGGGTAAAGACGTCCTCGCCTTTTTCCAAAGACCTCCTCAAGTCGCCGTCTGTTATTGCACCAACAAATTTTTCGCCATCATAGACAGCTGTTATGCCAAGACGTTTTGCCGTCATCTCAAGGACAACATCCTTCATAGATAGCTCTACGTCAACTTTTGGGATACCATCACCAAGGTGCATCATCTCGGCAACACCCATGAGTTTTTTTCCAAGGCTTCCGGCTGGGTGTAAAATAGCAAAGTCCTCTTCCTGAAAACCCTTAACTGTTAGGAGGGCTACAGCTAGGGCGTCCCCCATGGCAAGCGTAGCAGTGGTGGAGGCAGTCGGGGCAAGCCCCATTGGACAGGCCTCTTCTTCTACACTTATATCCAGGGTAAGATCAGCATGTTTTGAGAGCGTAGAGTTTTTCTTCCCTGTCATGGCTATCATTTTTATACCCATGCGTTTTACAGCTGGAATTATCCTGATAATCTCTTCAGTCTCCCCAGAGTTTGATACAGCCAAAAGAATATCGTTTTTCATAAGGACGCCGAGATCTCCGTGAACGCCCTCAGCAGGGTGCAAGAAAAAAGCAGAGGTTCCGGTTGAGGCAAGGGTTGAGGCAATTTTTTGGCAAATTAACCCGCTCTTGCCCATACCCATAAGAACGACCTTGCCACTGGCCTCTAGGATTATTTCCACGGCCTTTGAGAAATCTCCGTCAAGGTTGTCTTTTAGGGCGAGCACTGCCTTGGCCTCAATCTCTAGGACTTTTTTAGCACTCTCTATTATTTTTTTTTCGTCTTGCTCTGTCATATTATTTACTAGACCTTCTTAATTTTATAGAATCTAAGGGGGAAAGATAAAACCTGTCTCTACGAGCGAGTAAAGGGAGCGAGGCAATCTCAGGGTAGAGGCTAAAAGTGCCACTAAAAGAAAAAGCAGATTGCCACGTCGTTTGCCTTAAGCCAAACATCCTCGCAAAGACACCATGGAGGGATTTTTTGCGAGTTTTTTAGGCCTTCCAACAAACTCTTGGTTCAATCGATCTCTGACCGTTTACAAAATTGAACCCGCATTTTGGTTTTTTAACCTAGCCCTTTTGGCCGTGCTTTATTGTTAGGTCGTCGAGTTCTTTTAATTCTTTTAGTAGATTACCAAGATCTTTTAGAGCCAAAGAATTTGGCCCATCCGAGAGGGCTTTATCAGGGTCTGGGTGAACCTCCAAGAAAAGGGCGTCCACACCAACGGCTACGGCCGCTCTTGCAAGGTAGGCGACCATATCTCTATCTCCGCCAGAGACCTCACCTTTTGCCGAAGGAAGTTGTACGCTATGCGTAGCGTCAAAGACAACTGGGTACCCAAAAGACCTCATTATTGGCAAAGAGCGATAATCTACAACAAGGTTATTATAACCAAACGAGACGCCTCGCTCAGTTAATAGAATATTATCATTACCCGTACCTTTTATTTTTTTTATAGCTGAGGTCATAGCAGAAGGAGCCATAAATTGGCCTTTTTTAATATTAACTGGTTTGTTTGTCTCTCCTGCGGCGATGAGTAAATCTGTTTGCCGAGAGAGAAAGGCTGGAATCTGGATGCAATCAACTACATCAGCAACAATTCTGCAGTCTTCCGTACAATGAACATCTGTAAGGACTGGGACACTACCCCTGCTACGTGCATTTGCAAGTATCTCTAGTCCCTTTGTAATTCCTGGGCCACGGTAAGAATCTGCTGAGGTTCTATTAGCCTTATCATAGGAGGCTTTAAATATTAGGGGGATATCAAGAGCAGATGTTATGACCTTAAGCTCATCAAGGATTTCCAGTGTTGCTACTTCATCCTCAATAACACAAGGCCCTGCAATTAGGACAAAAGGGCGAGCTCCGCCGATTACCACATCTCCAACACTTATCTCTTTGGTTCTCTGGGGACTCATTTTTTTGTGGCCTTAGTTTTTTTTGCCTTTATGGGGCTTTTTTTTACCACAGTTTTTTTCTTTGAGGTAGTTTTCTTTGCTTGTGTCTTTATGCCTGTCTTTTTTTCATCTCTTTCTTTATTGGCAAGTTTTGCTGTCTTTGTCTTTAATACGGCCTTTACAAAATCTTTAAAGAGCGGGTGGGGATCAAATGGGCGACTCTTAAATTCTGGGTGAAACTGAGACCCAACAAACCAAGGGTGATTTGAGTACTCTATAATCTCAACCAAAGTCCCGTCCGGCGAGACCCCGCTTAACTCAATGCCAGCGTTCTCTAGCTCGGCCTTGAATTCATTACTGAACTCAAAACGGTGACGGTGACGCTCTGAAATTTCAGTTGCACCGTAGGCCTTCTGTGCCTTGCTCCCCTTCTTTAACTTGCAAGGATACGCACCAAGCCTCATGGTGCCGCCTTTTTTCTCTATCCCGCGTTGCTCCTCCATCAGGTCTATTACAGGGTACTTTGTTTCTGGGGCAAATTCCGCTGAATTCGCTCCTTTCATGCCGCCCAAGTTTCTTGCAATCTCCACTACGGCCATCTGCATACCAAGGCATATTCCAAAGAACGGTATCTTATTCTCACGTGCGTAGCGTATGGCCTCAATCTTACCCTCGATACCTCGGCTACCGAATCCGCCCGGGACAAGTACGCCGTCAACATCCGAGAGACATGCAGAGACGCCTTTTTTCTCAATATCCTCAGAATCAATGTAGGAGAAATTAACCTTACAGTTATTTGGTATTCCGCCGTGAACTAGTGCCTCGTGAAGGCTCTTATAAGAATCCTGAAGCTCTACGTATTTTCCAACAATCCCAATTGTTACCTCATGCTTGGGGTTATTTAATTTTTTTACAATCCTCTCCCACTGAGTAAGTTTTGGTTTCCCAGTCCAGATATTAAGAAGTTTTACTATCTTCTCATCAAGGCCTTCTTTATGGAGCTTCAGGGGAACCTCGTATACACTTGCTGCGTCACTTGCGGCAATTACAGCGTCTTTATCAACATTACAGAAAAGTGCAATCTTGCTCTTAAGCTCAGGGGCAAAGTCTCTGTCCGTTCTACATAATAAAATATCTGGCTGAAGACCAATCTCCCGCATCTTATTTACGCTGTGCTGGGTGGGTTTGGTCTT
>JAGLUZ010000127.1 GCA_023134165.1 Deltaproteobacteria bacterium | reverse complement strand
ATGAGGCAGATGCCCTAGCCATAGCGATTTGTCACATAAATCATCTTGGGCCTCTAGCTCAAAGCTCGGTAGCCTCGTAATTGTTTTTTTATCTATAGATATACCGAAATAAACAAAATCTTTTTTTAATATAATATTACAAATGATAGCTCTCATTCGCGGCACCTTAGTCTCTAAAACACCAGAATCTGTAATCATCGAGGTTGGCGGTGGTATGGGTGTCATTGGCTACGAGATATTTATTCCACTCTCTACTTACTCCACACTTCCTGAACTCGGTAAGGTCGCAACCCTTCAAACCATTACCTTCTTTAAAGATGATACGATTCGAGTCTTCGGGTTTGCAGCACTTCCTGAGAAGGAACTTTTCTTACTCCTCCTAACTGTAACAGGAGTAGGGCCAAAACTTGCTCGGAATATTCTCTCCGGTGCGTCTGTAGAAAAACTAAAACGCTCAATCCTCTCTGGGGATGCCAGTACATTTAAGGGGCTTCCAGGGATAGGTAAAAAAACCGCAGAGCGACTCATGCTTGAGCTAAAGGATAAGGTCTTTTTGATTAAGGCTCAAGGCGGTGACACTCAAGACAGTGAGGTTATGAGTCAAGTGCCTGTTCTAACGGACGTTGTGAGTGCCCTTAAAAATCTTGGCTACAAAGGCACTGATATAGAGGATAAAGTTCAAAAGGTTTTTGATAAAATTACTGCAAGTGAAGGGCTAGAAAAAAACGAGCCTAGTTTTGAAGAATTATTTAAGGCCTCCTTACAGACTCTTGCTCCAAAATGATTTAAAAAAATAACAGCATAAAGATAAAAGAATTTATTATGGATGATAAAGATTTAGTACCTGTGAAACGTAGTGAAGAGGAGAACTTTGAGGCAACCCTTAGGCCAAAGTTTTTATCCGAGTACGTTGGTCAGGAAAAGATAAAAGAAAACCTAAAGGTCTTTATCGAGGCTGCAAAGGGGCGAGGGGAGGCTCTTGATCACGTGCTTTTTTACGGCCCTCCAGGGCTTGGAAAAACCACACTTGCCCATATTATGGCAAATGAACTTGGAAGTAGTATCATCTCCACCTCTGGGCCTGCAATTGACAAGACCGGAGATTTGGCCGCAGTCTTAACAAACCTAGAAGAACGTAATGTTCTATTCTTAGATGAAATTCATCGCATACCGATTACAGTTGAAGAGGTCTTGTATCCTGCGATGGAGGACTATAAACTTGATATTATAATAGGTCAAGGGCCTTCGGCACGGACAGTAAAACTTGATGTGCCAAGCTTTACCCTAATTGGTGCAACCACAAGGGCTGGTCTCCTTACCTCTCCGCTTCGCGATAGATTTGGTGTTATTGTTAGGCTCGATTTTTATACCCCTGCAGAAATTCAGTCCATTGTCATAAGGTCCGCAAAGATTCTTGGTATCAAGATTACCCAGGACGGTGCTCTTGAGATTGCACGCCGCTCACGTGGAACGCCAAGGATTGCAAACAGACTTCTTAGAAGACTTCGCGATTACGCCGAGGTAAAGCACGAGGGCATAATAACGGCTGAGGTTGCGGAAAGTTCTCTCACACTCCTAGAGATTGACGCGCGTGGTTTTGATAAAATGGATAGGCGAATTCTACTTACAATAATTGATAAATTCGCTGGTGGCCCAGTTGGCGTTGAGACCCTAGCAACTTCTCTAAATGAAGACAAAGACGCACTTGAGGATTTGTATGAACCCTACCTAATTCAGGAGGGGTTTATTAACCGTACTCCAAGGGGGCGCGTTGCGACAAAGCTTGCATACGAGCATCTAAATAGAATTTATATAAATAAAGAAGAAGAAACAAAGCAGGAAAAATTGCTTTAATTTTTTTGGTGATACAGTGAAGATACTCGTTCATATTTGTTGCGGCCCTTGTTCAGTCTATCCTATAAAGCAAAGCCTAGGTAAGGACTTTGAGGTTACTGGTTTTTTCTATAACCCAAATATTCATCCTCGAGCGGAATTTTTTAGGCGGCTGGATTCAGTCCACCTACTTGCAAAGTTTATGAACTTGGATATTATCGCTGATGAAAATTACGAACCGAAACCTTTTTTTGATGGCATCTCAGGAACAAATAAAAAAGAGGTTGCAAAGGAAAAACGCTGTGAACATTGCTACAGAGTAAGGCTTATAAAAACAGCCGAGGCCGCAAAGCAAGGCGGTTTTCAGGCCTTCACCTCTTCACTCCTTTTTAGTCGGAGGCAAAATCACGAGCTTATTATTAAGGTCGGCCGCGAGGTTGCAGACTCTGTTGGTGTTGAGTTTTATTATGAGGATTTTCGTAGCGGGTGGCAAAAAGGAATTGACGGCTCAAAGGAGATTGGGTTATTTAGGCAAAACTACTGTGGGTGCGTCTTTAGTTTTGTTGAGCGAGGGCTTCAAAAGAAGAAGCAAAAAACAGCCTAAAGATTATTAATAAGAATTTCTTCTACTTGTCTTTTTTTCTTTTTTAAGTTAATTTACTAAGTCATAAATAAATCAATTTTTTAATCCAAGGAATCCTTGAAGATAACCAAAACCATAATAGAAGAGCACGGACTAAGTACTGAGGAATACGCCGAGATACTTAAGGTCTTGGGGCGAGAGCCGAATTACTTAGAGCTTGGTATTTTTTCAGTAATGTGGAGTGAGCATTGTAGTTATAAATCATCAAGGGTGCACCTGAAAAAACTCCCAACTGAAGGGCCGTCTGTCATAGAGGGCCCTGGTGAAAATGCCGGGGTTGTGGATATCGGCGACGGCCTAGCGGTTGTCTTTAAGATGGAGAGCCACAACCACCCGTCCTTTATTGAACCTTATCAGGGCGCAGCTACTGGGGTCGGCGGAATCCTAAGGGACGTCTTTACAATGGGCGCTCGTCCAGTAGCCTCACTTAATTCACTTCGTTTTGGTTCTGTAAAAAACCCTCGCACCCGTTACCTCCTAGAAGGTGTTGTCGCTGGCATTGCTGGGTATGGTAATTGTATGGGCGTACCAACAGTTGGAGGTGAGCTTTTCTTTCATGAATCTTACGATGGTAATTGCCTTGTAAATGCCATGACAGCAGGGGTTGTAAAGACGAATAAGATATTTAAAGGAAATGCCTCAGGCCTTGGTAACCCTGTTATGTATGTTGGCTCAAAGACAGGACGAGACGGCATTCACGGGGCAACAATGGCAAGCGACGTCTTTGGTGAGGGTGGTGAGGAACGCCGCCCAACAGTACAAGTCGGAGACCCCTTCACAGAAAAACTTTTACTTGAGGCCTGTTTAGAGGTCTTTAAGACTGACCATGTAATTGGGATTCAAGACATGGGTGCGGCTGGCCTAACTTCTTCAAGTGTGGAGATGGCCTCTCGCGCAGGAAATGGCATAGAGATTGATGCCGCTCTTGTCCCGAGGCGTGAAGAAAATATGACCCCTTATGAGGTCTTTCTCTCGGAATCTCAGGAGAGGATGCTGATGGTTGTTCACCCAGAATCAGTCTCAGCTGTAGTTGATATCTTTGAAAAATGGGACTTATCAGCCTGCGTAATCGGTACTGTTACAGATACAGGGAATATCACTATCCTTGATAATGGTGAGGTCGTTGGGGATATGCCAATCTCAGCCCTAACCGATAGTGCGCCTGTTTACAGCAGACCATCAAAGCGACCAGACACTCAGGACGCATTAAATTCTCTTGATAGAAGTGCCCTAAAGAAGAGTACAAATTATCAGGAAGTTTTACTTAAATTACTTGGTTCACCAAATATATCTAGCAGGCAGTGGGTCTATAAACAATACGACCATATGGTTCGGACAGATACAGTAACACTTCCTGGCTCTGACTCTGCTGTTATTAGGATTAAAGGCACGACCAAGGCACTTGCCCTGACGACTGATTGTAATGCGAGGTATTGTTATTTGGATCCCAAAAGAGGGGCGATGATAGCTGTTGCCGAGGCCGCAAGAAATCTAAGCGTAAGTGGTGCTCTTCCGCTTGCACTAACAGATTGCCTTAATTTTGGAAACCCAGAACGCCCAGATGTTATGTGGCAATTTGAGGAGGCAATCGCAGGGATGAGTGAGGCCTGCCTTGCCCTTGATATCCCTGTTGTTAGTGGTAATGTTAGTTTTTATAATGAAACCTCTGGTACCTCAATTTACCCGACCCCTTCTGTTGGAATGGTCGGTCTTATTGATAATCTTAGTAGTCATACAAAACAGTGGTTCACGGGTGAGGGGGATTTAATCGGCCTGTTTGGTGATACTCTTGATGAGATTGGAGGGAGCGAGTATCTAAAAGTTATGCACGGCCTTGATAAAGGGCTTCCACCAGAGATAGACCTAAAGCGTGAGAGGGCAACTCAGGAGGCTTGTCGCTTTGCAATAAATGATGGTATAATTAATTCAGCTCACGACCTATCGGATGGTGGCCTTGCTGTGGCACTCTCAGAGTCGGCTTTTTCTCCAGACGGCTTTATCGGAGCTGAACTTGATATAGAGGTCGCCCAACTTAGCACAGAAGCTCTCCTCTTTGGTGAGTCTCAGTCTCGTATATTAGTTAGTTTTTCTGAGGATGATTTATCAAAGATAGAGAAAATTGCCTCAGAAAAAAAAGTACCCTTTAGGGTAATTGGCAAAGTTGGGGGGACACGCATTAGGATAAATAATTTAATTGATGCCCGAGTAGATGAGCTTTTCTCTGCTTGGTCACAGACATTAGAGAAACTCGTAAAGTTTTAAAAAAATTGTGGCTTAATTAGTCAATAGATATTAAAGAATCATAAATAAAAAAACTTCAAGGAATATTCATGCCAGATAATTTTGATAAATTTAATGACGAGTGCGGCGTCGTGGGTGTTTACAATCACCCTGAGGCCTCAAACCTAGCCTACCTTGGTCTTCATTCACTCCAACACAGAGGGCAAGAAAGTGCTGGGATTGTCTCCTCAAATTCTCGACAATTATTCTCTCATAAGGGGATGGGGCTTGTGGCAGACGTCTTTAGCGAGAATGCTATATCTGAGCTTCACGGAACCTCTGCAATAGGTCATGTTCGGTACTCAACAGCTGGAGCCTCCCATATAAGGAATGCTCAGCCACATGTAATTGAGTACGCAAGAGGCGCACTTGCAATTGCACATAACGGAAACCTTGTAAATGCCCGCCACATTCGTGATGAGCTAGAGGCTTACGGGTCAATCTTTCAGTCTGATATGGATACTGAGGTCATTGTTCACCTGATTGCATCAAGTAAGGAAAACTCTATTGTCGATCGCCTGACCTATGCCCTTGGATGTGTAAAAGGGGCATATTCACTCGTTCTTCAAACCGAGAACAGGCTTCTTGCTGCACGCGATCCAAATGGTTTTAGACCTCTTGCTCTTGGTAAACTTAAAGATACTTGGGTTATTGCCTCCGAGACCTGTGCCTTTGATTTAATTGAGGCAGAGTACGTGCGTGAGGTCGAACCTGGAGAGATTATCCTAATAGATGAGAACGGACTAAAATCCTTCAAGCCCTTTCCTCCAGCACCGTACACTCCGTGTGTCTTTGAGTTTATTTATTTTGCAAGGCCTGATTCAAATATATTTGGGGCTAATGTCTATGAGGTTAGGAAGGAACTTGGAAGAGCCCTTGCAAGGGAGCATCAAGTTGAGGCCGACCTCGTGATGCCTGTCCCAGACTCTGGTGTGGGTGCGGCCGTTGGTTACGCCGAAGAATCAGGGATTCCCTTTGATATGGGGCTTGTTCGTAACCACTACGTTGGTAGAACCTTTATCGAGCCAAAGGAGGAGATTCGCCACTTTGGGGTAAAGCTAAAGTTAAATCCTGTAAAGGAGATAATTCAGGGCAAAAGGGTTGTTGTGGTCGATGATTCAATTGTTCGGGGTACGACGAGTCGGAAGATAATTAAGATGATACGAGACGCAGGAGCAAAGGAAGTGCATATGCGAATAAGTTCCCCTCCAACGGTTTCTCCTTGTTTTTACGGAATTGATACGCCAACAGATGCTGAACTCATTGCCGCCTCTAATTCTGTTGAAGAGATTAATAAATACATCACCTCGGACACACTGGGATACCTAAGCCTTGGCGGTGTCTATGGTGCTGTAAAGGCTGGAGGGGACAGTTACTGTGATGCGTGTTTTTCTAAGTCCTACCCAATTGAGGTCTCTGAGGATACAAAAAAAGCCCCTCAACTAGCTTTATTTAAAGAAGGTGCATAGGTGTTATTTATGGATTTTTTTTATAAAAACATAAAAAATAAATTTTCACTAATCTTGGTGGCTTTGTTTTTTTTACTCTCTGGATGTGCTGGTGAAAACCTGCGTGAGGACTCGTCCTACTATGATGTTCTTGATGAAAACACAGAGACTTTAAAGATTTACTCTGGTGTGGAACTTGTCCTTCACCTTAGTGCAACACTTAAATCAAAATCTTTTAGAGCGGCCTATGCTCGTGAGTACTCAAAGAGATTTAAACTTGATAGTGCAAAGACAGATGTTATGAAGGTCGATAATTCTGAGGCTCTTAAAGAATATGTTGAGTTTTTTTTCTCAGCCCATACGCCTGATCCAAAATGGAATGATTTTGAAGAGAAGGATTCAATCTGGAAGCTCTACCTAAGTGACTCGACAAAGGGGCGTGTTATTCCTTTTGAGATAAAAAAACTAGAAGAAGATAGTCCAGCCTTAAAGGAATTTTTTCCCTACATTGATGCTTGGAGTAAGGTATATAGCATTAAGTTTCCTCTCTATCACGAGACAGGTGAGGTTGTCCTTAGTGAGAACCTACCGCTAAAGCTAACGATAGCTGGCGTAAAAGGTGAGGGTGAGCTTCTCTTTGAAATGTACTAGACTTCGAACCTAAGATTTTTTTGAATTTTATTTTTTCATCTTAAGGGTTTAAATGGGTTTAATCAAAAAAACACTAACACGTCTTTCGGGCCATCAAACCTTGGCCTTCTTATTTATTGGAGCTCTCTCGGCTCTAATAGTCCTATTTTTTTTCGCTGTAAAACCAAGCCTATTTACTCTACTTGATCTAAAGGCCGGGGATGCCATGCTTCGTGCAAGAGGCACAACCACTGCCCCAGATTCTGTTGTAATTATCGCCGTTGATGAGAAGAGTGTAAATGAACTTGGCAGATGGCCTTGGCCAAGAAAACGAATTGCAGAGATGGTGAAGGGTCTTGATCAGGCCTCTGTTCTTGCCTTTGATATGGTCTTCTCTGAGAGCGAGAACACAGAGAATGATAAGGCACTTTCACTTGCAGTAAAAGACGCAGGCAATGTGGTGCTTGGTTATTTCTTTAGGGAAGACTCAACTGAGGCTCCAAATAAGACAAGCGTACTGCAGATGCAGAGGTCAAAGATCTCGATAATTAAGTACCTTGATAGTGATATTGGTGATGAGCAAGGTCTTCTTGAGGTAGAGAATTTTAGCGGCGTTGAGCCAAATATCTCGCTTATTGGAACTGGTGCAAAAGGCTTTGGTACCTTTAATATTATTCCCGGCAGTGACGGGTCTTACCGTTTTGCAAATCTCATCTATAGTTACGAAGGTAGTACCTATTCCTCACTCTCTATTGAGGCACTTCGGGTTGCCACGGGCAATGAGATTATTTTAAATACCGCAATCTACGGAATCGATAGCCTTGATATCGGGGATTATCACGTCCCACTTGACTCTTACGGTGCTCTTGCTCTAAATTTTTACGGCCCCGGTATGACCTTCAAACACTACTCAGCTGTTGACGTAATAAAGGGGAGAATCCCGCCGAGTGTCTTTAAGGATAAGGTCGTCTTTGTTGGTGCAACAGAGAAGGCAATCTTTGATATCAGGGTAACTCCTGTTGATCCAATCTACCCAGGTGTCGAGGTTCACGCTACCTTAGCGGGAACTATTCTTGAGAATAGATTTTTAATTAACGACTCAAGAACAATGCTCCTCACTCTTCTTTTAATCCTGATATTGCCGCTTTTTCTTGCACTCGTTATCTCTAGGGCTCGTCACACCTACATTAGTCTTCTCATATTTTTTGGTTTTGTAATTGGATATGCTTTTTCAATCTATGAGGCCTTGGTCCTCTATAATATTGTGCTAAGTCTGGTTTATCCTGTTTTCTCACTCTCTCTTGCCTACCTCGCAATTGAGTCCTACCGAAATGTAATTGTTGAGAAGAAGAGTAAGTTTTATAAAAAAGCATTCTCAACATACGTGCCTCCTCAGGTTGTATCAGAGATTGTAAAGAACCCAGAGAGCTTAAAGCTCGGTGGTGAGAACCGTAATATCACAATACTTTTCTCTGATATTCGTGGCTTTACCTCCCTTGCCGAGGCCATGACTCCGGAGCGACTCGTAACTCTTTTAAATGAGTACCTAACCCCGATGACGCGTATTATTTTTCAAGAAAAAGGTACGCTTGATAAATACATTGGGGACGCAATTATGGCTATCTTTAATGCACCGGTGGATTTACCTGCTCATCCGTCCAAGGCCTGCTCAGCCGCACTTAATATGATAGGGCGGTTGCCGGGGCTAAATTCCGCTTGGCTAAAGGACGGGTATCCGCCAATTTATATTGGAGTAGGTATAAATACAGGGGAGGCAATTGTTGGGAATATGGGTGCTGATCTTCGCTTTGATTATACAGCCATAGGGGACGCTGTGAACCTCTCCTCACGTTTGGAGGGAATGAATAAGGTTTACGGTACACAAATTCTTGTTAGCGAGTTTACCTACGCAGAGGCAAAAGATGACTTTATCTTTCGTGAACTAGATTTGGTTCGTGTAAAGGGCAAGGAAAAACCTGTTGCTATCTATGAGCTTATGGGGCGTATAGGAGATCAAGATATTGCCGAGCGTTCGGAGATTTTCTTAAAGGCTCTAATTGAGTACAGAAAGGGAAAGTTCAAGACTGCTCTCTATAGTTTTTCTGCCTTGCTTGAAAAATTTCCAGAAGACCCACCGTCTATGTTTTACATCCTAAGGTGTAAAAATTACATGGAAAACCCGCCCCCTAAAGACTGGGACGGGATATTTACCTCAAAGTTAAAGTAGAGGTAGTTGTGGGTATCTAAAAAAAACAAAGCAGGGTGAGGCTACGAGGCAACAAGGCCGACGGTGCGGGTAGATTTTTATAAAAAACCGATGGGGTTAGTTACCCCACCCTCGTAACTAGTGCCCATGCCCGTGACTTTTTTTACGTTCCCCTGTTGTAGTTGTTTTCTTCTCTCCGTCCTTATCTTTACTAGGCCCAACAACTGAGATAGCATAGCTCTTTAGAGTTAGGTATTTTTTTGCGGCCTTTAGTATGTCTCTTCTTGATACGGCCTCTATCTTTGCTGGGTATTTTTTGTAAAAGTCAAAACCTAGACCATAAAGCTCATTTAATGAACTATCACTTGCCTGGTTTGAGACGTTCTGCAAACCAATTGCATAGCCACCAAGCAGGGCATTCTTTGCTCGCTTCAACTCGCTACGAGTAACTTTCTTTCTTGTAACTTTCTCTATCTCAGCGAGTATCCCCTTGATAGCGGCCTCTTTTTTCTCTGGCGCACAACCAATATAAAAACCAAAGATTCCAGGCTCTATCCCAACACTAGAGAAGGCACTCACAGCATAGGCAAGGCTTTTCTTGTCGCGAAGCTCGGTGAAGAGGCGGCCTCCTTGAGAGGAGAGTATCTCGGCCAGAACTACGAGCGGGTACTGATCCTCAGAGTCCATGGTTGTGCCTAAGAAACCAATCCCAATATTTGTTTGTTCCTTATCCTTTACAGCCCCGGTTTTTTTAATCTCACCAAGTTCTGGGTCTGCCTTGATTTTTTTAAGCTCAGTTTTTTGTCCTTTAAAATCACCAAAGATTTTTGTAACTTCCTTTAAAACACGGGAGGTGGAGACGTCTCCAACAACAGAGAAGACCATTTGCTCTGGGTTAAAGATGCGCTTGTAGTGTGAGATTAAATCGTCTCTTGAGATCTTACTAACAGTCTCGGTACTTCCTTTTACATGCATTCTGTAAGGGTGCTTATCATACATGGCCTTTCTTAAGAGTTTAAATGTATAGCCCGGTAAGTAATCTTCATCGCGTTTTATTGAGGCAATGATATCACTACGAAGCCTCTCAATCTCGTCATTTGGAAAGGACGGGTTTAGGGTTACCTCAGCAAAGAGGGCAAGCCCTTCCTCAAAGAACCTTGAGAGGAATTCACCGCTAACGCCGCTTGAGTTTTTCCCAGAAAAACCCCTAACGCCTCCGGCTATCATATCAAGCTCCATTGCAAGTTCTGAGCGTGTTCTTTTGGTTGTGCCCCGGCTAAGCATTGAACTCATAAAGTTGCCTGTGCCGTTTGTAGTGGAATCCTCAAAACGAAGTCCGCCAGGGAAACTTGCATAGAGGGCAACCGTTGCATTTGAGTGGTCTTCATTTACAATTAAGGTTATGCCATTTGGAAGTGTAAATTTTTGAGCTGTCCCTGCAGTGGCTTTGTTCTCTTTTGAACCTTTTGCTTGCAGGTAATTTTTTGTGCCTTCCTTTATCGATGCCAGTACTTTTTTTTCATCTATCAGGTCTTTATCATCCTCAGCAACAATTAGCGAAATTGTCATATTCTCTTGAGTTAGGTATTTTTTTATAACCCTCTTAACATCCTCGCCGCTTACTTGGCGAAGCCCTGAGACGTATTTTTTCTCAAAGTCTAGCCCCCCTGAGGTCGTCTCATAATATCCAAGCTGGGAGGCCTTTCCCTGCATTGTCTCCCGTTCATAGATAAACCCACTCTCAAGGCCAATCTTTGTCTTCTGAAGTTCCTTATGTTTTGGCCCCTCATCACCAATCCTAAGTATCTCCTCAGTTATTGCAGAAATTGTTTTCTCAATATTTTTTGTATCCAAAACGGCTGTGATGAAAAATACCCCTGGCTCCTTTGGGGTCATGGCATAGGTTGAGACGCCTTGCACCAACTCCTCATTGATCTTTAGTCTCTTATAGAGCCTTGAGTTAACGCCAGAGCCAATTATCTCGGCCGCTACGTCTATTGCATATGAGTCTTCGTGTTTTTG
>JAGLUZ010000126.1 GCA_023134165.1 Deltaproteobacteria bacterium | reverse complement strand
TGAACTGTTAGCTGAATTGTCTCCAGGTCTGCTTCAGATGCTTGAGTTAACAGGCCTTGGTACAAAAAAAGTAAGGCTTCTTTACAATAGTCAAGGTATCGATAGTATTGAAAAACTAGAGGCAAATTTAGCCTCTGGTAAGGTTCAAGAACTTCCAGGTATGGGTGAAAAAAGTGCCGCTAAGATTACCAAATCAATTGAAAATTATAGGATACTAAAGAAAACCTCTGATAGATTTGGAGTTGCAAAGGCTAGAAAAATTGCACTTGAAGCTCAGAAGTATCTACTTACCTCGGCCTTGCTTGACAAGGTTCAGATTGTCGGGAGCCTTAGACGGTGGCAGGAGACAATTGGTAATATTGATATTATCGCAACCACAAAAAAAAGCACTGAACCTTTAAAGGTTATAAATTTTTTCCATGATTATCAGAGTATAAAAAAAATACTTACCTCAAGCGAGACCAAGACGACGGTCTTACTTACTTCTGAGATTAAAGTTACCTTAAGGATTCTGGCTAAAGATTCCTTTGGTTCTGCTCTTCTTTATTATACAGGCTCCAAGGGGCATAACCTTTGGCTTAGCAGGAGGGCAAAGCAGGGTGGCCTTAGGTTAGAAAAATCAGGTCTCTTTGACGGAAAGACGAATGAAAGAATAAATGCAAACACAGAGGAGGAAATATTTACTACTCTTGGTCTTGAGTTCACTCCTCCTGAGCTTCGTCAAGTCTCACCTGAGAGTGGTGAGGCACTTTATTCTCGAGAGATAAAAAAAGGCATAAAACCACTAAGACTTATTGAAACCTCAGATATTTTAGGCGACCTCCATATGCACTCTACTTATAGTGATGGTAGTGCTAGGATTATTGAGATGGCCGAGGCCGCACGCCTGCGTGGTTATTCTTACGTTGCAATTACGGATCACTCCAGGGCTGTTGGCATTGCCCACGGCCTAAGTGAGAAGAGGCTACTTATACAAATCCAAGAGATTGACGAGTTAAATAAAAGATATAAAGAAGAGGGTATTGATTTTAGGATTTTAAAAGGCACAGAGGTTGATATCTTGGCAAGCGGTGCTTTGGATTTTCCTCCTTCGGTGCTAGAAAACCTCGACTGTGTTATTGGTGCCGTGCATTCTGGCCTTGATATGCCAATTGAGGTTATGACAAATAGAGTTGTGAGTGCAATAGAAACGGGTTTGATAAATATTCTAGCCCACCCAACAGGGCGAATTATTAACCGAAGACTTCCATACGCCATTGATATCGGTGCAGTAATGAGTGCGGCAAAGAAGCATAGAGTAGCCCTAGAGCTAAATTCTTACCCAGATCGCCTTGATTTAAAGGACACTTTTTGTCGTCAAGCAAAGGAGGCTGGCGTATTGGTTGCCGTATCAACGGACTCGCATTCTGTTTTGGGGTTGGGTAATATGGCCTACGGAATAGGCACTGCCAGAAGAGGGGGGCTTGGGAAGGAGGATATTATAAATACCCTAACTCTTGAAAAACTCTTAGGATTTTTAAATCGTGATTAGTTTAGAAATAGCCAAAAAATTACGCATTTATTTATCCTTGATTCCTTAGTTAATTTAAAATAAATTAAATTCATTTAAAAATTATTGACACCTTAAATATCAAGTGGTATTATAGGAACTCATCAACCTTTGCTCAGAGCAAACTTGGGGAAACCTAAGGACGCAGAGCCACGAGGCTTAAGCTACTAAAAAAAGCTATGCCGGTCGGG
The DNA here is from genome assembly GCA_023134165.1 of Deltaproteobacteria bacterium. Classification (GTDB taxonomy): domain Bacteria; phylum Desulfobacterota; class GWC2-55-46; order GWC2-55-46; family DRQE01; genus JAGLUZ01. The sequence continues at coordinate 1,594 of JAGLUZ010000126.1, read as the reverse complement.
TCGCCAGAGGAGAATCAACTACCCTTTGTTCAGAGCAAACTTGGGGAAACTCAAGGACGCAGAGTTACGAGGCTTAAGCAGATAAATTGCTATGCTGGTCGGACCGCCAAAGGAAAAATTCTTTGGCGGTTTTTTTGTTTTATCTTATAAATGCGTGGTAAATTTTACGACGCATCATAACTCGCACTAGAAAGGAGGTCTATTATTATGCCAGAATACTTGATAATAATTCCAGATATGCAGGGTTTATCCTTATTAATCCTGATTCTTCTGCTCGTTGTCTCACTCTACATCGCAAGGTCTCATGCCCATAAGGCTATTCTGTCCTTTAGCCGTGTAATTAGAAACTCACTACGTCTTGCTTCTCACTCACTGCTTCAAACCCAAAGACGACTTAATAAAAGAAATAAAGAGGTATTACTCTCAACTGGAGCAAGTGAGGTGGAACGCGCTATTGAGAGGGAGTTCCACAGAGTTGATAGTGTTGTTAAGCGAGACCTTGGAGGTTATCCTGCCCTTAACCGTTCGCTTAGCGACCTTGTCACAAAGATTGATGAAGATTACGGCGCAAGTACCGAGACTCCGCCTCCGCCACCGGAGTGGACAAAGGCGGTAAAGACTGTAGCTGATATCCCCTCCTCTGGGGACTCAATGGTTGCAACAGTCTTAAAGGCCATCCATAAAACCATTATTGATCAAGACAAAAAGGTTATGGATGAGTATCGGAAATCCACAAAAATGCGCCACGCCCTCTTAAAAAGGATGATGCCTTTTTGGAGAAAACTAACTCAGACCCTCTCTAGGGTTGATAAGACAATAACTGGGCTTCACGAACGCTCAAGGGATATTGACAAACGTATGACAGAGTTTGAGGAGATACGCAGAGGGACAGATACGGCCGTTAGAACGCTAACGTCTTCAGCCCTGACCCAGTTCTTTATCTCTGGTTTTGTTCTCTCAATTGCCATTGCTGGTGCGATAATTAACTTCAACCTCATTGCACTACCAATGAGTGAGATGGTCGGTGGTGGTAGCTACATTGGGCCTTACAAGACCTCAGATATAGCGGCTCTCGTAATAATCCTCGTTGAGATTTCAATGGGTTTGTTCCTTATGGAATCGCTTCGCATAACAAAGCTTTTTCCTGTAATTGGTGCTCTTGATGATAAGATGCGCACCAGAATGATTTACATTACATTCTCTATTCTTTTCATCCTTGCTGGGGTTGAAGCTGCTCTTGCCTTTATGCGTGATATAATAGCCGCTGATATGCAAGCACTAAGACAATCCCTTTCTGCAACTCAGGGCACACACTCTGGGAGCCTTATCCCAACTATTGGACAGATGGTCATGGGCTTTATCCTCCCATTTGCACTGACCTTTGTTGCCATTCCAATGGAGTCTTTTGTACACTCCGCAAGGACTGTCCTTGGTGTTGTCACTGAGGGAGTACTAAGAGCATTGGCCTTTATAATGCGGTTAGTTGGAAATATTACTATGTCCTTTTCGCGCGCAGGAGTTCACATCTATGACTTAATAATTTTCTTGCCACTTGGGATTGAGAGCCTTGGAAGGGGTGGCAAGCAGGGTATAA
>JAGLUZ010000125.1 GCA_023134165.1 Deltaproteobacteria bacterium | reverse complement strand
TCTTGGGTCTTTTGCCACCCCTGTTTTGGCCTCAGTTGCGGGCGCTGGCGAGACCTTACTCTTCATCCCAGCCATCTTTGCGACCATCCCTTTTATGAGGCTTCCATACTCTTCCTCCATCTGTACAAACTTTGGAAAACTTGCGCGTATGCTCATTGTCTCAGGACACCCTGCGTGAACACCAGCCACAAGTGGCTCTGCAATTTTATCCAGAACTTCTTTACCAAGACGACGCGTCACAAAATCACCAAGTGTCTCATCCCCTTTTTCCTTTCTCTTTGGGATAAAAAACTCAAGACCCATACGAATCTTTCCTTTAAGCGAGATGAGGGTACTCGTAATCATGGGTATCATCTTGGTTGGAACCATCAGGATTACGCCCTCTGGAAGAAGGTGCAATTTGTTATTAGATAGTATGAAGGTACGCCCTCTTGGCGTTGAGGTTGGGAGTAATCTATCACCGAGGCCAAGCCTCTTACAAAGTGCCATTGCCCAAGGTTTTTCAGATAAAAAGCAATCAGGGCCGCCTTCGATTAAGAAACCGTCCTTTATCTCACTTACGATATTACCACCTGTGCGGTCGTTTTTTTCAATGAGCGTAACCTCTAAATCCTTAAGCCCCTTTGATTTTGCCTCTTCTAAGACAAAATATGCCGTTGCAAGCCCAGAGATTCCGCCGCCTATTATTACAATTTTTTTCAATCTTAATCCCTATCCTTTAAGGTTAGTGTCACCATCTCGGCGAGCATGGCTATGAATTTTTCATTAGTATTTAAAGAAGCTGAGCGGGCATAACCAAGGCCAGCCTCCTCAGCAGTTTCTTTAAATAAAATATCTAGATCATAGAGGGTCTCTACGTGATCAGAGACAAAACCAAGAGGCACAACAAGAACACCGCTGTAACCCTCACCCCTTGCACCCTTTATTACGTCTTCAGCATCTGGGCCAAGCCAAGGCACAGGCCCGCCGCCCTTGCTCTGAAATGCAAGGCAAGAGTCAAGCTCCATCTTCTCGGTTACGGCCTTTATGGTCTCGTCAATCTTTGGAAGGTAGGCGTCCCCCTTAACAGCAGGAACGGGAAGGCTATGAGCACTAAAGATAGTTAAGACCTTATCCTTAGGGTCAAAGTTTTTCTGTGCCTCTTTTATATTATCGGTTATGGCTTCGATTAGAAGTGGGTGGGTGTGCCAGTCTGGCAAGTAACGAACCTTAAGGGCGTCGCCACTTACCTCAAGGCCTTCTTGGACAGCACTTAGGTAGCCGCCAGTAGATGCTCTTGAGGAATGAGGAGCCATTATAATTCCGATGACTTCTTCAATACCGTCACTGGCAATCTCTTTGATTGTATCTTTTATGTAAGGCGGCCAAAACCTCATTCCAACGTAGGACTTAAAGCCAACAGAACCCTCGGTATTTAGGACTTTTTCAAGTGCACTGGCCTCGTCCTTGGTAATTGCCAAAAGCGGAGAGCTACCACCTATTAGGTTATAGCGTTCCTTGGCTTTTATAAGTAGTTCTTCAGTTAAGACCCTGCCCTTTAGAACATTTGTTATAAAAGGCTCGACATCCTCAATTGAGTTTGCCCCGCCAAAGGCTAGGAGAAGTACACCTATCTTTTTTTTACCGGTTGGCATTACTTCTGGCTCAGATCGTGTACTGTGTCAATTAGGTACTTAACATTATCAACAGGAGTGCCAAGGATTATGCCGTGACCAAGGTTGAAGATATGACCGTTACGACCCTCTGCACGGTCAAGGACATCCTTTGTTCTACGTTTAATCTCGTCCTTTGTCGAGAAGAGTACAGTTGGATCAAGGTTACCTTGAACAGCAAAATCATGACCAATGGTTGCCCACCCCTCATCAAGGTTGACCTTCCAGTCAAGACCAATTACGTCTCCACCAGCCTGTTTAATTAAATTTAGATAGGTTCCTGTATTTGTTGAGAAGTTAATAAACGGTACACTCTTATCAACACTCTCAATTATTCTCTTTGTGTACGGGAATGCAAATTCCATGTACTCATTTGGGCCAAGACACCCGACCCAACTATCAAAGAGTTGAACTGCGTGAACACCAGCCTTAATCTGTGCATTTAAGTAAACAATTACAACTTCCGTAATCGTCTCCATTAGCTTGTGCCAAGCCTTAGGGTCTGAGTACATAATCCCCTTAGCAAAGGTATAGTTGCGTGAGCCGCCGCCCTCTATGATATAACTTGCAAGTGTAAACGGAGCGCCAGAGAAACCAATAAGTGGGACTTTGCCGTTTAACTCGTTTTGAACAAGTTTAATTGCCTCAAGCAAATAAGGTACGTCTTCTTCCGGTGTAATGACCTTTACCTTATCAATATCAGCGCGTGTCCTAACCGGGTTATGAATAACTGGACCGTGGTCTTTTTTGAAACCAAAGTCAATGCCCATGCCTTCTAGAGGCAAGAGAATATCAGCAAAGATTATCGCCGCATCCAGCTCAAAAGCATTTATGGGTTGCATTGTTACTTCGCATGCAATCTCTGGGTTCTTGCACATCTCAAGAAAAGAATACTTTTCCTTAAGTGCCATATACTCTTTCATATACCTGCCAGCCTGTCTCATAAGCCAGACTGGGGTATGGTCGGTCTTCTCTCTTCTGCAAGCTCTTAGAAAATTATCGTTCTTTAAGGTAGTCATAATTGAGCACATCCTTTCTTTCTAACGAATTTGAATACAAGAAAGCATTATACTTATAAACACATTCAAATTCAAGGCTTTTAAAAGATAGAACCTTTGCGTGAAAAAATCATTAAATTTTATTTGGTTGGGCTATACAAAAGACCTATTTGTCTTTTTACTCTATATGGCTTTTTTTACCGAATATAGAAAACTTTATGCTAAAATTATTCTCACCCTGAATACTACACCTTGATTAATCTTATTCTATAATTTGCAATAACGTCCTTTACTTTTTGGTAAATACTTGCATGATGAAAAACACTTTAACTGAGAGAGAGGTAGTACGAGACAAAACACATACGAGGTTAGAGATCCTCTTTGGTGTTCTTATCCTTATTGCTATCACAGTTCTAAGCTACCTTGGGCTTGACAGAATTAAAGAGCAAGCAAGAACAGACCTCGCAGACTCACTTCAGACTACGCTCCACATAACCAATGCCGCACTTCACGGATGGATTCACGACCGCGAAGACGACGCCGCCCATTACGTCCAAAGACCAGACTTTCAACGAGAGCTCAAAAAACTCCTCAAGCTCCCACGCAAAAAAGACTTACTCCTTAAGGCCAGCGCACAAAAGAATATCAACAAACTTCTTCTTCCCTATATTGAAGAATACTCCAACCTCGGTTTTTTCATTGTCTCCCCAGACCGCATTACAATTGCATCCTCACATTCCCCGTGCATAGGGGAGAAAAACATATTAATCAGCCACGGCAATTACCTAGATAAGGTTTTTGCTGGCACTCCAGAGCTAATTCCTCCGCTTCCTCCAGAGAAGAAACTTCCTAAATACTATAAAGATATGATGGCTGATAAAGTTGCCTTATTCTTAGTTGTCCCAATATTTGATAAAAAAGATAAGGTCATCGCAGTGCTTGGACTTCTCGTTGACCCGAACTTCCAGTTTGCAAATATTCTAAGACTAACTTGGAGTAAAAAAACTGGGGAGACCTTTGCATTTGATAAAAACGGGTACATCGTAACGCAGTCGAGGTTTGAGGAAGATTTAGTAAAAGCTGGGATTCTAAAGGCCAACGAAAGCTCGGTCATGAACCTGAAACTTAAAGATCCAGGCACTAATATAATAAAAAAATCTACAGAAGTAGGTACCACCAGTATTGATAGACCTTTTATAAAATCTGTACAAGACGCAGTAGGCGGCGGGACTGGAAGTGATGTACTTGGTTACCGAGATTACCGAGGCGTATCAGTCGTTGGTGCGTGGCGGTGGAATAAAGAACTCAACATGGGGATTGCAATTCAGTCTGAGATAACGGAGGCCTATAATTCTTACTACGCAACGAGGAGGATAATAATACTTCTCCTAATAGTGACAATCCTTCTATATACTGTTTTATCAATCTCCCTTATCAAAAAAAATAACGAGGTTTTAGAGAAAAATAAAGAACTACATGACGAGGCAATAGAGCTTGAGGAGATGCGTAAAGAACTTGAGGTCTTAGTCATAACAGATCCCTTGACCGGGGCATTTAACCGCCTAAAATTTGAAGAGGTAATAATGACCGAGGTTGAACGTATAAAGAGGTACGACCACAAGCTCTCCTTAATTGTCTTTGATATGGATAACTTTAAAAAAATTAATGACAAGTACGGACACTTGGCCGGCGACCACGCCCTTAAGACGGCCGCAAAGATAACGCGCTCACGCATAAGAGATATTGACTCGTTTGTTAGGATGGGTGGTGAGGAATTTTTAATTGTAATTCCTGAGACCGACTTGGAGGGTGCAAAGAAAATAGCAGAAAGAATTAGAGCAGACCTTGAGAACTATAACTTCAAAAAATTCAGCTCTGTTACCGCAAGCTTTGGTGTTGCCGAGTACATTGACGGAGAGAAAAAAGATGACTTTATAAAGAGAGCTGACGACGCACTTTACCAAGCAAAAAAGAACGGCAGAAACCGAATTGAGGTGGCTACTTAAAAGATATAAACTACTTTGTATTTTCCTCTATCTTTGCAAGTATGCCCCTTAGCATATTCACCTCTTTCTCTATTAGGCCGGTTCGCCCAAAGAGTCGCTTAAAGTTTTTCATTATCACCCCAAGAAGATAATCTCCGCCTTTTTCGTCCTCACCATAACCAAGCCCCCTTAAGGTTTGCTCTAAATGAATATACATTTTTTTTACATCATCCTTTACCGCAAGGTCGATATAATCTCCAGCACTTGGCACCTCAGTTTGAGTAAAGAGCGCGTGGCAAAAAGCAAAGACAGCGTGTGAGAGATTTAAGGACGGATAATCCTCATGCGTTGGGATCTCAAAGAGCATATCGCAAAGGGCAACCTCTTCATTTAAAAGCCCCCGGTCTTCACGACCAAAGAGAACAACTATTTTATTTTTTTCCGCAAGTTTTGCTACCTCTACTGTAGCCTCATCAAGGGATAGGGTTGGAAAACGTAATTTTCCCCGACGCCTGCTTGCCCCGCAAATATAACGAGCGTCTTTTACTGCCTCCTCAATTGTGCAAACAACTTTAGCTGACTTTAAAAACTCCCCAGCATTACAGGCCATGCTCCATCCCTCATTATTTTCATAAGGTACGGGGTCAATTAAAGTTAGGTTATCAAAACCCGTATTCTTCATGACCCTCGCAACGCTACCGATATTGCCGGCCCCCTGAGGGCAGACCAAAACTATCTCTATGTTTTTTAAAAACCCTAAAGTCTCTTTCATCTAGTGCCTTTTTTTATTTTGTTTTTTTATAAGACTAAAAAAAATAAAATAGCTCAAGCCTTATGTGATCCTCACCAGCTAGGGTTGATAAAGGCTCATCTCGCAGTGCATTAGAATAAATGCTCGCCTCAATTGAGGCTCTTATGTTATCACCAAAACGTCTGGAAGATTCAAGAAAGATAAAACCTGAGCCAGAGTCCAGGTCCTCGACAACACCAAGAAGAGCTTCTGTACCACTTACGTCATTTAACGCAAGCCTTAACCCTATCATAATATCATCTTCCATTAGGCTCTGAGAATTCTCTCCCCTATCGTCATATAACCATTCTGCTATTAGGCCAAGGTCAGCGTCACTCTCGAAGAGACCAACGAGGGTATACTCTAAACCAAGGACAGTTGAAAAAAATTCTTCGCCCTCACTTCCAAGGTCACGGTAGATTCCCTCAAATTTAAATATAAAATCCCCTGCATTTCGCTGAAGCTCCAAGCCGCCTTGATTTATTATAATATAGCGAGGAATTAGAATCGGGTTACCTAAATCATCTAGCCCAGCTCGAAGTAGAGGCTCTCTACCTGTGCCGTAAAAATAAGAAAGACCAAGCTCCCAGTTGCCAAAATAATGCGAGTACCTAAGGGCAAAATCCACATGCTGCTCCTCGCTCTTGCTCTGATACTCAGTTAAGTCAGCATCAACAACAAGCGGGGGACGAAGTCTTCCGCCTTCGCCTGGAAAAGTTCGCTCCCTAAAAAAAGGCATGAGAAAAAAATCAAAGTTTCCAAAATCTTTTTCAACTGCAATATTTATCATTGGTTGGCCAAGTTTATCCTCACCACCTGAGGACTCAACAAGATCTACCTGATTTATAATATCAACCAAGTGAGCACTCTCTGTTACGCCCCAAAAAAACTTTCTTATACCAAAACCAATCTCCCACTCATCAAAAACTTTAAGGAAAAAAAGCTCACGCACATCAAAGTGAGTGCGATTATTATCTGCACTATCGAGACGCAAAAAAGGGGTAAAGGTAAAGGTAACCGCCCCGCTACTTGTCTCTGAGTAATACTCCGGAGTGAGAGCAACTGAGGTGTTGTGGCGATCTTGACTGTCGTATGTTATGGGCGAGGTTGACGAAGGAGACTCAGTAAAAAGACGCGCCTCGACGGAGACATTACCTGAGAGTTCTCCAGAGTAAACCCTTGGAGTGAAGACAATAAAACTCAAGAAAATAATTAGTGAAAAAACACTAAACCTACTCAAGGCTCTAAAGCCTTCTGAGTTTAAAACGTCTGTGATAAAAAAATTCACTTTGCCCTTTTCAGTGCGTTCCTGCGAAAATCTTTATCTGTGAGGCCTGTATTAAATTTATACTCTTTCCATAAAATCTTTGTAGATTTTCCTGTCCTGTGATTTGTCATCTCCATCTCATCAGCGCGCCAAAATTTATTTACGTATTTTTCATACCCCTTAAAGGTAAGGGTCTTTAGGTGAGTATTTTTTCTATCGTAATAATCAACCTTACGTATCATGTACTCTGTTTTGTCAGTCCAAACAATCATGCGTTTATAGCCACTCTTTGGATGCAGAGGATATTCCTCAGTAACAAAACACTCGTTCTTGCCACACGGTTCTTGACGCAGGTATTTGTAATCATATTTTTCAACCTCTTGACTTGCAATATCTTCATAAGCAAATTCACTACCCATAAAAGAT
>JAGLUZ010000124.1 GCA_023134165.1 Deltaproteobacteria bacterium | reverse complement strand
AACAGAACCGTCCGAGGTCTCTCTTGGTAGCTCTCCAAAGGACGGTGTCTTTCCAGACGATTTTTACTCTACGACAAATCTGGAAACTGAAGTTCACCTCGGCGGCAGGTGGATACCTGTCGAGAACATTACAATGGATTCGGCCATTCTTGTTAAAGGTGAGGTCGCAGTGGCTCTTAAGATGAAGGACGCCCTAAAGGGGCAGAGCTTTGTAATTGGTTCAAAGGGCGTTAGGGTACTCACGCCTGAGCGGGTAAGCTCAGGGCAGGCATTTAAGTTTATGACAAGCGGAGTCTCTAGTGAGAAGCCTTTGGCCTCACTTATAACTGAGATAGCCGCGGAGATGGAAGTACTAAAAAAAGACAATGACGCAAAGATTCTCTTTGTCTGTGGACCTGCGATTGTGCATACAGGGTCAAGAGAATTTTTAAGTTCTTTAATTGATAGAGGCTACGTTGACACCCTCTTTGCAGGTAACGCCCTTGCCACTCACGACATAGAGGCCTCTATCTACGGCACATCCCTTGGGGTATCCCTTAGTCGAGGCGTAAACGTAACGCAGGGTCATAACCACCACCTTAGAACCATAAATACCATCAGAGGAATTGGGAGTATAAAAACTGCTGTAGAAGAGGGGATAATAAAAGACGGCATTATGTATTCGGTTGTAAAAAAAGGTATTGATTTTTTACTTGCTGGATCTATCAGAGACGACGGCCCTTTGCCAGAGGTGATTACGGATTCTCTTCTTGCTCAAACCCTGATGGCAGAGAAACTAAAAGGGGTAAAGATGGCGATTATGATATCCACCATGCTACATTCAATTGCAACCGGCAATCTTCTGCCCGCAAGCGTTAGTACAATTTGTGTGGATATAGACCCCTCTACAATAACCAAGCTCGCTGACCGTGGCACTCAACAAGCAAGAGGGCTTGTCCTAGATGCTGGCACTTTTCTTCGTGAACTCTCCATGAGGTTACCCTAAGCTATCATGAAAAAACTCCTCCTTTCTCGCCCTGCATTTTATACCGTTGATTATGAAATAAACCCGTGGATGCATATTAGGGAAAAACCTAATTCAGCACTTGCCTCGTCAGAGTGGATAGCCCTTTACAAAACCCTCCTAAGTATAGGTATTGAGGTCGAGTTAATTGAACCAGTCAAAGGGCTTCCTGACATGGTCTTTACTGCAAACGGAGGGTTGGTAGTTGGTGATAAATTCGTACTCAGTAATTTTCGCCATAAAGAAAGAGCAGGCGAGGCCAAGTATTTTGAGGCGTGGGCAAAGGGTGCGGGTTTTGAGGTCATAAAATTACCAAAGGACTGTATCTTTGAGGGTGAAGGGGACGCTCTCTTTGTTTCTGGTGGCGTTGAAGATCAAGATACACTTATTGCGGGGTTTCGTTTTCGCTCTGATATTTGCTCTCATAATCATATTGCTGGGATGACTCAAAAAAAGGTTATCTCCTTAGAGCTCGCCTTGCCAAATTTTTACCACCTTGATACTTGTTTTTGCCCGCTTAGTAAAGACAGTGCTATTTACTACCCAGAGGCATTTGACAGCTACGGAAAAAAAATCCTTAAGAGTTTATTCTCTGATTTAATAGAGCTAAGTGTTGAGGACGCACTTAATTTTTGTGCCAATGCAATTGTTAGCGGCACTGATATTGTTATGAATAAATGTAGTGGTCTGTTGCGGACTACCTTAGAGGACAGAGGCTTTGTACTTCATGAACTTGATTTAAGCGAGTTTATAAAATCCGGGGGTAGTGCAAAGTGCTTGGTGTTAAAACTTGATTAAGTTTTTGGAGTCTTTCAATTTAAATCAAAAGAAGAGGTGAACTTATGGGTAAAGTAATTGAAGGCAAAAAAATAGAATGTCTTGAAGATTTTGTAAAGGCTTTAAATTTTTATCGCAAAAGTAGAGGTATTCCATGGTGGCGTGGTCAAGGTATAAGTAAGTGGGGACTTATCCCAACTCTTTTTCGTGAGAATAATTCAGATAATGAATTTGAACTCAATATTACATTTAAAAGACAGGCAAGGGTGCGTTACGAAAAATGCCCTGATGAGAATGATAGAACGAGTTGGCTTTTTTTGATGCGTCACTACGGCCTTCCCTCTAGGCTACTCGATTGGAGTGAGTCGCCGTTAACAGCCTTATTCTTTGCTGTTGAGGATGAAAAAGACGACTCTGATGGAGCATTATGGTCAATAAATCCAGGAGAATTAAATGAGGTTTTTTCGGGAATTAATCCTAAAGGAATTTTCGATTGTCATGATGAGCGTGTCACAAAAGTTATAAAAGATATTCCACTAAGTGTTTCTGATAAATACCTCCCCCCTGCTGGTAAAAAAGTACTTGCTATTATGTCAGAGCATTTTGATTTGAGACATTTATTGCAACAGGCTGTCTTTACGCTACATGAAAGTGATATGGATTTAGATAAGCACGAAAAGGCAGATCTTTTTTTAATAAAATTTATTATACCTGCTGGAGCAAAATCAGATTTAAGGAGGTCGCTTCATTATTTAGGTATAAATAGGTCAACCCTTTTTCCAGACCTTGATAATTTGTCAACACACCTGAACCAAATGAAGTGGGTTTGATAATCTCTCTTAAAAAAACTCTATAAAATTTTTAATTAATCGTTATTTTATTCCCAAAAAAAATCCAAGACGCAACGTGAAAGTTTTGCTATACTAAGTACGCAACAAATATGGTTTTCTTTGAGGTAGGCCGTGGGGATTATTAGACTTAAAAAAGGTCTGGACATTCCTATCACAGGGGCTCCGTACCCAGAGGTTAGAAGTTCTAACCCCGCTAGGCGAGTTGCCCTACTTGGTGCGGATTACCCTTCTCTAAAACCAAAGTTCGTGGTCACAGTCGGTGACCGAGTAAAACTTGGTTCAGTTCTTTTTACAGATAAAAAAACTCCAAAGATAAAGTTCACCTCCCCTGGGGCTGGCACAGTTGTAGAGATAAATAGGGGCAAGAAGCGTTGCTTTGAATCAATCGTAATTGAACTTTCAGGCACTGATGAGGAGACCTTTGAATCTTTTTCAGAAGACGCCTTAGAATCACTACCTCCTTTAGTTGTGATAGAGAACCTAACCAGCTCTGGGCTTTGGTCATCTCTTCGCACTCGTCCTTTTGATCTCACCCCTGACACAGAAAAACTTCCAAAAGATATTTTCATCACAGCTACGGACTCAAACCCTCTCTCGCCTTCTTTTGCCACCACACTTAAGGGGCGAGAAAAAGACCTCGCAAACGGACTTCGGGTCTTGTCACGTCTTACAAAAGGTAGGCTCTTTTTTTGTAAATCACCAGTTTTAAAGATAGACCTCCCAGCCCTAGATTCTATTGTGATTACGGAGTTCACAGGCCCGCACCCAAGTGGGAATGTTGGTACTCATATTCACCACCTCTCCCCTGTTAGTAGAGAAAAATTTGTCTGGCACATTAGCGGTGATGACGTATGTGATATTGGTTATTTGTTTACTGCGGGGCGAATAAATACTGAGCGAATTTTAACCCTAGCTGGCCCTGCCCTTCGAGTACCGAGAATAATAAAGACGCGCCACGGGGCTTCTATTGCAGACCTAACAGAGGGGGAATTAACTGGTAAGGGTCAGGACCGGGTAATCTCAGGCTCAGTCTTGTCTGGGCGTAAAGCAGAAGAGGCAACGAATTACCTTGGTAGATATCACCGCCAGATTACCGCTATTCCTGAGGGCGGGGAGCGTGAGTTTATGGGTTGGCTTAGCCCTGGGCTAAAACTTTTCTCAGTAAAGAATGTCTTTTTATCAAGGTTATTTCCAAGTAAAAAATTTGACTTTACTACGCAAGCAAATGGCTCACCAAGGGCAATTGTACCGGTCGGGAGCTATGAGCTTGTTATGCCGCTTGATATCTTGCCGACCTATCTTTTAAGGGCACTCGCTTCTGGCGATACAGAGGAGGCAGAAAAACTTGGCTGCTTGGAGCTTACTGAAGAAGACCTTGCTCTCTGCACCTACGTCTGTCCATCAAAGATAGACCATGGTCTCGCACTTAGAAGATGTCTGGATATTATTCACAAAGAAGGCTAGAGAGAAAGTAGGTAAAGAACTTAAAAAGAAAAGGGAATAAAAAATTTGAGATTTTTACTTAAAATTTTAAACTCCAACCGCACTCACTTTGAAAAGTCTGGAAGGCTTCAAAGGCTAAGTCCCCTCTTTGAAGCAACCGAGAGTTTTCTCTTTTCAGGCAGTGAGGTGACAAGCTCTTCGCCGCATGTTCGTGACGGCTTGGATCTAAAGCGCATGATGATTATTGTTGTCATAGCGGCAATTCCTGCTGTGCTTATGGCAATCTACAATACGGGGCTTCAGGCAAACCTTGCCACTTCAAAGGTTGCTTTGGGTGATTTTAATTCTTGGCGAATCTCCTTGATGGAGGTTTTTTATCTTAGTGCAGATTCTAAGTGCTTTATCTCAAATATATTTCACGGCTCACTCTTTTTTTTCCCAGTCTATATTGTAACTGTAGTTGTTGGCGGAGCATGGGAAGTGCTCTTTGCCCTGATACGACGCCGTGATATAAATGAGGGTTTTCTTGTAACGAGTATTCTCTTTCCCCTTATCTTGCCCCCTGATATCCCGCTTTGGCAGGTGGCTCTTGGCATCTCTTTTGGTGTTGTCATCGGCAAAGAGGTCTTTGGTGGTGTGGGAATGAATATCCTAAACCCAGCCCTAACAGGGCGTGTATTTTTATTCTTTGCCTACCCAGCCGAGATATCAGGAAACTCTGTCTGGGTTGGAGTAGATGCTGTGAGTAGTGCAACGTGGCTTGGTGATGGTGGTGTAGATGCAGTGAGCAGTGCAACCCCGCTATCAGCTTTTGCCGACTCTACACTCTCAAATATTGTAACGTGGACTGATGCATTTCTTGGGTTTATGCCTGGCTCAATGGGAGAGACCTCAACGCTTGCCTGCTTAATCGGGGCTTTTATTCTTATCATAACAGGGGTTGGTTCGTGGCGTATCATGGTAAGTGTTTTAATTGGAATGACGACCCTCTCGCTTCTCTTAAATATAATTGGGAGCGAGACAAACCCGCTCTTCTCGCTCTCTCCGCTTTGGCATTTAGTCCTTGGTGGTTTTGCCTTTGGTGTGGTCTATATGGCAACAGACCCAGTTACTGCGGCGATGACCGAGGGCGGTAAGGTTGTTTACGGTCTGTTAATTGGTTTTTTAGTTGTACTCGTGCGCGTCCTAAACCCAGCCTTTCCAGAAGGAATGATGTTTGCCATACTCTTTGCAAATGTCTTTGCTCCTATTATTGATAGGGTATTTATAAACCTAAATATTAAGAGGAGGGCTATTAGGAATGGAAACTGAATCAAGAAAAAAAACCATTCTAATAGCCTTAATCGTAAGCCTCATTTGCTCGGTACTCGTAAGTGTCGCAGCCGTTAAGTTAAGGCCAATCCAAGAGAGGAATAAGGAGCTTTCAAAGATTGAAAACATCTTGGAACTCTCTGGGGCTGACTATAAAGACGTAGACCTCTTTGAGGTATATAAAAAAAATATTACCCCATCACTTGTCGAGCTAAAGACAGGGCGAGTACTTGACGAGACTGAATATAACGAGTTTTTAAATGTTAGGGATTTTGATATTAAAAAAAATAGTGAGGATGAAAATTATGGTAGGGACGTAAGCAGTCTTCCTGGAGTGCCAAAGATAAAACGAGCCCCAAGGTATATGCCTATTTATTTTGTAAAGAAAAACGGAGAGCTGAAAAAAATAATCTTCTTAATTTACGGCAAAGCACTTTGGTCAACGATGTACGGTTTTATCGCCCTTGGTGCTGACCTTAATACTATAGAAGGTCTTACTTTTTTTGAGCACGGCGAGACACCAGGTCTTGGCGGTGAGGTTGATAATCCACGGTGGAAGGCGTCTTGGAGGGGTAAGAAAGTTTTTGACGACCTCGGAGAACTAAAGATAGAGGTCATAAAAGGCAAGGTTGATTTAAATTCAATGAGTGCAAAGCACAAGATAGACGGCCTGTCGGGTTCAACGATTACTACGCGCGGGGTCAGTGATATTGTCAGGTTTTGGCTAGGCCCTGAAGGGTACGGTGAGTTTATCAAAAAAAGAAAGGAGGCGAGGTAGATGGGTAAGTACAGCAAAATTATCCTAGACCCGCTTGTAGATAAAAACCCAGTTACCTTTCATATCCTTGGTATCTGCTCGGCTCTGGCTGTAACCTCAAAACTTGAGACCTCTATTGTCATGAGCCTGGCCGTTCTCTTTGTCCTCTCACTCTCTAATCTTTCAATTAGTATTATTCGTAACTTTATCCCTGGAAGCATTCGAATACTAATTGAGATGACGATAATCGCTTCACTCGTAATTATTGCGGATCAATTAATCAAGGCCTTTGCCTTTGAGCTAAGTAAAGAGCTCTCTGTTTACGTTGGGCTAATAATTACAAATTGCATAATCATGGGCAGGGCTGAGGCCTACGCCAGTAAAAACCCACCTCTCCAAAGTCTCTTCGATGGTATTGGTAATGCCCTTGGTTATTCGTGTGTGTTGATAGTTGTTGGTGGTATTCGTGAGCTCCTTGGGAGCGGAAAAATACTCGGCGTAAATATCCTAAGACCAATAAATGAGGGCGGGTGGTATGAGCCAAATGGACTTTTTTTGCTTTCACCGAGTGCCTTTATTTTAATAGGTCTCTTAATTTGGGTAGTAAGAACCTTAAAGCCAGAACAAAGTGAGGAAGAATAGTTAGGGTCTTTTTTATTACCGCAGGGCTTTTTTAAGTGGAGTTGAAAAATGTTTGAAGAGTATATCTCTATATTTCTAAAGGCTGTTTTTGTTGAGAATATGGCACTTGCTTTTTTCCTTGGCATCTGCACTTTTCTTGCCGTATCTAGACGTCTTGATACGGCAATTGGTCTTGGTCTTGCTGTTATTTTGGTGCAGACAATAACTGTACCAATAAATAACCTTATCTATAATTACGTCCTAAAATCAGGGGCATTAAAGTGGGCGGGGCTAGAGGGTGCAGACCTTACCTTTCTCGGCCTTATCTTCTATATTGGTGTCATTGCCTCAACTGTACAAATCTTAGAGATGGTTCTTGATAAACACTTTCCAAGGCTCTATAATTCGCTTGGAATTTTTCTCCCTCTCATAACTGTCAACTGTGCAGTCCTCGGAGGCTCTTTATTTATGGTCGAGCGTGAGTACAATTTTACTGAGTCTATTTTTTATGCTTTAGGCTCTGGCGCGGGCTTTGCCCTTGCGGTAATTGCTCTAAGCGGGATACGCGAGAAGATGCGTTACAGTGATGTGCCAAAGGGGCTTCGTGGTCTTGGGATAACCTTTATTATTGTAGGTCTAATGGCTCTTTCTTTTATGCTCTTCTCTGGGATTGAGTTTTAGTGAAAATTTATTTTTAATTAAGGAAAAACCTAAATGCAAGAAAGCTCACTCATAATCTTAGGTGTTGTTGTCTTTACGGTCGCAACCCTTGTGCTTGTCCTAATTATCCTAATTAGCAGGTCTAGGCTTGTTCCAAGCGGAACTCTACGGCTAGTTATAAATAATGACCCTGAGTATACTTTTGAGGTTTCTTTTGGTGATAAACTCTTAAATATTTTATCTGGCCTAAAGGTTTTTATCCCTTCGGCCTGCGGCGGGAAGGGGACTTGTGGGCAGTGCAAGGTGCGTGTCTTAAGCGGAGGCGGGAGTATTCTTTCCACAGAGAAGGCAACCATAAATAAAGGTCAAGAGCGAGCAGGGTTTCGTCTTGCTTGTCAATTAGCTGTAAAGGGTGCACTTTCGATAGAGCTTCCGCCAGAGATTTTTTCAGTAAAAAAATGGATGTGCAAGGTTCGTTCCAATAAAAATGTAGCTACATTTATAAAGGAATTAATCTTGGAACTACCAGAGGGCGAGGAGATGGATTTTCGCTCTGGCGGTTATATCCAGATTGAGGCTCCGCCGCATACTGTGGATTACACGGATTTTATTATTGAAGAAAAGTACAAAGAAACTTGGGACAAATTTAAGGTTTGGGACAATACATCAAAGGTAACAGAGAGAGTTGTACGTGCTTATTCAATGGCAAACTGCCCGGCTGAGAAGGGGATTATTACTTTAAATGTTCGGATCGCAACGCCACCGCCAAATAAACCAAATGCACCGACGGGGCAGATGTCGTCTTTTATCTTTAATCTAAAAACAGGAGATGAGGTAGCGGTCTTTGGCCCTTACGGCGAGTTCTTTGCACGCGATACCAGCAGCGAGATGATATTTATCGGAGGCGGGGCTGGGATGGCACCGATGAGGTCTCATATCTTTGATCAATTAAAGAGACTGAAGTCTAAGCGTAGGATTAGTTTTTGGTACGGTGCAAGGAGCTTGTCTGAGACCTTTTATACCGAGGACTTTAATCAGTTAGCCCTTGAGAATAATAACTTTAACTGGCATCTTGCTCTATCAAACCCTGAGCCAAATGACGAGTGGGAGGGTTTAACGGGTTTTATCCATCAGGTGCTTTTTGATGAGTACCTTAAGGATCACCCTGCCCCGGAAGATGCGGAGTACTATCTCTGTGGGCCGCCGATGATGTTAAGTGCGGTTATTGAGATGTTAGAAGAGCTTGGCGTTGACCCAGAGAACATTCTCTTTGATGATTTTGGATAAAATTTTAAATGGTTTTTATTTTTCCTAAATACAGGAGGCCAACCTAATGAAGAGTGCTGAAGATTTATTAAATGAAAAGGGCGCGGAGGTGATAAGTGTTTCAAAGGAGACTACTCTTTTTAATGCCACTCGCGTAATGGTAGAAAATAATATAGGGGCTCTGCTTGTTAGGGAAGGCTCAAGTTTTGTTGGTATCTGGACAGAGCGTGACCTCCTGTGTGGGGTTGCGTGCGAAGGCCTTGACCTAAAGACAGAGACAATTGGCGACCATATGGTAACAAAGTTAAAGAGCGTGACGCATACAGATAATATCTTTCAAATTCTAGATAAACTTATTGGGCTAAAGCTTCGGCACATTCTTGTTGTAAAAAACGGCGATTACATCGGTATCCTTTCAGAGCGTGACGTCACAAGAGCCGCACTCTTTGAAAAATCTGAGGAGTACTCAAAATTAAATAATATGGTAAGCTGGGATTATTATGAGGACTGGAAGTGGAAAAAAAAATAAAACGGAGTAAGTAGAATGTTTTTAAGTAATATTAAATACAAGGCAATTTTCCTCTCATCTTTGTGTATTCTTATTCTTGCCACTGCTTTTTATTATAGCTCTCTTATTTCTTCGGTTTTACCTTTGCAAGAATTCTCTGGCTCAACCATGGGGACTTTCTATACGGTTAAGGTTGTTGAGACAGGGGGGAGTAAGGACAGGATTAAGCGAGAGGTTTTAGAACTTGGCATTCAAACGGCACTTGATAAAGTAGATAGTGAAGTGTCGACTTATAAGGAAAGCTCAGAGCTCTCTAAATTTAATGCGTCCTCTGATTTGGAGTGGTTCCCTGTTTCTAAGGATTTTTATAATCTTCTTAAATTCTCACTCTCTGTATCAGAGAGCTCTGGCGGAGCCTTTGACGTAACCGTAGCCCCTCTTGTAAATCTCTGGGGTTTTGGCCCAGGCAAGAGTCGAGACCGCCCCCCAACGGACTTTGAGATAAAGGAGGTAATGGCCTCTGTTGGATACAAAAAAATAAGTACAAAGAGTGAGGGTGGAGCGAGTGAAGACGAGCGTAAGTTTTTTATAAAAAAAGATAGTCGAGAGGTAAGCGTTGATCTCTCGGCAGTTGCAAAGGGCTTTGGTCTTGATAAGGTCTCTCTGTTTTTAATCTCTCTTGGTCTCTCAGATTATTTAATTGAGGTCGGGGGTGAGGTCTTGGTAAGTGGAAAAAATCACTTTAATCAACCATGGGTAATTGGAATTGCCACACCTAATGAGGACGGCGAGCTTGCAAAGGTATTGAAGGTAGAGAGAGGTTGCCTTGCAACCTCTGGGGACTATAGAAATTATTTTGAGCAAGACGGGGTTCGGTACTCTCATACAATAGACCCAAAGACAGGACGCCCGATTACCCACAGCCTTGCCTCGGTCTCTGTCATAGCCAAGGATTGTATGCAGGCCGACGGCTTTGCAACAGCAATTATGGTGCTTGGTAAAGACGACGGCCTTGATTTTGCAAAGAAAAATAAGCTCTCTGTATTTATGCTAGTTAAAGAAGGAGACGGTTTTAAAGAAGTTGTAACACCGTCCTTTGAGGCGTACTTTAGTGAGTAAGGGGTTTGGTTAAGTATATTATTTATGAAGATATATGTAGTCGTAATTTTAATAGCAATGCTTGGTTTTTTTGTGATGGGGTTGGCACTCTATATCAGTAGGTACCGAAAGCGTGGGTGCGGGTGTGGCCTGCCTGTGAAAACCGTAAAGACCAAAGAGAGTAATTCCAGGGAAAAGGGAAAATAAAAAACAGGGAATGGGTACTTTGTTAAAATAGTCTAACTATCTAACCACCAAGCCCTTGAGATTGCCACGCTCCCTTTGGTCGCTCGCAAAGACAGATTTTTTTATTTGTTACGAGCTTTAAAAAAAAATCAATAGCTCGATACATTCATCTCATCCATCTTCCCTGTTGCCATGTAGACAACCCTTTCTGCGATATTTGTAACCCTATCAGCTATTCTCTCTAAGTTGTGAGAGGCCCATGTTAGGTAGGTTCCCCCTTCAATGCGGTCTGGGTCTTCAATCATAAGGTGGAGGAGTTCTTTATATACTCTCTCATAAATCTCATCTACATCGTCGTCCTCAGCACAGATGGCGCGCGCAGAATCTGCGTCTCTTTTTGTGAAGGCCACCATGACTCGCTCTAACATGGAGATACCTTTTTTACCCATAAGCGGGATATCCACAAGCGGCTTTATAAGTGGTCTGCCATTTATCATGACGCATATCTTTGCAATCCCTTCGGCGTGATCAGCAATACGCTCAAGCTCGGTCGTGATATTTATTATTGAGGTGATGATGCGAAGATCCACGGCCATTGGCTGCTGAGTGGCGATTAAGTGTATGCACTCCTCTTCAATATCAAAACGAGTTTTATTTATTATGGCGTCGTTCTTAATTATCTCTTTTGCTTTTTTTATATCATTATTTTTAAGTGCGTCAATGGACTCGGTAATGGCAGTTGAGGCTCGCTTGGACATCTCAATTAAATCATTCTCAAGTTTTTCAATTGCCTTGTGGTAAGCTCTTCTAGCCATAGTTTTTTCACCTCTTTGGTAATTATTAACCAAACTTCCCTGTAATATAGTCCTCAGTTAATTTGTTCGTTGGTGTGGTGAATATTTTTTCCGTATCATCAAACTCAATTAACTCACCGAGCATAAAGAAGCCCGTTAGATCTGATACGCGTGCGGCCTGCTGCATCGAGTGCGTAACTATCACAACAGTGTACTCTTTTTTAAGCTCCCCAATCAAGTCCTCTATCTTTGCCGTGGCAATTGGGTCAAGGGCAGAGCAGGGTTCATCAAAGAGCATGACCTCTGGGTTTACAGCTATTGCCCTTGCTATGCAAAGACGTTGTTGTTGCCCGCCAGAGAGGGCAAGGGCAGAGTCCTTTAAGCGGTCCTTTACCTCATCCCAAAGAGCGGCCTTCTTTAGGCTACGCTCCACAACATCATCAAGGGTTGCCTTTGAGCTTTCACCAAATATCCTAAGGCCATATGCTACGTTCTCATAGATGGACTTTGGAAATGGATTTGGTTTTTGAAAGACCATGCCAATTGTTCTGCGTATCTCAATTGGGTCTGCGTCCTTTGAGTATATATCAGAATTATTGTGTGTAATAGAGCCTGTGTGACGAAATGTTGGGATAAGGTCATTCATCCTATTTAGGCACCTAAGAAAGGTACTCTTACCACAACCGGACGGGCCAATTAGGGCAGTAACACAGTTGGTCTTGATATACATATTAATCCCCTTCAGTGCGGCCTTATCTCCGTACCATCCGTCAAGGTTCTTTATCTCAAAGGCTTTTTTATCACTTGCCTCTACCACTTTACCTTCCTCCCAAACCATTGTCTTAGTATTACTGCTAGTGTATTCATGGCAAGCACCATAAAGAGAAGTACTATTATGGCAGCTGCTGCATTGGTTGCAAAACCACTCTGAGGCCTTGAGACCCAGTTAAATACCTGAATCGGCATAACAGTGAATGGGTCGAGCAAGCTCTCAGGCAGGAATGCAATATAGGTGAGTGCACCGATTGCTATGAGTGGTGCAGTCTCTCCTATTGCCCTAGAGAGTGCGAGTATCATCCCTGTTAGTATTCCTGGTAGGGCGGCTGGAAGGACTTGCCTCCATGTTGTTTGCCAAACCGTAGCCCCAAGTGCGTAGGAGGCCTCTCTAATAGAGAAGGGTACGGCTCGAAGAGCCTCTCTTGTTGCTGTTATGATAATAGGTAATATGAGGAGTGTCAAGGTTAGGGCTCCTGTTATTAGACTTCTGTCTAAGGATAATCCACGGACAAATATTCCAAGGCCAAGGAGGCCGTAGATAATTGACGGAACTCCTGCAAGGTTTGTGATATTTATCTCAATTATCTTTGTAAGGCGACCTTTTCCTGCGTATTCTTCTAGGTAAATTCCAGCACCTACTCCGAGCGGAAATGAAATAGCAGCCGTTAGCGTCATTATATATAGCGTACCAACGAGGGCAGAGAGTATGCCCGCACGCTCTGGTTTTCTTGAGGGAAAGTTTCTAAGAAAGTCCATGTCAATACGAAGGAGACCGTCACTTGCGATATCTATAAGGAGGACAGCCAAGACAACTAACCCAACGAGGGTCGAGCCAAGGGCTGTCCACTTGAAGATATTATTTGTACGCTTATTGCGTGCTATAAGTTTTTTTATATTCATTATTGGTATTCTTCCCTAAACCTTGTCTTTAGCCAGTGACTTGCCGTATTAAGGAGGAGCGTGAAGACAAAGAGGGTCATCCCTACGGCAAAGATTGTATTATACTCAAGCGTGCCACTTGGTGTGTCCCCAAGGCTTACCTGAACAATATAGGCAGTGATGGTTTCAACCCCTTTTGTTGGATCAAGGGTTAACCTTGGCATCTGCCCAGCCGCTATTGTAACAATCATTGTCTCTCCTATTGCCCTTGATACGGCTAAGACAATAGAGCTCATTATCCCCGAGAGTGCGGCTGGTAAAGCAACCCTTGTTGCTGTTTGAAACTTTGTAGCCCCAAGGGCGTATGCACCTTCACGAAGTGCCGATGGGACGGCATGAAGGGCATCTTCGCTAAGTGAGCTTATCATTGGGAGAATCATTATGCCCATGACTATGCCTGGGGCTAGGGCATTAAAACCAGATAAGCTCGGGATAAAGATTTGTAAGAGCGGGGTGACAAAGAGGAGTGCAAAGTACCCGTAAACAACGGTTGGGACGCCAGCGAGTATCTCTAGTATTGGTTTTACAGTTGCCCTAAAACGGGGAGTTGCGTACTCGCTAAGGTAGATTGCACTCATTAGCCCAAGTGGCACAGCCACTAGCATCGCAATAACAGTTACGAGCATTGTCCCTGTAATTAGTGGCAAGACCCCAAAGCTTTTATCAGCATAAAGGGGGGTCCACTCAGTACCTGTTATAAAGTCAAGAAAGGGGACTTCCTTAAAGAACTCAATTGTCTCAAAGAGAAGTACCCCGATTATCCCAACTGTTGTTAGTACCGAGAGAAAGGCGCAGAGAAAGAGGACAGCCTTTATAGCCCCCTCAACAATCTTTCTCTGCGTATTTTTTTTATGACCTTTAATCATATTACTTAATTAGGTTAAGACCTTCTTTGTATTTTTCTAAAGGTAGTGCGATGTAGCCAACCTCTTCACTAAGGACGGCCGCATTATTTAGGTAGAACTTTACAAACTGAGTAACCTCTGGTTTTTTAAGTGCCTGCTTGCTAACGTAAATAAAGATTGGCCTCGATAGCGGAGCGTAAGTATTATTGTTAACAGTCTTTTGAGTTGGGATAATTGCCCCCTTGCCGTTCTTATCATTACCATCATCTATTGGTACTATCTTTAGCTTATCCTTATTGTACTCATAATAAGCAAGGCCAAAGTATCCAAGAGAGCCCGGGTCTGTAGAGATACCCTGCACAAGTACGTTATCATTCTCACTTGCGGTAAAGTCTGATCTAATCGCACCCTCTTTGCCATTAATGACCAAGGTAAAGTAATCAAAGGTACCAGAGTCTGTGCCTGGGCCAAAGATAGTAAGTGGCTTACTTGGCCACCCCTCTCTTACATCACTCCATTTGACGACCTTGTTCTTGGCCTTTGGCTCCCAGATTTTCTTAAGCTCTTTTGTTGTCAGGTAATCAACCCAAGTGTTTTTATTATTTACCATTACAGCAAGGCCGTCGTAGGCAACCTCCAGCTCAATGTAATCTATTTTATTTTTTTTGCAAAGGTTTTTTTCTGTTCCCTTAATCTCTCTTGAGGCATTTGTTATGTCTACCTCACCTCGGCAGAATTTTTTAAAACCGCCGCCTGTGCCTGAGACCCCAACCGTTACCATAACCTTTCCTCTGGTATCAATCTGGAACTCTTCGGCTACGGCCTCTGTTATTGGGAATACAGTAGAAGACCCATCAACCTTGACGAGTTTTCTTGCAGCCTCTGCGGGGCTAGTAGAGGCAAATATTATAAAGGCTATCACTTGTATTATAATACCAAGGAATAGTGATTTTTTTATCTCTCTTTTTTTTGAAGATTTCAACTCTCTTTTTTCTTTCATCTTTACTTCTCCATTCTTTTTTTATTTTTTTTATGCAAGTACTCTAACCCCTAAATGTTACAATCGTATTACGACTTTGCGACATTTGTAATTTTCTTCCTTATATTAGAAATATAGCCTTTTTTTGGCTTATAGGGTTTTTTATTAAAATTAATTTTTTTTTAATATAACCCTTGACAAGTATTTACTTTTTAGCTACGATTAAGACTGCTGATGAGTTGTTGTAGGATTTGTACTGCAGGACTATTGCCCTGAGTTGCACAAACCTCACAGACTTGTTAAATTTTAAAAAGGAGGATTTGTGCAATGTTGACAGGAAAAGTAAAATGGTTTAACGAAAGCAAGGGTTTTGGCTTTATCGAGCAAGAATCAGGTGAAGACGTTTTTGTTCATTTTTCAGCCATTCAAGGTGAAGGCTTTAAAACCTTAACTGAAGGCCAAAGTGTTGAGTTTGAAGTAACTCAAGACGAGAAAGGAACAAAGGCTGTAAACGTAATACCTTGCTAAATTAGGCTAGGTTCTGTTTATCAGACTAAACCAAAAACCCCGGTTGTCGCAACTCATTTATGAGGTGGGATGCCGGGGTTTTTTTTATTATCTTTACGGAGGCTAACTTGACTCGTCTAATATTTTCTCTCTCTTTTTTATCCTTCATTCTCCTGATATTTTTAGTTCCTTCTTTTGGAAGCTCCTTTACAGTTGACCCGGTAAAGCTAGAGCTTGTGCCTGGAATCTCAACAACCCCCCTTAAACTTAAAAACGAGGCCAAGGAAAAGGTCACGGTTAGGATAAGTGTAAAGCGTTGGAGTCAGTTCCAAAATGGAGAGGATACTTATGAGGATACAGAAGATATTGTTTTTTTCCCTTCAGTTGCAACCCTAGAAGCGGGTGAGGAGAAAATAGTAAAGGTTGGGTACCAAGGTACCTCAGAGCCTATACTAGAGGAGAAACCCTACAGATTATTTATTGAGGAAGTACCATCAAAAAAATCAAAGGACGAGACACTTCTTCTTGCCCTTAGACTTGTGATACCTCTCTTTGTAGCACCGCATAATGATAATGGCGAGGAGTATATTGAGAGTGTGGTCTTTACAGATGATAAATTGAGTGTGAAGGTTACAAATGAAAGTAACCACCATATCTTTACGAGTAAGATTAGAGCCGTTGGGGTAGATACCTCAGGTAGTACGATCTTTAGTGTTGAGGGGCAGGGGTGGTATCTTCACTCTGGGCTCTCAAAGACCTATTCCTTAGATGTGCCAAGTGAGTTTTGCTCAAAGACAAGGGAGATAAAGATTTACGTAGATGAGGGGAGCAATAAAACCCTTGAGTTTAACCTTGACTCCTTAGACCCGTCACTCTGTAATACTTTAAAGAGTGGGGAGGTAGGGGAGAGCGGGTGCGGCGGTGTAGTAAGTGATGTTGCAGACCCAGGATTTTTAAATACAATAGATTCAAGTGAGACAGAAAAAACGAGTGAGCCTCTCTTGCTCGGTAAAGATAAATCTTCTTTGCCAAATTGCGGCGGTGTAAGTGGCGTGGCAAGTAGTGAAGAACCCTCTACCTCTGGGGAAGTTTTACCAGTTGAAGAGGCCTCACCAGAAGAGTAATAACCTAAATGAAGTATCTGTATATTTAATATACAAAAGCCAAAAGATATTTTTTCATCTCAAAGATTTTTATTACCTGTAAATTGTAAGGTATAAAAGTTTTTTTAATATCCCTACTTTTCTCTTAATTTTAAATCTAACACCTTATTTTAATTTCATCTTACCTTCTTTTCTAATTGACTTTTCAAGCACGTAAGGATTATAATTTTTTTCTATTCTATAAGTATTTTTTAATTCTCATCTGTATCTTTAAAAAAAACTAATCTATAGGAGGAGCTTAGAAGATGCAACGTAAAATAGTGATGGTCTTGCTTGTGATTGGTCTTATCTTTCCAGCTGTTGCTACGGCAAAGTGGTTAACTGAGGAAACAGGTCAGGAAATCTTAAAAGAGCTTCGAGAGGTTAATAAAAACCTGAAAAATCAGAGGCAGGCACCTGCGAGACAAAAGAAGCGTGCAAAGACTGGTGAGATGGTTAAGATATCCTCAAAGGGAAGCCCTTTTCTAGGTAAGGCTAATGCTCCTATTACGATTGTCGAGTTTACAGATTATCAGTGTCCGTTCTGTAAGCGTTTTTTTGATACCACATTTGCCGAGCTTAAGAAAAAATATATAGATACAGGAAAGGTAAAGTTCGTTAGCCGTAACCTCCCACTTGGTTTTCATAAAGACGCCCCAGGGGCGGCAGAGGCTGTAATCTGTGCTGGGGAGCAGGGTAAGTATTGGCAGATGCGTGAGGTAGCCTTTAAAAATATGAAGGCACTTAAGAGTGGTAACCTCTTGCAATATGCAGGGGAGCTAAAGTTGGATATGCAAAAATTTAAGGTCTGCGTTGATAGTGATAAATTTATGAGCAAGATTAAGAAGGACTCTGCAGATGCCCGCGCAATTGGAATTACAGGCACACCAAGTTTTGTTATAGGTAAATCGAGCCCTGATATAATCGACGGTGAGAAAATTATTGGAGCTCAGCCATTTGCTATATTTGAATCTAGGATAAAGGCACTCCTTGGTGCAAAGGGTAAGTAGAAGGGTGGAGCAGGGGGCACCAAAAGATAAGGAAGCAAAAGTAAATTTGTAGAGGTTCTAGATTTAAAGTCTTGTTTTAAAAAAAATATTAAGACAAATAAGGAGAGTGAAAATCGTGAGATTAATTAAAAGTTTTATTTTTGCATTATGTTTTGTTTTTATTTTTTCTGCTTACGCTGGTGCTGAGGTTCCAACAACCATGACCTACCAAGGTAAGTTAACTGATGGTGCTGGGACATCTTTAAATAGTACAGAGGATATTACCTTTGCGATATATGACGCAGACGCGGCAGGTAATACGCTTTGGACAGAGACGCAAGTTGGTATTGATGTTATTAACGGGTTATTCACTGTGACCCTTGGTGAGACGACCCCAATTGATAGTGCCGTTATAAGTCAGGCCAATCTCT
>JAGLUZ010000123.1 GCA_023134165.1 Deltaproteobacteria bacterium | reverse complement strand
CTACTAGTGGGCTTGACTGCAAAAAGGATTTAATTGGGCCTACAGAATTAAAGTAGGTTGAATTTAAGATAAAGACCTAAACGAGGCTTACAAGGCTAAAGTGGGCTGGTGGATAGCCTGCTAGAGAGACCAAAGAGGAAGTTGGCAATTTTGAAAACTAAGTAGGCTTGGTTACAAGAAAAAACATGGGTGGGTGTACCAGGCTATAGAAGCTTGAGAAAAACATTAATTAGCCTTAAAGCTTACACAGTAACTGCCATCATAGACCCTTACAGCCAATTACAAAAAAAGTCTCAAGTGCTTTTACAGTGCTTGGGCTTTTTTAAAGTTTGACCCGAGAAAAAATCTTATGGAGAGTAAAGAACTTCTATACCTCCTTGCCCTTAGCAGGGTAAGAGGGATCAGCATCAGCACACTTCGTAAGATTATCCGTGACGAAGCACTCACTGCTCTAAATACCAAAGATAACTTTGATTTATTTAATATCCTTGAACGTCCTGTAAAACTTCGCACCAAAGGGGGGCGGGAAAACCCTTTAAATGAGTCCTCACCCCTAGAGCTCATCACCAAAGACGACCTTGGTTGGGCAGAGAAAGAGATTTTAAAGAGCAAAAAACTTGGAGCTCAGGTCTTCACCATCGGAGACCTAAACTATCCACGACTTTTGCTTGAGAGCCCAACCCCTCCTTTATTGATATACACCTTAGGTGCCTCAAATGGGCTTTGCACCGAGCTCTCTCCAACAGTTGCCATCATAGGCACAAGGCAGGCAACAGAGTACGGACTCTCCATGGCAAGGATCATTGCAAAGGAACTTGCCGAGGCTGGCATCACAATAGTAAGCGGCATGGCCAGGGGCTGCGACAGTGCCGCACACCGAGGTGCACTCCTAGGAGGAGGATACACAATAGCTGTTCTTGGCTCTGGAATAGATGTAGTTTATCCGCCCGAGAATAAAAAACTCTACGCCGAGATAGCTGAGAAAGGTACTGTAATAAGTGAGTTCCCGATTGGTACCTCACCACTTGCTTATAATTTTCCAACACGCAATAGGATTATAAGTGCACTCTCACTTGGGGTCTTTGTAGTTGAGGCTCCGCTCAAGAGCGGGGCAATGATGACAGTTACACACGCAACAGAGTGTGGAAAAGAGGTTTTTGCCCTGCCAGGCAGAGCAACCTCACAGTACAGCACAGGCACAAATAAACTCCTAAAAGACGGGGCTCATTTTGTTACAGAAGCAAGAGACATCATAGAACCCCTCGCACTTCAGATTTCAAGGAGTATAGATTTTTCAGCAAATAATTCTTTAGCAAATCAGGGCAATACAAAGCAAAAACAAGAGCAAATCACCCTTGCCCTAAAGACAAAAAAACAAAGACCACTTAGGAGAAAAAGCGGCACAATACTTGATGACTTTATAGACGACAATCCAATTCACATAGACGAAATAGCAAGCAAGGCCGAGCTACCAATTGAAAAAGTTTCAGCACTGCTCTTAGAGATGGAACTTGGTGGTTTTATTGAGCAGATGCCAGGCAAACACTTTATAAGAAAACCCTAAAAAAAGGATAAACTTAATCCATGAAAAAATCACTCGTAATAGTTGAGAGTCCAGCCAAGGCTCGGACAATAAACAAATACCTTGGCCGAGATTTCTCTGTTATAGCCTCTGTTGGTCATATATTGGATCTTCCAAAATCCTCCCTTGGCGTTGATATAGAAAACGACTTCTCGCCTTTTTATGAGACCATCCGAGGTAAGGCTAAGGTCGTTGCAGAGCTTAAGAAAGCAAGCAAAGGTGTTGAAAATATCTACCTCGCACCTGACCCTGATAGAGAGGGCGAGGCCATTGCTTGGCACATCCAGGAAGCACTAACAGGAAACCCAAATACAAAGTCTGAAAAAGCAAGTGTAAAAAAAACCGCAACCAAGGCAAAGGTCTATCCCTACAAATTCCACCGCGTCCTTTTTAACGAAATTACAAAGAGTGCGATAAAAGAGGCTCTTGCAAACCCAACGACACTAGATACAAATAAGGTCCAGGCTCAGCAAGCACGGCGCATTCTTGACCGCATTGTTGGCTATAAGGTAAGCCCACTTCTTTGGGATAAGGTTCGCAGAGGCCTAAGTGCCGGGCGAGTACAATCCGTTGCTGTTCGAATAATCTGCGATCGTGAGGCCGAGGTATTGGCATTTAAGCCAAAAGAGTACTGGTCTATCACAGCAGCCTTTGAAAATTTTAGTGCAAAACTTGCAAAAAAAGATAGTAAAAAAATTGAGATACATAATGAAACTGAAGCAACAAATATCTTAAAAGATATCAAGGGTGAGGTTTTTTCTATTACCTCTGTAAAGGCAACAGAGCGTAAGAGAAACCCGCTCCCACCTTTTATAACGAGCAAACTTCAACAAGAGGCCTCACGCAAACTTTCCTTTTCTGCCAAACAAACCATGATGTTTGCCCAGCAACTCTACGAAGGTGTTGAGATGGGAAAGGAAGGCCCAGTTGGCCTCATAACCTATATGCGTACAGATTCTCCGCGCGTCTCAAATGAGGCAATCACTGCTCTCCGAGGCTATATTACCGAGACCTACGGCAAGGATTATTTACCTACGAAACCTAATTTTTTTAAATCCAAGAAACGCGCGCAAGACGCTCATGAGGCAATTCGTCCGACCTCAATTATAAATACCCCAGAGGTTGTAAAAAAGTTCCTCTCTAAGGAACAGTACCGCCTCTATCATCTTATCTGGAATCGTTTTGTTGCCTCACAGATGGCACCTGCAATACTTGACCAAACTCGCATCGCAATGGAGGTTAAGGACTATACCTTTACTGCGGCTGGATCTGTAATTAAATTTCCAGGCTTTATAGCTGTCTACGAAGAAGGCAAGGACGAGGTCGTTGAGAAGGACGCAGTTCTACCTCCCCTAAAAGAGGGAGAAAGCCATGAGGCAAAGGAAGTTACCCCAACTCAGCACTTTACCAAACCACCGCCGAGGTTTACTGAGGCTACCCTTGTTAAGGAGCTTGAGGAAAAAGGCATTGGACGACCTTCGACTTACGCCTCAATTATCTCAACCATCATTGACCGTGAGTACGTCTTAAAAGAGGACCGGCGGCTTCGTCCAACAGAGCTTGGAAAACTCGTAACAGAGCTTTTGGTTAAGAGTTTTCCAAAGATTTTAAATGCTGAATTCACTGCCCATCTAGAGGACGAACTCGACCAAGTAGAGGAGGGAAAACTCCCCTGGGTTGGCGTTATGAAGGATTTTTATACGCCCTTTAAGGAGAACCTAGAGAAGGCAAAGGTCGAGATGAAGAATGTCAAGGCTGAGGCTGAGAAGACAGACCTAAAGTGTGAGAAATGCGGCAGTGAGATGGTTATAAAATGGGGCAGGCGAGGGAAATTTTTAGCCTGCACAGGATACCCAGAGTGTAAGAGTACGAGTGATTTTTCTACTACTGAGGACGGTACCATCACAAGGGTTGAGCGAGATCCAGATGCTGACAAGACTGATGAGAAATGCCCCAAATGTTCCTCTGCGATGACTGTAAAGAACGGCCGCTTTGGGCGCTTCTTGGCCTGCACTGCATACCCAGATTGTAAGGGCACAAAATCTTTCTCCATTGGGGTTAAATGCCCTGAGGCTGAGTGCGACGGCATGCTCGTAGAAAAACGATCAAAACGAGGGCGTACTTTTTACGGGTGTTCAAAGTATCCAACTTGCAAGTACGCAACTTGGGAGTACCCAAAAAAAGACGCAGAAGAGGAAGAAAAAAAATAACCCTGAGTCTTTGCATTACCTCGCTTGGTGGGTTATAATCTACAAGTTAAGTTAATATATATTGATTAAATACAATTTCTGAGACAAAAAAAGGGACACTCAATGATAACAGGGGATCCAAGAAATATACTCCTTGCCGATGATTCGGTATTCTTTAGAACAAAACTTAGTGCCATACTTATTGAGGCTGGCCATAATGTGGTCATCGCAATTGATGGTGCAGAGGTCATCGCCAAGGTTGAGAGTTCCTCAGATTCTTTTGATCTTCTTATCCTAGATTTGCAGATGCCAAATACAGACGGTTTTGAAGTGCTCGAATGGATGGCCAAGAAAAACTTAACTGATAAATTCCCAACCCTCGTCATAACTGGAGCCTACGAGCCAGATACCGTCGTGCAACGGCTAAAAGCTCTTGGTGTTAAGGGGCTTATGAGCAAGGGGTTTACCCCAGAGCAGGTTCTTCACAGAACAAACGTCCTAGTTTATCCAGAAAAAAATATAGAGCGCATCAAGAACAGAGTTGCGGTCTCTGCTCCAGTGGATTTTATCATTGGAAAGGAAAGGTATACCGGCTTCTTGCTTAATATAAGCCCAACTGGTCTTTTTCTACACACAAGGATGGATCTCCTAACAGGTACGGCAGTAACACTTAGATTTTCACTACCAGGGGTGCAGCAAAATATCTTTAAGCTAAAGGGCATGGTCAAGTGGTCCACCCCGCCTGGAACAACACAGAATCTTTTTGGTGGCTCTGGCATCACATTCTCTTCAGTTAATGATAAAGACCAAGGGTTGATTAGCGAGTTCATCACAAAAGAGAAGAGTAAGGTGCTGATTCACTAAGACCAAGCATTCGTAAAAGTTTTTTATTTTTGCGGCAAAAATATCTTGACGTAAAAAGTACGGAGGAAGTAACAATTTGAAGACATCTCACTCTCGTAACATACTCCTAGCTGATGATTCCGAATTCTTTAGGGAAAAGCTAGGGGACATCCTCCTTGACGCAGGACACAATCTCACAGCCGTCGAAGATGGCGTTGAAGCAACTGAAGAGTTAGAGAAAAATCCAACTGGCTTTGATCTTCTTATCCTAGACCTTGAAATGCCACGCCTTGATGGTTTTGGTGTAATCGATTGGATTCAAGCAAAAGGCCTTGACGGAAAATTCCCCGTGCTTGTTGTTTCTGGAGCCTATGAGCCAGCCGATGCCGTAAACAAGATTGACGGCGGAGCCGTAACAAGCGTTCTCTCAAAGGAATCCTCCCCAGATGATATCCTCTTTCGTGTAAATAAGCTCCTCTTTCCCTCAATAAGTTTTGAACGAGTTGCTGACAGAGCCCCGTGCATGATTGCCACTGATTTTGGTGAGGAAGGTAGCTTTGAGACAGGCATAATTATAAATATCAGCTCCACAGGGCTCTTCCTAAAAACGACAAAAAACCTTGAAGAGGGAACTATCCTTAAATTTCGTTTCAACTTACCAGGTGTTGATAAAAAAATTGAGGCAACTGGAATTTTAAAATGGGCTACGACAGTAAGTGGAAAAGATAACCGTTTTGGAGGGCTCGGCGTAATGTTTACCCAGATTAGGGCAGAAGATGCCGCATATATTCAAAACTATGCCATTGAAGAGATTAAAAAATTTGGTACTGCTGAATAAGGCGGTGACGAAGGGGATTGAAAAAAAATGTTCTTAGTTTTCTAGTGCCTAAATCCTTGAACTGCCTGACCATGCTAGCTTATCAACTCCCGTAGTCAGCAAACCCAACACTCCCTTTTAATACCACCTCAACATCAAAAAAACTTACAGACCAAAACCAACTCATAACTCCGAGCCCCAAAGGCCGTCTAGTCTTCGTCTTCTTTTTTTGGTTCTTCTGCCAAATAAAGACCAACTATGGCAAGCACCACCCCAATTGTTATCGCACTATCTGCGATATTAAATGCTGGCCAGTGCCAGTTGTTGAAATACCCGCCAGGGTAAATATCTAAAAAATCAACAACCTCGCCAAAGCGAACCCTATCTATTAGGTTTCCAATTGCCCCGCCAGCGATTAAAGAAAGTGCAACCTCTGTTACCTTATCCGTAGATTGCCTGATAAATACACCGATTAAAATCAGTGCAAGAACAGAGGTGCTAATTAAAAAAATTGTGCGTAGCATTCCTCCGTCATTAAATATACCAAAGGCTGCTCCTGGGTTCATAACAAGCACAAGGTTAAAAAAACCTGGAATAATCTCTATTGGGTTGTAAGGATTAATCCCCTCTAGTGCCAAGACCTTTGTTATTTGATCAAAGATAACAACAGCGAAAATAATTAACGCGACTACTTTATAGCTTCTGCGCATCTTTTGCATAACCCGGTATCCTTACAAGCCTCGGTGCTTATCATCCAGCACCTCTCACACTTATCTCCACTAGCTTTTGAGACAACCGCAAACATGCCTGGAACTCCACTGCTAGCCGCTTTGCTATCTGGCTCATTAGCTATAATCTCAATCTGGGAAATAATTAAAATATCTTTTATTGCCTCTAGGTTTTCTTCTACAAATTCCTTTATATTCTCTGTATTAAAGTTTTTCTCTTGAAGTTTTTTTGTAACTTCCTCAGAAGGTTCAGAGGTAAAGAAGATACCAACCTTTGCATCAAGAGAATGCCCTATGACCTTATCCTTTCTTGCCTCTTCTAGTGCCTTTGAAAAGACGTCCTTTATAATTAAGAGGTCGTCCCACTTTGTTAGGAGCGTCTCGTCCTTCCACTCCTCCCTACTCTTTGCCATTCCAGCCAAGTGGATGCTATCCTCCGAGCTCGACCCTGAGTCCTTTGGCATAAAGCCCCACGCCTCATCAGTTGTAAATACAAGTACTGGAGCAAGGAGTCTAAGGAGGCTATCAAGCACATAATGCATCGTTGTTTGTGCCGAGCGTCTAAGGGTTGAACCCGCCTTTGAGGTATAGAGGCGATCCTTTATAATATCAAGGTAGAAGGCACTCAAATCTACAGAGCAAAAATTATGCACAGAATGAAAGATCGTATGAAATTGAAAATTATCATAAGCCTCGGTGACTTTTTTATTTAATTTTGAGAGCCGAAGTAGTGTTAAACGGTCAAGCTCGCTAAGCTTTGAGTACTCCACCCTATCTGTCGCTGGGTTAAAGTCACTTAGGTTTCCAAGGATGTACCTAAAAGTATTACGGATTCTTCTGTATGCCTCAGAGGTGCGTTTTAGAATCTCCTCCGAGATGCGAATCTCGTCACGGTAATCTTCACTTGCAACCCAGAGACGAAGCACCTCAGCTCCGTACTTGTTAATTACTTTTTCTGGGGCAATTACATTTCCAACAGACTTGCTCATCTTTCGTCCCTTGCCGTCGACCACAAAACCGTGCGTTAGAACGGCCTTATACGGTGCGCGTTCTCTGGTTGCAACAGAGGCAAGAATTGAAGAATGAAACCACCCTCGGTGCTGATCACTTCCCTCAAGATAGAGGTCGGCAATATCACTAAGCCCCTCCCTTTGCTCACAAACAGCAGAGAAACTAACGCCAGAGTCAAACCAAACATCTAGGATGTCATCTTCTTTTTCAAAGTCTAGGTGCGTACCTTTTTTTCCGCAGTCCTTACAACTTACCTCTTTTGGCATTAAATCTTCTAGGTTTTCACTAAACCAGATGTCAGCACCCTCAACCTTAACTCGCTCAATTAGGGATTTCATTAACTCTGTATCTAGAAAACTTTCTCCGCAGGCCTTGCAACTTAGTGCGGGAATTGGCACACCCCAAGCCCTTTGTCTTGAGAGACACCAATCTGGGCGGTTCTCTATCATCCCGTAGATGCGACCCCTTCCCCAATCTGGTACCCAGTTAACGGTATCAATTGCCTTAAGTGTATTTTCTCGAAGCCCGCCCTCATCCATAGCAATAAACCACTGAGCTGTGGCACGAAAGATTACAGGCCTCTTGCACCGCCAACAATGCGGGTACGAATGCGTCAGGGCTTCTTCATTTAAAAATGCATCCTTTTCTTTTAACAGTTCAATTATCCCGCTGTTTGCTTTAAAGACAAATTGTCCCTCAAATTCTGGAAAATCTTTTGTAAATTTTCCGCCGTTATCAACTGGAGCATATGTATCAAGGCCGTGCTTTAGACCAAGAACGTAATCATCATGACCATGCCCAGGGGCAATGTGAACGCACCCAGTTCCAGCCTCTGTTGTTACAAAATCCGCTGTGTATATCTTTGATTCTCGCTCAATAAAAGGATGAGTGCAGACCAAACCCTCAAGCTCACTACCTAAGAAGGTCTTTTCAGTTACCTCAAAATCACCCTCAGCAAAACCAAATTTTTTCATGCAGGTCTTTACTAGATCTTCGGCTAGAATTAATTCTCCGGCAGGAGTCTTTACGAGGCGATAAATTAAATCTGAGTGCAGGGCAATTGCAAGGGTTGCAGGGAGCGTCCAC
>JAGLUZ010000122.1 GCA_023134165.1 Deltaproteobacteria bacterium | reverse complement strand
GCTCCTGCTCCCGCACCAGAAGGTGACTTTGACTTTGGTGGAGGTGAAGCTCCTGCTCCCGCACCAGAAGGTGACTTTGACTTTGGTGGAGGTGACGCTCCTGCTCCCGCACCAGAAGGTGACTTTGACTTTGGTGGAGGTGACGCTTCTACTTCTGCTCCAGCCCCAGAAGGTGGTGGTAGTGACGAAGCCTTTGGTGATTTTGACTTTAACTTCAGTGACGACGCAAAAGCCCCAAGTGGTGGCGGTGGGATAGAAGCCCCAGATGAAAAGACCGTTGTCTTCTCTGTTGATGATACTGCAGGAGGTAACACTCCAGCCGAGACAACTGAAGATCCAGAGGCAACCCTATTTGCTGGTGGCCTAACTGACAAGGAAATTAAAGAAGAACCAAAGAAAAAAGATAAAAAAGCAAAAAAGAAAAAAGCCCACCGTGGCTCTGGCAAGGGCTCCAAATTACTTCCCATACTAGTACTAATCATAATAGGTGGAGTAGTAGGGCTATACTTTAGTGGCAAAGTCCCTGCTTTAAATGACATCATCGATAATAAACTCGGCGGAGTTATAAGTAGTATTAAGGACAGTACTGGCACAAAACCTACCACTGTACCAGTTGAGATTACACGCCTAAAAGGCGACTACTATGAGAACGAGACCCTTGGTACCATCTTTACCCTGAAGGCAACAATTAAGAACAACCTTGATAAGCCACAAAAGATTAGAAAAATCAGGGGTGTAATAAAAGATAAAAAAGGCAAGGTAATCTTAGAGAGTACATCAAGGCTTAGTACCATTCTCTCAGTAAAAGAATTAAAAACCCTAACAAAAACACAGATATTAAAACGATACAAAAAACCTCCCTTTGAGACACTCGCATCAAAGACCTCAACCTCAGTGATGGTTGTATTCACCACAGCCCCTGCTGGCATTGCTCAGGCCTCGGCCTCAATTGAGATATACCCTTAAGGTGCTTTGAGTGGAGCCGCTAAGGCTGGGACTTTCTAAGTAAAACCTGCTCAAAAAACTTTGGGTTAATTACTTAAAGATAGTTTACGAGGGGAACGGGCTGTTTTAAAGGTTACCACTGATATAAAAATTTACAGTTCAAGTGGGGATACTTAGGAATTAAGAATTTGTTATTTTGCTTTTTTTTGTAAGAATCAAAAGTGCTAAGATTTTTTCTCATCTTCTTTATCACTATCAGATGGCTCTTCTTCTTGGTCGTCAGAAGCACTCCCGCCATCCTCGCTTGCTTTCTTAAAATTACGAAGAGCCTTTCCAATACCACCACCAAGCTCAGGCAACTTGCCCACACCAAATATAATGACTATAATAACAAGTATGATAACAAGCTCAAAAGTTCCAAGACCAAACATTAGTGCCTCCGCATTCTTCAGGATTAATACGCTCGCTTGCAGTGTGAGTTTCGAAAACTACAACAAACGTATAAACCTATGTTGACAGATGACCCAAAACAAGTCAATAAAAAGATTTAATCCAAAAAAAAATTCTCCACTTTTCTCACTCTTTATTTCCTTATCTGTCCTGCTCCACGCAGGCCTTATCTTTGCCCTGTTCTTTAACCCCTTTACATTTAAAGAGAGCAAAGATACAACTACGCCTCCTGTCTTTGTCGAGCTCACAGAGCCACCTACTACAAAAGACACAACTCACGTGCCAAAAGAAAAACCACGCCTTTCTTCGGATAAAACTGTAGTTGTAAAAAATGAAGACCAAAAGAAACCCATATCAAGTGGGAGTAACTTTGATTCTGGGAAAAATAAAAAACTTTCAAATACCAAGAGCGAAAAAAAAGAGGAGCCACCAAACAAAATAAAGTTGCAAAAAATATTTCCAACAGAAGAGCGACTTCTAGAGCTTACAAGAAAGAGTGAGGCCTTAAAAAACTCTGGTCGAGGTCAAAGAGAGAGTCCACCCAAGCGAAAAACTTTTGTCCTTGGTCAAGGCGATCTTGCTACAAAAATACCAACAAAGATGGAGAGTGGATTTAGTGTCTCTGATTCTAAATATTATAAATACATCTTGGGGATAAAAAATTCTTATTATATGTACTGGGATTATCCCCTAAGCTCAATTAAAAAAGGGGAGCAAGGGAAGCTTCAACTTGATTTTATAATTACTAGAAGTGGGAAGATAAAAAGCTTTAAGCTTGTAAAATCATCCGGATACCCGACCCTTGATGACGGCGTTATAACGGCACTCAAACTTGCCACCCCGTTTAGTGAGTTCCCTAATAACTTTGAAGACGATGAGATACTCGTGCAAGGCAACTTCACCTACAGCTTATTTTGATTTTTTTGGGGGAATATAAAACTTGCAGGAAAAATCTATTTGATAATTTTAAGTCTCTACTCTATAAGTAAGACGACCGTATCTTTTTAAAAATATTACCCCTTTGGTCTCCACCGAAGTTTTGGCACGCGAGCGGCAAGTGTCTCGTCTACACGCGAGGTTTTTGTCGTTGAAGGTGCGTTCTTTAAAAGCTCTGCGGCCTCACTTGCCTCTCTTGCAATCTTCTCCATGGCACTGATAAAACTATCAATCACTTCTAGACTCTCGGTCTCGGTTGGCTCTATCATCATAGCTCCGTCAACAACGAGTGGGAAATAAATCGTCGGCGGATGAAAGCCGTAATCAATTAACCGCTTTGCAATATCAAGCGTTGTTGCACCGTATTTTTTTTGAAACTTATCTGTCAGTACACACTCATGCATGCACCTCACATTAAATGGCAGGTGATAAGTTTCTTTGAGTCTTTCTTTGATATAATTTGCCGAGAGTATGGCCGACTCACTAACCTTACGAAGGCCAAAGCCACCCATGGCTTGAATATAGGCGTAGGCTCGAAGCATGATTGAAAAGTTTCCGTAAAAAGCCTTTAGGCGTCCAATTGATTTTGTGTTTTTTTCCTCAAAGGAATAGACCTCATTATTTTTTTTAATGCGAGGTGCGGGCAAATAAGGGATAAGATTTTCCTTCACCCCAAGAGGGCCAGCCCCTGGGCCGCCTCCACCATGCGGGGTTGAAAAAGTCTTGTGGAGGTTAAGCTGAACCATATCCACACCCATATCCCCAAGTTTCATAATCCCCATTAGGGCATTCATATTTGCACCGTCGCAGAAAAGAAGTGCTCCCTTGGAGTGGACAACCTCGGCAATCTCTCTAATATTTTTCTCAAAGAGACCAAGCGTATTTGGATTTGTTATCATGATTGCGGCCGTATCTGTATCCACAACCTTTGCCACGTCTCGAGCCTCGAGGATTCCTTTCTTTCCACTCTTTAGGTTTACGACCTTAAAGCCCGCCAGATTTGCGGTCGCTGGGTTTGTGCCGTGCGCAGTATCTGGGATTATAACCTTGCTTCGGTGCTCGCCCTTGTCGCGAAAATACGCACTCGCGATGAGCATCCCTGCAAGCTCGCCCTGAGCCCCAGCCGCTGGTTGAAGCGTTACAGCCGCCATTCCTGTAATCTCTTTTAAGTAAGCCTCAAGATCATAGATTAATTCAAGTGCACCCTGTGCAAATTCTTCTGGCACGTATGGATGTAGTGCCGCAAAACCAGAGAGCCTTGCAAGGTCTTCATTTATCCTTGGATTATACTTCATCGTGCATGAGCCAAGAGGATAGAAACCAGAGTCAACACCAAAGTTTGCCTCTGATAGTGTAGTAAAATGCCGCACCACATCAAGCTCGCTCACCTCAGGGAAGCCCACTATATCCGAGCGTAAAAAGCCCTTTGGGATAATCTCCTCTGGTATAGCATCCCCGACATCTGAGCAAGGTGGCTCCACACCAGTTCTACCTTTCTTTGACCTTTCAAATATTAATTTTTCTTCTTTATTGACCATTTTTTAAATTTATCTAAACCTGCTGGTAAAACTAATTTAGTTTTTTATCTTTTTAAAATTTTTTCTAAAAGACCTGCTAGGCTATCCATCTCTTCTTTTGAGTTCATCTCAGTTACTGCTATAAGAAGGTTTTTTTCTTGCTCTTTATTTTCTGGATAAAATTCACCAAGAGAAAGACCACCAAAGATGCCCTCTTCGCTTAGACTTTTCTGTATCTCTTTTATACTCAGCTTGCTTGTAATCTTTACCGTGAATTCATTAAATACAGGGGAGGAGAATGCGACCTCTACGCCTTTTATCTTCGTTAGTTCGGCCTTTAGGTACTCTGCCTTTGAGAGGTTAAGTCTTGCAAGCCTCATGAGTCCGCCCTTACCAAGAGCCGAGAGGTAGGTTGTACAAGCAAGGGCTAGAAGCCCCTGATTTGTGCATATATTGGAGGTTGCACGGGAGCGCCTTATGTGTTGCTCGCGCGTTGCAAGGGTTAGGCAAAAACTTCGACGCCCTGCAGAGTCCAAAGTCTCTCCTACGAGCCGACCTGGCATCTCCCGAAGCATAGAGTCCTTAACACCCATAAAACCAAGGTAAGGGCCGCCGTAATTTAGGCCGCACCCAAAGGACTGTGCCTCGCCAACAACAATATCAGCCCCAAGTTCTCCAGGTGGCTTTAGGAGTGCAAGTGAGAGAGCCTCCGTTACAACAACTATAAATAACGCACCATTTTCGTGAGCTATCCTTGAAAGTTCAAATAGGTCTTCTATGGAACCAAAAAAATTAGGGGACTGAATAAGAACGCAGGCCGTCTCTTTGTTTATCAGAGACTTAAGAGCTTTAATATCGGTTCTTCCACTCTTTAGAGAGAGCGGGGTTTTAATTATTTTTTTGTCTTTGTTTTGGCCGTCACTACTTTGGGAGCCTTCTACTGAGGTTGCACCAAGGTATGTCTCTATTGTTTCAGTATATTCAGGATGGAGGCCACCACTTATAAGTGCAACCTTTCTACGTGTCCTTCGAAAGGCCATAAGCACGGCCTCGGCCGAGGCAGAAGCTCCGTCGTAGAGCGAGGCATTACTTACGTCCGTTCCAGTTAGCTGACAGATGTAGGTCTGGTACTCAAATATGGCCTGAAGTGTACCTTGGCTAAGCTCTGGCTGGTACGGCGTATAGGCCGTAAAGAACTCGCCCTTTGTGAGGACACTATCAACAACGGCAGGGGTGTAGTGATTATAGGAACCGCCGCCAAGGAATGAGGCAAACTCAGCGCTCGTTATATTTTTCTCACTTAGGAGAGTCAGGCTCTCTTTAAGCTCCTGTTCACTCTTACCCTTTGGTAATTTAAGCTCTTCGCTCAGTAAGAGTTCACTTGGAAAAGAACAA
Source organism: Deltaproteobacteria bacterium (assembly GCA_023134165.1). GTDB lineage: Bacteria > Desulfobacterota > GWC2-55-46 > GWC2-55-46 > DRQE01 > JAGLUZ01. Next base: position 58 of record JAGLUZ010000122.1, on the reverse strand, counting down.
AGTAAGTCCTCAACGGAATCTACTCCAATAACTGAGCACATCTCTTTTATATCTTCTT
>JAGLUZ010000121.1 GCA_023134165.1 Deltaproteobacteria bacterium | reverse complement strand
GCAGAGGCAATTTCGTCGTATTACGAGAAAAATAAGATGCAATATACAAAGCAAAAAGAGGTTAAGGCTAGCCACATACTTATTCGTCCAAAGAAGGGTGATGACCCAACAGCTGAACGTGATAAGGCAAGGGTAGCGGCAGAGGGAATACTTGCCAATGCTCGTAGTGGTGGAAACTTTGCAAAACTTGCAAAAGAGCATTCAGAGGATCCAGGGTCTGGTCAAAAAGGCGGAGACCTTGGGTGGTTTGGTCGCGGCATGATGGTAAGGCTCTTTGAGGACTCTGCATTCTCGCTTGGCAAGGGAAAGATAAGTGATTTAGTTGAGACTGAGTACGGCTTTCATATAATAAAAGTTATTGATATAAAAGAGGCAAAGGTTGTGTCTCTAAAAGAAGCAACTCCAGCCATAAGGACAAGACTCTTAGCAGGGGAGGCAGAGACCGAAGGTCGCACTATCATGGCAACCCTCTATGACGTCTTTAATAGTGGCGGTAGTGATGATAAAGAGGTTGCTAGGTTAGTTGAAGAGGCAAAGTCTAGAGGGGTAACTGCCAAAGCGACAGGGCTTTTCTCTGCTAATACTTCAAGTGAAGAGGTTGTAAGGAATGAAAAACTTAAGCAGTCGGCCTTTAATTTAGAGAGCGGTAGCGTTAGTGGCACTCTGGATACAAAAGAAGGTTTTTACATCCTAAAGATACTCGAGAGAATAGAGCCACATGTCCCGCCATTTGCTGACGTCGCTGTTGAGGTTAGGGACGCTCTTCGCGGCGTAAAGGCAACGGAAGCGGCAGAGAAACAGGCAGAAAACATCTTGGATAAACTTAAAAAAGGTGAGTCCTTTGCCGAGCTTTTAAAGGCAGAAAAATTATCGTCTAGCACAACCAAGTTCTTTACAAAGGTTAGTGGTTTTATCCCAGAAGTTGGAGCCTACGTTGGTGATAGAGAAGGCTTCTTTGATCTAAAGCCAGAGGCTCCGTACTTTAAGGAAGTTCTCGACCATAGAGGTGATTTCTACGTATTCAAACTAAAGGAAGTAAGAGAGGTAAAGGACGCTCTTTTTGCTGAGAAGAAAGCAAGCTTTGGTGAGGAATTACTCTCAAAGAAAAAGCAGGAAGCTGTGGTTGATTGGTTGGATGAACTAAGAAGTTCATCTGAGATTATAGAGAATGAGCAATATCTCTAACAGTTATAAAGAGAGATAAAGACGGAGGGGAGAGTGCTCCCCTCTTTTTTTATTTTTTTATTAAATTTATATAGGCAGAATAAAGAGGAAAGTTATGCGTCAATCTCGTATTTTTTTACCAACCTTAAAGGAATCCCCATCAGATGCTGAGGTGGCAAGTCATAAGTTAATGCTACGCGCTGGCCTTATACGAAAGGTGGCGGCTGGTATCTATAACCTGCTCCCAGTTGGGCTTAGGGTTATTAGAAACGTTGAGACTGTGGTTCGCCGTGAGATGAAGAGGGCTGGAGCAGAGGAGGTCTTAATGCCCTCGGTCTTGCCAGCAGAACTCTGGAAGGAGAGCGGAAGGTGGGATTTTTACGGTAAAGAACTCTTGCGTTTAAAGGATCGACATGGTCGTGATTTTTGTCTTGGCCCAACGCATGAAGAGATTGTAACTGATATGGTTCGCTATGAGGTTCGCTCCTACAAGCAACTACCTCTAAACCTTTATCAGATACAGACAAAGTTTCGTGATGAGATTCGCCCAAGGTTTGGCCTTATGCGAGGGCGTGAGTTCATCATGAAGGACGCTTATTCTTTTCACGCAACGGATGAGTGTGCTAATGCAGAGTACCAAAGCATGCATGATGCTTACTCGCGTATATTTGAGGGTTGCGGCCTAGAGTTTAGAGCTGTTGAGGCAGAGGCTGGTAATATAGGAGGCTCTTTCTCTCACGAATTTATGGTTCTTGCGGATACTGGCGAGGACGCTGTTGTTAGTTGCACTACCTGCAATTATGCGGCAAATGTTGAGCGGGCAGAGATTAGGCAACCAAAAGACGAAGTCTTATCAAAAGAGAATTTACCTACTATAGAGAAGATAAGTACACCAAATAAAAAAACCATAGAAGAAGTTAGTGAGTTTTTAGGGCTTTCCAAGGCCGAACTTGTAAAGACCCTTATCTATGAATTTAAAAAAGATAAGGACGAGAAAGGCCTGGTTGCGGTACTCCTTAGAGGCGATCAAGATTTAAACGAGGCAAAGTTAATGCGTGTACTTGAGGCAAATGAGGTAACACTTGCAACAGACGCACTCATAACAGAGGTGACAAACGCTCCAACAGGTTTTGCTGGCCCTGTTGGGGTTAGCATCTCAGTATACGCTGATTTTGGTGTACGAGAACTCTCAAGCTGTGTTGTTGGGGGTAATGAGGTTGACATTCACCTAAAGAATGTCGTCCCAGAGCGTGACTTTAAGGCCAAGTACTTTGACTTGCGAATAGCCACAGAAGGTGACCTTTGCCCAAAATGCGACGGAGTCTTTGAGCTTCGCCGAGGTATAGAGGTTGGTCATATCTTTAAACTTGGCACAAAGTATAGTGAGTCAATGGGGGCAAAGTTTTTGGATGAGAACGGCAAAGAAAAGCCAATGATTATGGGATGTTATGGTATTGGCATAGGAAGGATAGCGGCCGCTGCTATTGAACAAAATCACGACGAGAATGGTATTATTTGGCCTTTCCAGCTTGCTCCTTTTAAGGTGCATATTGTTTTAGTAAATATCAAGGACGAAGAATCCGTAAGGGTTGGTACTGAGTTATACGAGGCCTTTACTGAGAAAGGTCTAGAGCCTTTGTTAGATGACCGAAAAGAGAGAGCAGGCGTGAAGTTTAATGACGCTGATTTGCTTGGTCTTCCAGTTAGGATTGTCATAGGGCCAAAGACCCTTGCCGAGGGCTCTGTTGAGGTAAAAGAGCGTATCTCTAAGGAAGCTTCCTTGGTTAAGGTCAAAGACGCAGTAGGTGAGGTTCTAAGCCTCTTGAAGTTATAGTCTCTTCTATTTTTTTTTCTGCTATAGTCTATAGTAATTCTTATGATATCCTAATAAATTAATTAAAAGGCAGGTGTTTTTTTATGGAAGCTCAAGTGGAGAATAAGCTTCGTTATGTCTGGGACCCCCTCTTGAGGGGGCTTCATTGGTGGATAGCACTCACTACCTTTATTCAGGTTGGGGTAGGTGCGCTCTTTATGTTCTTTGAGGATAGCCTCTCTGAAGGTCTTGAAGATACCTTAATTGATATTCATGGTGTAGTGGGTTATCTTTTTGGTGCTGGAATCCTAGTTAGAATCCTTTGGCTCTTTATTGGCCCACCAACGGCCAGTTGGCGGGATATGGTTCCTATAAAACCCCCGCAACGAAAAGTTTTTTTTGATACGATTAAATTCTATCTAAGTTTCCTTCGCGGTAAAGCTCCGCTCTATAAGGCACACAACACCTTTGCGGGTCCAATTTATTTGGCATTCTTTTTTGTCGCTGCACTTCAGATAACCTCCGGAGTCATGCTTTTGGATTCTCATGATGAGGGAGCTTCAGTTCAATTGTTTTCGTTTGCTTACGCTTATGAGGGTGGCGATGGCCTTCTTGATGAAAATAATGATGGGGGTGGAGAGCAAGACGAAGAAAGTTTTTTTGAAGAAATATTTGAAGAGATATTTGAAGAAGCGCACGAAGTTGGTTTTTTTGTTTTTATATTTTTTATCTTTGCCCATATCTTTGCAGTGCTAGTCCATGAGTTTGCTGAGACTCATAGGATAATTTTTGCTATGTTTCACGGAAAAAAACGTTTTACTGATGAGGAATGGAAAGAGTTAGAGAAGTAGCTTTTTTTAATTTAATTAGCTGAAGGAGGTTCTTGTGTCAAGTTGCGAATCAAGTGGTAAGTGTAAGAGTTTTTTTCACGGTCTATTTCACGGAAAGATTAATATTATCTTTGGTTTTATCTACTTTGCTTTTACAGCCATCTTAGGGCCTGCGGTGCTTCTTCCCGCCAAGGGGGATCATCGTCCTGCTCATACTCAGACAAAGAATGCAGTTGAAGATATTCGCAAAGGGCTTAGTAGTGGTTTTGCAGGTGTTGAAAATCCTGCGATGATTGTTGGGCCAGCTGTTATTGGAATTATGAATCATATTGAAACTGAAAAAAAGCTCGGAACAATCGGCAGTGCCGTGCATGCTCACGGCAATCTTGAGTCGCTCTTAAATATAGTTGCAGGTGTTGTGCTCTTAATGCTTGCCATACCTGTAATGTATAAAAAAATACTAAGTATACTTTTTTTGATGGGTGCTATTTTTCATTCAGGCATGCTATATCTTGGAATCGTCTTTGGCGTAGGGTTTGCCTTTAAGTTTACTATAATTGGTGCTATCTCAATTGTGGCGGCTCTCCTCCTAACAGGGCTTGCTTGTATTTGCGGCCTAAAAGAGAGAAAAACAGAGGATGCTCACTAGAGGCAAGGTGTGAGTTAGTATAAATATTTAAAAGTTTATTTTTTTAGGGGTTTGCCTTTGGCAAGCCCCTTTTAATTTGTATTATAAATCTTTATATGCTAAAAAACCTTATACAATAAAGAGCTTTACGAGGCTTTTAAGAAAGAAGGTAAAGAGAGAGATGAAAAAATACGAACATAAAAAAATTGAAGAAAAATGGCAAACTTTATGGGCAAAATCAAATGCCTTTGTAGCTGATAAAGATTGTAGCGGGGAGAAGTACTATGTCCTTGAGATGTTCCCCTACCCTTCTGGGAAGATTCACATGGGTCATGTTCGTAATTACTCTATTGGTGACGTCATTGCTCGTTTTTTTAAGATGCGTGGAAAGAATGTAATACACCCCATGGGTTGGGACTCCTTTGGACTCCCTGCTGAGAACGCCGCCATTGCCCACGGAACTCATCCAAAGGCCTGGACACATGAGAATATTGATTTTATGCGAGCCCAATTAAAGAGGATGGGGCTTAGCTATGACTGGGCGCGCGAGGTGGCGAGTTGCACGCCTGAGTACTATAAGTGGAGTCAGTGGATATTCCTTAAATTCTTAGAGAAAGGCCTTGCATATAAGAAGAAATCTTCTGTGAATTGGTGTCCTGATTGCTCAACGGTTCTTGCAAATGAACAGGTCGAGGACGGCCTTTGTTGGAGATGTGAGTCCGAGGTAATAGACCGTGAACTTGAGCAGTGGTTCTTTAAAATTACGGATTACGCCGAAGAACTCCTGGATTTTACTGAGAAACTCCCAGGGTGGCCAGAACGCGTCCTTACGATGCAGAAGAACTGGATAGGAAAGTCCGTTGGTGCAAAGGCAACTTTCTCTGTACTAGGTTCAGGCGAGGTTGTAGAGATTTTTACAACTCGCCCAGATACCCTCTACGGCGTAACATTTATGAGCCTTGCCCCGGAGCATCCGTTAGTAGAAAAAATAACCACCCAAGATAGAGACAAAGAGGTTCGTGCTTTTGTTGAAAAAGTTAAAGCAGAAGGTAAGAATGCATTAGATGCACCAGATTTTGAGAAAGAGGGCGTCTTTACAGGGGCGTATTGCTTAAACCCGCTCTCAGGTGAAGAAGTGCCTATTTACGTTGCTAATTTTGTGCTTATGGGTTACGGAACAGGCGCTGTAATGGCTGTCCCAGCCCATGATCAGCGTGACTTTGAATTTGCAAAAAAATACAAGATACCAATTAAGGTTGTTATAAACCCGCCCGGTACCGAGCTTACCCCAGATACAATGGAAGAGGCTTTTACTGGTGAGGGTGTGATGGTAAACTCTGCCGCTCTTGATGGTACGAGTAATCTTGAGGGTAAGGCGGCTGTAATAAGATTACTTTCTGAGGCAAAAAAAGGCGAGGAGTCGATTAATTACAGGCTACGAGACTGGGGCATCTCCCGCCAGCGTTACTGGGGTTGCCCAATACCTATAATTTATTGTGATGATTGTGGTGCCGTTCCAGTGCCAGAGAAAGAACTTCCTCTTCTCTTGCCTGACGGCGTAGAGCTTGGTGGCGCAGGATTATCCCCGCTTGATATTGAGTCCTTTACAAAGGTGGATTGCCCAGAGTGCGGTCGTGTTTCAAAGCGTGAGACCGATACTATGGATACCTTTGTGGATTCTTCTTGGTATTTTTTAAGGTACTTATCTCCAGACCTAGAGGACTTACCCTTTGATAAAACAGAAGCAAATTTCTGGATGCCAGTTGATCAGTACATCGGTGGAATTGAACACGCTGTGATGCATCTTTTGTATGCTCGTTTCTTTACAAAGGCTCTTAGAGATATTGGACTTCTTGACTGTGATGAGCCCTTTAAAAACCTCCTAACTCAGGGAATGGTCTGCATGGAGACACTTAAGTGTGAAGAGCATGGGTACTTGCTTCCAGAGGAGCGTGATGAGAACGGACTGTGTGTGAGGTGCAAAAAACCAGTGACAGTTGGCTCTGTTGAGAAGATGAGCAAGTCAAAGAAAAACACCATTGACCCAGACGGCATAATTGAGCGTTACGGTGCAGATACAACAAGGCTCTTCTCACTCTTTGCCGCCCCGCCTGAGCGTGACCTAGACTGGAACCTTGATGGGGTAGAGGGTTCTTACCGTTTTTTAAGTAGAGTGTGGCGGCTCGTTAATGAAAATATCGAGACCTTAAAAAATGCAACCCCATATGCAGGGGAAGCTAAGCTAGAGGGTTTTCTAGGGGAAGTCCACCGTGCTACACACAAAACCATAAAAAAGGTAAGTGGTGATATAGAAGAGCGTTTTCATTTTAATACGGCTATTAGTGCTGTTATGGAGCTTACAAATTTATTATACCAAGACAAGTGGCGTGAGAATAAGGACATTGACGAAGAACTCTCAGGAGCTGTTTTTCGCGCTGCAATTGAGGCTGTTGTCTTGCTCCTCTCCCCATTTGCCCCTCACATGGCTGAAGAACTTTGGGAGGCTCTTGGCTCCGAGGTGCCACTATATAAGACCCCGTGGCCTTCCTTTGATGAGCGCGCACTTGTAACAGATGAGCTAGAGCTTGTTTGTCAGATAAACGGGAAGCTAAGGGCAAGGCTTATGGTTTCTGCTAGTGTTACCAAGGCTGAGGTTGAGAAACTCGTATTAAATGATTCAAAGATAAAAGAGTGGACACTTGATAAAGAGATTAAGAAAGTTATATACGTCCCAGGTAAACTCGTAAATGTGGTGGTTGCAAAGTGAGACGTAGAGTTAATCTCATAGTTATTCTCTTTCTCCTAATTACTCTTTGTGGTTGTGGCCTCCACGTCTCTGGTAGGGACTGGGTGGCAAGCACAGGGATTGAGTCCTTGGCAATCCCTGTTATTGATAATAACGGAGATAGGGCGCACGTGGAGTCCTTTATCACCTCTGCAGTAGTTAGTGAGTTCTCAAGTTTTATCAAAATAGCCGATAACGAAGACGCCTCAGATGCCGTACTCTTAGGTGCAATTAACAAGTACGAATTAATCCCCGTATCATATGACCTAAGAGACATTGTACTTGAGTATCAATTAAAGGTCACTACCTCCTTTAAATTAAAGAGAACAAGTGACGGAGAATTTATCTGGAGAAGTGAGGCAATCTACGGAACAGAAGATTTTTTGGTAGACACCCTAAGCATTGCCATTACCAAAGAGCGGGAGCGTTTAGCACTTGAGGCTCTCGCCTTAGAGGTTGCACTTACTCTTAGGGAGCAAATAGTTGGTGACCTAATAGAGAAGGCTATTTTGAAAAAAGATTTGAAAGAAAATAAAGAGACAGAGAAGGATACGGATAAATTTAATGAGTAACTCTGATGTAAACAAGTTAAAGCCTGTTTATTTTCTCTTTGGTGATGAGTATTTTTTGACTGAGGAAGAGTCTTTACGTATAAAGGGGCTAGTCCTTGGCGGTGGTAGTTTTGACTCAATGAATTACAGTTGTTACTACGCTGGGGACAGGTTAAACCCGATGGACGCTAGCGAGGTGGTGATGGTTGCAAATACGCTCCCAGCCTTTGCAGAAAAGCGAATTGTTATTATTAAGGGGGCAGAATCCCTAAAGGCCACAGATTGCAAGGGGTTCTTGGAGTACGTAAAGAATCCCGCACCCTCGACTGTGCTTGTTTTCTTGGCAAAGGGGTGGAAGGTGACAAAGACCTCTGCCTTCTTTAAGGCAATAGATAAGGCCGGTGGGGTAAAGCAGTACTACACGCTTGACGATAGAGAGCTTTTGCGTTGGGTTATAGATTACGCAAAGAAAGAGGGTAAAACAATAGCTAGTGAGACGGCTAAGAGGCTCCTTGATGCTACAGGAGGTATGCTCACTGATATTAAGGGTGAACTAGATAAGCTAATCCTCTACGTTGGTACTCGAGAAGAGATAGTGTCAACTGATGTAGAGACCTCTGTAATAGATATCAAAGAGGAGACGGCCTTTGAGCTTGCTGATGCAATTGCTAGTAGAAACTTGACCCTTGCTTTCTCAAGGTTTGCAAAACTTGAGGGTGAAGAACCTCTTAAGGTATTAGGGGCAGTTGCTTGGCAATTTAGGATACTTATAAAGGTAAAGGCACTACTAGCCAAGGGGCAAAGCGGGCAGGCTCTTGCCAGAACGCTTCGCATCAGGGGTGACAAGGTAGCATCTTATACTCGTATCTGTGAAAAAATTAAAGGGCGAGAGTTGATAGATATTATCTACAAACTTCGCCAAGTTGATACGGATATAAAGTCTAGTGGAATTCCAAAGAATATGGTGCTACCAAGGCTTATCATTGAGGCGTGTGCAGGCGTCGGCGTCTGAGGTGGAAGAGAGAGTCGTGGTTTGGCTCGGGTATAAAAAAACCACAAAGACCTACTTGATCTTTATGGTTCTTTAAGGTGGTTCTTAAAGTCTGATTTTAAAAAAATTACTTTGCTGTTGTATTGTTTGTAGCAACAGTAAGGCGAGAGATTTTGTTAGAAGCATTATTCCTATGAAGTACGCCTTTAGTAACAGCGGCGTCTAGTAAGGAAGCGGCTTTTTTAAGGTTTAGGGTTGCCTCGTCAGAGTTTCCGTCGCTAATTGAAGTGCGAACTTTCTTTATAGCGGTCTTTATAGCAGACTTAATGGAATTATTTCTAAGCCTTCTTTTCTCGCTTTGCCTGAGTCTTTTTATTGCTGATTTATGATTAGCCAAGTTAATTACTCCTCCAAAATTTATAAGTCGGTATTTTATGTTATTTTCCTGGTAATTGTCAAGTTATTTATTATGAGGTTTTATCTTAGGTGTCAATTAAAAAAAATATAACAAGCGGGGCTGGTATTATGGGGGTTGCGACCCTCGTAAGTCGAGTTCTTGGTTTCCTGAGGGACGCAATAATAGCGGCTTTCTTTGGCGCTGGCTTTGTGGCGGACGCTTTTTTTGTTGCATTTAGGGTCTCAAACCTGCTCAGGAGGCTTGCCGGTGAAGGTGCACTTACCCCGTCCTTTGTCCCTGTCTTTACTGAAGTGCTTGAAAAAAAGACTAGAGCCGAGGCCGAGAGATTTGTATCTGGTGCCTTTACAATCTTCTTTATAATGCTTACCTTGTTAGCTGTCCTTGGAGTTATCTTTGCTGAAAACCTTATAGCTTTAATGTCCCCTGGGTTTTCAGCCTCCCCTGGAAAGGCTGAGCTTGCGACAAACCTAACAAGATTAATGTTCCCCTATATGGTCTTTATCGGGCTAATGGCTCTGTCTATGGGGGTCTTAAATTCCTTTAAACACTTTACCGCACCAGCACTCTCCCCGATTTTCTTTAATATTTCTATTATTGTCTCTGTACTGTTGCTATCACCCATATTAAATGAGCCAGTCTATGCCATTGCTTGGGGTGTCCTCATTGGCGGTTTTTTGCAGTTTGTAATCCAACTTCCTTTTCTTAAAAAATACGGGATGCTACCAAGGCCTCTATTTATCTTAGGAGATCCCGCAATAAAGAAAGTATTCATCCTTATGGCTCCGGCCGCCCTTGGTATCGGTGTTTATCAATTAAATAATATCATAGTCCTGCGTTTTGCCTCTGAACTTATTGAGGGTAGTGTCTCATACCTCTACTATGCCTCGCGTTTAATTGAACTTCCGCTCGGTATCTTTGCCGTATCTGTGGCAACGGCAGTACTTCCAAGTCTCTCAGAGTTTGCCGTAAAAAAAGATTATGAGTCCTTTAAAGAGTCCCTTTCTTTTTCACTGAAACTCACAAATCTTGTTACGATTCCTGCAACTATAGGTCTTTGTATCTTGGGTGTGCATATAGTGGAGCTCTTATTTGCAAGAGGTGCGTTTGGTGCTACTGAGGTAAGTGGCACTGTCTTTGCACTTTACTTCTATGCCCTTGGAATTGTACCTATTGCAACCTCAAGGATACTTGTGAGTGTCTTCTTTGCCATGAAGGACTCAAAGACCCCGTTTTATGTGGCTCTCATAACAGTTGTCTTTAATATTGCGGCTTGTTTGTTTTTAATGAAACCCCTTGGCCACGGTGGCCTTGCACTGGCAACAACTCTCTCTGCACTTCTTAATATGATATGTCTTTTTGGTGTACTAAAGGTGAAATTTGGATCATTTAAGGTTGGTAGTGTACTTAAGGATGCCCTAAAATCAATAATAGCGGCAACCTTTATGGCATTAATCGTTTATTCTCTGAGTTTTTTATTTAATTGGAACGCACTTGGAACTTTAGGAAAGATTATTGTACTAGGTGTTGAGATTTTAATTGGAGTTGGAGTCTACTTTGGGGTATGCAGGGTATTAAAAGTGGAAGAAGTTACGTTTTTACTAGCATTAGTGGTGAAAAAAGTGAATAAAGTAGGCAGTAAAGGTGAGTCTAATTGAATAATCGCAATAAACAAGGTAAGTCTCTGTTTTAGCAGGGAAAAATGGTGATTAAAAATTATGCAAACTGCAGAACCCCTTTACAGAACGCTCCTTTACGTCATTGCAAACGCATACTTTTCAACACCTTTTACACAAAGAGTGGGGAAAATCTTTTAAGGGTTTGTATTTGCAGGTTTTTCTCTTTTCTTTGCCTCACCCCAAAGCCTCTCTAGCTCCTCAAGTGGGGTATTCCCAAGTTCTTTTTTGTCTTTTTTTAGGCTCTTTTCAATGTAGCTAAAGCGGTTTATAAATTTGTTTGTACTTTTTCTTAGTGCGTTCTCTGGGTTTACTTGTGCAAACCTAGCTAGATTTACGAGCGTGAAGAGTACGTCACCAATCTCTTCTTCGGTATTTTCTGCGTCCTTGTTTTTTATTGCCTCTTTAAGCTCGCTAAGCTCCTCATAGACCTTGCCAAACACCTTGTCTATACATTGCCAGTCAAAACCAACCTTTGCAACTTTTTGGCTAACTTTGTGAGCTCTGTGTAAGGCTGGAAAAGTGGCAGGTATACCACTAAGGATGCTTTTGTCTTCTTGGTCGTTATCCTTAGAGTTGGACTCAGTCTTTTCTCTTTCTTTTATATGCCCCCAGTTAGCGATAACTTCCTTTGAGGTTAGGGTAGTGTTTTTTTCAAAGACGTGGGGATGACGACGAGTCATTTTTTGAATTGAAGATTCAATAACATCAGAGATATTAAAGAGGTTTTTTTCACTGGCAAGCTCGGAGACAAAGATTACCTGAAAGAGTAAATCTCCAAGCTCCTCCACCTGCTCCTTAGGAGTTCCAGTCTCAATTGCATCAATAACCTCGTAGGCTTCTTCAATTATGAAAGGGATTATGGTCTCTGGGGTTTGCTCTCTGTCCCACGGGCAACCATTAGGACGGCGAAGGGTCTTCATAATATCAGTTAAGGTATCAAGAGAG
>JAGLUZ010000120.1 GCA_023134165.1 Deltaproteobacteria bacterium | reverse complement strand
TCAGAAGAAGACCTTAGATAAAGAAGGTTATGAGGCAGTGCAACTTGGTTTTGCTGAGAAAAAATCAGCAAGAACGACAAAGCCAATGCAAGGGCACTTTAAAAAGTCTGGAAAAGAGTGTTACTACCACACAAAAGAATTTTCAGGTCAAGATCTTGATTCCTATAAGACTGGAAGTGTTGTGAATTGCTCTGATATCTTTGAGGTTGGTGAGTTTGTTGATATCAGTGGAAACTCCAAAGGTCGTGGCTTTGCTGGAGTTGTGAAGAGATGGGGCTTTTCTGGAGGCCCTGCTAGTCATGGTTCAAAACATGGTCGTACAGGTGGCTCTATTGGACAAAGTGCAACACCGTCGCGAGTTATAAAAGGTATGAAAATGCCAGGCCGTATGGGCGGAAAATTATCAACAATACAGAACCTAAAAGTTGTTGGCATTAACAAAGAAGAGAATATCTTGTTAATAAGGGGTGCTGTACCAGGTGCAACCAACTCATTACTTGTTATTAAGAAGGCTCTTAAAAAGCCTCAAGTACTAAAAAAGACTGAAAATAAGGTTGAAGAGAAATAAAATGGAATTAGACGTCATAAATAGTAGCGGTAAAAAAGTCTCAAAGATTCAGCTAAATGAAAGTGTCTTTGAGGGTCGCGTTAATAAAGGGCTCTTGCAAGAGACCGTAAAGATGCAACAAGCTTGCAGAAGAGCTGGTACAGCATCTACCAAAACTCGTGGTGAGGTTCGCGGTAGTGGAGCAAAGCCTTGGAAGCAAAAAGGTACGGGTCGAGCAAGGGTTGGAACTAAAAGCAACCCAATCTGGAGAAGTGGTGGTATTGCTTTTGGACCAAAACCAAGAGATTACTCCTATAGTATGCCAAAAAAAGCAGTTGCAAGTGCACTTAAATCTGCTCTAAGGTTTAAACTTGAAGGAGATAGCATAAAGGTTCTAGATTCTTTAGAGATTGCAGAACCAAAGACTAAGCTCGCTTTAGAGGCTTTTACAACCGTAGAACTTAAAAATGCACTAGTCGTAATTGATTCAAAGAATGTAAATCTTATGAGGGCTACAAAAAACCTACAGAACTTCAAACTTCTTGAGGTAAAAGCTCTAAATGTCTTTGATATCCTTCGATATGATGAGTTGGTTTTTACAAAATCAGCACTAGAAAAGATCGAAGGAATGCTAGGCAAGGCGGTATAATTTAATGAATACGATTCACCACATAATAAAGTCACCTGTAATAACAGAGAAGGCAACAGCTATTGGAGCTGAAGGAAAGTACGCCTTTTGGGTTGACCCTAAAGCCAATAAAAATGAGATAAAAACAGCAATTGAAAAGGCTTTCAATGTCAAGGTCACAAATGTTAATACACATAGGCTTCCCGGCAAGTTAAAGCGTATGGGGAAGAACGCAGGAAAAAGACCGCTTAGAAAAAAAGCATATATAACCTTAAAAGAAGGTGATAGTATTACAATCTTTGAAGGCGTATAGAAAAATAATTTTTTGAGGTAGATTCAAGTGGCAGTTAAAAAATATAATCCAACATCCCCAGGTATGAGAGAGCGGTCGACCCTAGTCTTTGAGGGTACTTCAAAAAGACCAGAGAAAAGCTTAACTGCGCCTATGAAGCGCAAGGGTGGAAGAAATAATAATGGTAGAGTTACGGTTCGTTGGATCGGTGGCGGACATAAACGTATCTATCGTATTATAGACTTTAAAAGAGATAAGCGTGGGATACCTGCAAAAATTGCGGCAATTGAGTATGATCCAAATCGCTCAACAAATATTGCACTCCTAAATTACGCTGATGGTGAGAAAAGATATATCCTAGCTCCAAACGGTGTAAGTGTTGGGGACGCTATTAACTCAGGAGCTGATTCTGATATTAGCACAGGTAATGCACTTCCTTTAAGTTCAATCCCTGTAGGAACTCATATCCACAATATTGAGATGAAAGAGGGTAAGGGCGGCCAACTTGTTAGGTCTGCTGGTGGATTTGCTCAGCTCATGGCCAAGGAAGGTACTTATGCAACAATAAAGTTACCTTCAAATGAGGTAAGATTAATACCTCAAAAGTGTTACGCTACAATTGGTCAGCTTGGAAATATTGAACATGAAAATATTAACCTCGGTAAGGCTGGAAGAAGTCGCTGGTTAGGAAGACTTCCTAGTGTAAGAGGTGTTGTAATGAACCCGGTAGATCACCCGCATGGTGGTGGTGAGGGTAAGAGTAAAGGTGGAAATCATCCTCAGAGTCCTTGGGGAGTATTGGCTAAAGGATTTAAGACCAGAAAAAAACGTAAGGATTCTGATAAGTATATTATTAGAAGAGGCAGGAGGAAGTAGAGTGCGTTCGCTTAAAAAGGGTCCCTTTATAGATGATCATTTGCTCAAAAAGGTAACACGTGCTGTTGAGGCACAGAGCAAAAAAGTAATAAAAACTTGGTCTAGAAGATCAATGATTATACCTGAGATGGTAGGTCTAACAATATCAATTCACAACGGAAGAAAGTTTATTCCAATATTTATATCTGAAAATATGATTGGACATAAACTCGGAGAATTTTCTCCTACTAGAACTTTCCATGCACATTCTGGGATGAAAAAAGTAAAAGCTCCGGGCGCAAAAGGTTAGGTTAGGTTAATATTATGGAAGCAAAGGCAGTTTTAAAATACGCAAGTGTATCGCCACAAAAGGCACGTTTGGTTGTTGACCTTATCAGGGGAAAGATGGTTGATGAGGCTCTGGCCACACTAGACTTAAACACAAAGGCCGTTAGTAAGGTTATCTCTACTATAGTCCAAAGTGCAGTGGCAAATGCAGAGAACACAAAAGAGTTAGATATTGATAAGCTTTATGTAAAAAGAGTTTTTGTTGATGCCGGGCCAACGCAGAAACGTATGCGTCCAAGAGCCATGGGCAGAGGCAATCAGATTCTTAAGAGAAGCAGTCATATAACTGTTGTTTTAGAAGAACAGCAGAAAGGGAGGTAGCTCTTGGGACAGAAGGTACATCCTATAGGGTTTAGAGTTGGTATTTACAGGGATTGGTCTTCTCGTTGGTACGGGGAGAAAAATTACGCTGAATACTTACACGAAGATCTAAAGATAAGAAAATTTGTTAAGAAAAAACTTTTTCACGCAGGTATCTCAAAGATTGAGATTGAGAGACGTGGTGATAAGGCTCGGTTAATAATTCACACCTCAAGACCAGGCATTGTAATTGGTAAGCGTGGTGCCGAGGTTGATGTACTAAAAAAACAATTAGCTAAACTTACTGGAAAGGAAGTTAGTGTTGATATTGTTGAGGTTCGAAAGCCAGACCTTGAAGCTCAACTAGTAGCTGAGAATATTGCCCTCCAACTTGAGAGAAGAGTATCTTTTCGTAGAGCCATGAAAAAGGCTGTTACCTCTTCACTTCGCATGGGGGCAGGTGGTATAAAGATTATGTGCGGCGGAAGACTTGGCGGTGCTGAGATTGCAAGGAGCGAGTGGTATAGAGAAGGTCGTGTTCCACTTCACACACTACGCGCAAATATAGATTACGGCTTTGCTGAGAGCAAGACGACATACGGTATTATTGGTGTAAAGGTTTTTATCTACAAAGGTGATGTTGCAGGCACAAATGCAGTAAAGAAGAAGGAAGTAACAAAACCTGCTAAAGAGCAATAGAGAAGATTTATAATACAATTTAATTTTTGGTGGTTTGCCATGTTAATGCCTAAAAAGGTAAAATTTAGAAAACAACAACGCGGAAAAAGACGTGGACTTGCGCAGAGAGGTTCAACCTTGAGCTTTGGTATGTTTGGTTTAAAGTCACAAGGTGTGGGATGGATGTCCACAAGACAAATTGAGGCCGCTCGTATTGCCATGACCAGATACATTAAAAGAAGTGGTAAAATTTGGATACGCATCTTCCCTGATAAGCCAATTAGTAAGAAACCCGCAGAGACAAGAATGGGTAAAGGTAAGGGTGCTCCTGAGGATTGGGTAGCTGTAATAAAGCCCGGAAGAATTCTCTATGAGATGGAGGGTGTTTCCGAGGAAGTAGCAAGAGAGGCCTTTAGGTTAGCGGCTCACAAACTTGCAATACCTACGAAATTTGTTAAGAGAGAGATCATATGAAGACAAAAGAAGTAAGAGCAATGGGAGTTGAAGAATTACATTCTAAGGGCAAAGAGCTTGAAAAAGATCTCTTCAACCTTCGTCTTCAAAACTCGGCTGGTCAGCTTGAGAACCCTCTCAAGCTGAGATTTATAAGAAAAGATATCGCAAGGTTAAAGACAATCTTAACTGAGAAGGAAAATCAAGCATGACAGAGAATAAAACAAAAGTAAAGAGCAAGGTATTAATTGGTAGTGTGCTTAGCGAAAAAATGGATAAGACTGTTGTCGTTTCCATTGAGAGGCTAAAGAAACACGCACGCTACGGAAAGTATTTAAAAAGAAGAATTAAGTACATGGCTCATGATGAGAATAATGAGTGCAAGTGTGGCGATAAGGTCGCAATAGTACAGAGTCGTCCCCTTAGTTCTCGTAAAAGGTGGCGCGTGAAAGAGATTGTGGAGAAGGCAAAATGATTCAACTACGGACTAAATTAAAGGTAGCTGACAATTCAGGAGCGAGAAAAGTTTCTTGCATAAGAGTTGTCGGAGCCTCAAATAAAATGTTTGCTGGTATCGGCGATGTTATTGTCGCAAGTGTAAAAGAAGCGATACCAAATTCCAAGGTAAAGAAAGGTGAGGTAATCCGTGCTGTTGTTGTCAGGACAGTTAAGCCAGCCAAACGCATAGACGGCTCACACATTAGATTTGATGATAATTCAGTTGTTTTAATTAATAAAGACAATGAACCAGTGGGAACAAGAATCTTTGGCCCTGTTGCAAGAGAACTCAGGGCTCGGAAGTTTATGAAGATAATCTCCCTAGCTCCAGAAGTTATCTGATATTAAAAGAGGATTTTGATAATGAGAACTACTACAAGAATTCGTAAAGAAGACCAAGTAATGGTCATGTGCGGTAAGTCAAAGGGCAAGACTGGCAAAATATCGTCTGTTCAGATAAGCCGTGGCAAGGTAATAGTTGAAAAACTAAATATGGTTAAACGTCACCAGAAGCCAAATGATAAGTTTAGGCAAGGTGGTATTATTGAGAAAGAGGCTCCGATAGATATCTCAAATGTAATGCTAATTTGCAATAAATGTAAAGGGCCAGTACGCGTTGGAATCAAATTTCTCGATGATGATAAAAAAGTTCGTTACTGTAAGAAGTGCGACGAGGTACTAGACAAATGATCCCAAGACTTAAGGAATTTTATAAAAAAGAAGCAGTCCCTGCTCTTATGAAACAGTTTGATTATAAGAGTTCAATGCAGGTACCAAAACTCGGTAAGGTTGTCTTAAATATTGGGCTTGGTGAGGCTGTAAATGATGTAAAGGTAATAGATGCTGCTGTTCGTGATCTTACTTTAATATCAGGGCAAAAGCCACTTGTTACAAAGGCAAGAAAGGCGATTGCTAACTTTAAGCTCAGAGAAGGTATGCCAATTGGTTGCAAGGTAACACTTAGGGGGACTCGCATGTATGAGTTCTTTGATAGACTTGTTAACCTTAGTATGCCAAGAATTAGAGATTTCAGAGGCATCTCAGATAGTGCCTTTGATGGCCGCGGTAATTACACTCTAGGAATCACAGAGCAAATAATATTCCCTGAGATTGAGTACGATAAGATTGATAAGATTCGCGGAATGAATATAACAATTACAACAACTGGAAGCACAGATGAAGAAGGTAAGGCTCTTCTTAAGTTGATGGGCATGCCTTTTAAGTCAAAGTAATAATTTCTATTTAGTTTTACGGAGGTAGTTTTTGGCTAAAACGTCATTAATAGTAAAGGCTCGCAGAAAAAAGAAGTTTCAGGTTAGGGAGTACAACCGTTGTCCAATCTGTGGCAGGTCCAGAGCGTATTATAGAAAGTTCGATATGTGTAGGATTTGTTTTAGAACTATGGCTCTTAAGGGTGAGTTACCTGGAGTAACTAAATCCAGCTGGTAGTATTTTTATTCCCTGAGTTTTAGTTTAATTAATTATATACGGAGATATTGTATTATGTCAATGACCGACCCAATAGCGGATTTGCTAACCAGAATAAGGAACGGACTCCATTCTGGTCAAAAAGATGTTACCATACCTGCTTCAAAGTTAAAGGCCGAGATTGTTCGTATCCTAAAAGAACAGGGGTACATAAAGGACTTTAAGGTATTAGGTGAAGGTATCTCAAAGAGCATAAAAGTTCAGCTTAAATACGTAGATGGTAAAAATAAAGTTATCACAAAGATTAAGAGGGTGAGTAAGCCTGGGCTTAGAGTATATGTTGGAAAAGACAATATTCCAGCTGTCTTAAATGGACTAGGAATATCCATCATATCAACATCAAAAGGAATCTTGGCAGATAAATCGGCACGTGAGTTAGGTCTTGGTGGCGAGTTACTTTGCACAGTATATTAATGGTGAAATCATGTCAAGAATAGGAAAACAACCCATAAGTGTTCCCTCAGGTGTGACCGTAAAAGTAGACGGTGCAACTGTAAGCGTAAAAGGCAAGAACGGAGAGCTTTCAATTGTTGCTCGTCAAGAGATAAATGTTGCTATAGACGGCGATGTTGTTAATGTTACTCGTAAAAATGATTCAAGAACTGCTAGAGCTCTTCACGGCCTCACTCGCTCACTCGTAAACAACATGGTCGTTGGCGTTAGTGAAGGTTTTACAAAAAAGTTAGAGATAGTTGGTGTTGGTTATAAAGCTATCGTAAAAGGAGAAATCCTAAATCTAACTCTTGGCTTTTCAAACCCAATAGATTATAAATTACCAAAGGGTATTAAGGCTGTAGTTGATAAGCAAACACTAATTGACTTAAGTGGGGCTGATAAGCAGCTTGTTGGTCAGGTAGCGGCTGAGGTAAGAAGTTTTAGGCCACCTGAGCCTTATAAAGGTAAAGGAATTAAGTACGTAGGTGAAATTATTAAGCGCAAAGCAGGTAAAGCTGGTAAGGCTACTGCTGGTTAATGGAGATTATAAATGGCTGGAATATATAAAAGACTTACAGGTTGGCAGAGAAGAAAGGCTCGCGTATCAAAGAAGATAAATTC
>JAGLUZ010000012.1 GCA_023134165.1 Deltaproteobacteria bacterium | reverse complement strand
TAACAGTTCATCAAAAAAAAGAAGATTCCCTGTCCTAATTAACTCAACAATTTTTGCGTGGATGGCCTTGCCAATGCCGGGAATTTCTTCAAGAGTTGCATCATCACGCTCAACAATAGAGCTTAGGGTAAGTGTTAGGTTTTCAATAACATCAGCGGCATTTCTGTATGAACGAATGCGAAAAGGATTTTCATCTTTAATCTCAAGTAAGTCTGCTATCTTATTAAAAATATTGGCTATTTCTACGTTGTCCATAAATTATTAAAAAAAGTAAGCCTTATATATATGAAAAAGACTTCCCTCCTCGCTCTTATTTCTTTTTATGATATCCTCTCTCAACTCATTAAAGTTATCCACAAACCCAGCCTGTTTTGAGAGTATCTTTTCTTTGCTATTATAGCTACCAAAAAAATCCTCTGCCTTCCTTGATATCTCATTTGTTCTAACAATAAAAAAATCAAGAGCAGTTAGGAGGGCGTCCTGACCAAGATCAATTGCCCTAAGGCGAAGCTCTTTATAGAACCTCTGATCCTCCCCTCTTAGGTGCTCAGAGAGGATCACCTCAAGCTCACCAATTGTTGTAATCAGTGAAGGCATAGATTCAAGGAGGCCAGTATCAATGCACCACTTTATTTCATCAAGTGATGAGAGAACTAGCTTATGCACCCTCTCAAGTTCTTTTAAATAAGACTCATGGCTCATGAGATTTTCTCCAACAACTCCAAGACCTTTAACTTAATTTTAGCATAAATTATTCAATTTGAAAGTCAGAACTATTCAAGATCTTTAAAATGCTAGAAAAATTAGAGTTTTATATTGACAATATCTAAACATTTACATAGACTTAAGTATTCATATGAACTCACTTCCAATCGGGATATTTGACTCTGGCATAGGCGGCCTAACAGTACTAAGCGAGCTTATAAAGCAGTTGCCAAATGAAGGTACACTCTACCTTGGTGATACTGCACGTGTTCCCTACGGTGCAAAATCCAAAGAAACAATCACTGAGTACTCTCGCGAGATTGCAAGTTTTCTTGAGAACCAAGGAATAAAACTCCTAATCGTAGCCTGCAATACCGCATCTGCCTTTGCTGTTGAGACACTTACCAAAGAGCTTACAATACCTGTCATCGGGGTAATTGAGCCCGGTGCTAGGGCCGCCGTAGAGAGTAGCAAGACAAAGAGAATCGGCGTCATTGGCACTGAAAGTACGATACGCGCAAATGCCTACCATGATGGCATTAAGGCAATTGATAATGATATCGAAGTTTTTCAAAAAGCCTGCCCAATATTTGTCCCACTTGCAGAAGAAGGTTGGACCTCAAATGAGGTAACCAAACTAACTGCCAAAAGATACCTAACCGAGATGACAAAGAAAGATATTGATGTTCTTGTACTTGGATGCACACACTACCCGCTCCTAAAAGAGGCCGTAGCCTCTGTTATGGGAAGTAATGTAAGCCTTGTCTGCTCAGCAGATGCAACAGCAAGAAAGGTCTCAAAGACCTTAATAGAGAATAATATCGAAGTAAAAAAAGAAGATAGCACGCCAATTAGAAAATTCTTTATTACCGACTCAAAGGAGCGTTTTGAGAGGGTTGGAGAAAGCTTTTTTGGTTCAAAAATAAATGCAGAGCTAGTAAAACTAGGGTCATAAGAGTGGTAAGAAGATATAAGAAAAAAAGTGAATTCCCGTGGTCTATGGTCCTAGCAGCACTCCTGACCTTTATCGCAGGTATTGTATTTATGGTCTACTATGGTCAGGATTTATTTCCCTCAACAACTCCGGATACGCAAAAGAAGAAAGAGATTAAAGCAGAGATAAAACCAGTAAGCGACACCGTGCAGGAAGTAAGGCTATACTTTGCAAGTAGTGATGGAAAAGGTCTTTCCTCAGAGAGGCAAAACGTAAAGGGTCGGGGCATTGAAAAACTCGTAAGAGAGACGCTATTAAAACTTATAGAAGGGCCAAGGCGAGACGACCTCTTTAAGGTCATCCCAGAGAAGACAAAACTCGTATCCATTAAAGTTAAGGCAAGTATAGCCTACGTAAACCTCTCTAAAGAGTTTACTGACAATCACCCAGGTGGCTCAACCTGGGAGGAGCAAACAATCTATTCAATCGTAAATACCATTACACTGAACTTTCCTGATATCAAATTTGTCCAGCTCTTGGTTGATGGTAAGCTCAAAAAAACCTTAGCGGGGCACGTACTAATCGGCGTCCCACTTAGGGCAAATAAATCGCTCATTTTAAAATAACAAAAGCCGTAACCCTTGAATATTAAAGCAGAAAATCTAGCATTCCCGGCCATGCTCTTTGCCCTACTCTTAACCCTCGCACTCGTTGATATCTATAAGAATGAGGGCTACGAGGTGGTTAGGTGTACAGCTGATAGGGATTGTAAACTCCTTTACAGCTCATGTGGGTGCGAGGCAATTTTAAAGAATAATGAGCGTATCATTACAGAAAATAAACCAACTTGTGATATAAACGAGTGCCTTA
>JAGLUZ010000119.1 GCA_023134165.1 Deltaproteobacteria bacterium | reverse complement strand
TTCAATCCCCATATGTATAAAACGACCAATAACATCAAAGACATTATTTGCGTGTACAGTTGTAAATACGAGGTGTCCTGTTAGAGCCGCCTGAATAGCAATCTGAGCTGTCTCGGAATCTCTAATCTCTCCGACCAAGATTTTATCAGGGTCGTGACGAAGAACTGAGCGAAGACCTGTTGCAAAGGTTAGGCCTTTTTTTTCATTAACTGGAATCTGCACAACCCCGCTTAACTCATACTCCACGGGGTCTTCAATGGTTATGATTTTATCCTCACCGCTATTTATCTCTGAGACTGCGGCGTAGAGGGTCGTTGTTTTTCCTGACCCAGTAGGGCCAGTGACAAGAACCATACCGTAAGGCTCTCTGACCATTCTCCTAAATTTCTTTAGTACACCTGGACCAAAACCCAGGAGGTCAAGCTTTAGTTCCTTAAACTCTCTTGTGATATGTTCTTTATCAAGGATACGAATAACAGCATCTTCACCGTGAATGCATGGCATTATGGAGACGCGAAAATCAATTGCCTTATCCTTAAATCTAATCTTAAACCGACCGTCCTGAGGGATTCTTCTCTCTGAGATATCAAGCTCACTCATGACCTTAATCCTAGAGATAATTGAGGCCTGTTGAGTGCGGTCAATTGGGCCTGCGACTTTATAGAGTACACCGTCCAAGCGGTACTTTACGATTAGACCTTCGGAGGTGGACTCAAGGTGGATATCACTTGCTCCTTTTGTAAGGGCGTCATAGATAGTCGTATCAACGAGCTTTACAACAGGGCTTGAGTCTTGAGAGATTTTCTCTATTGTTAGTACAGATTCTTCGCCGTCGCCCTCAACCTTTAATGACTCAATATCAAAACCATCAGCGACTTCTTTAAGTATTCGACTCGAAGCACTAGCCCTTGCAACGAGCCTTTCTATTTGGTGCTTTGGGGCAAGGGCAACCCTAGCAATACGCCCGCCTCCTGCACCTACCATGCGTTCAATATCATCAAAGACCAGTATCTGCGTTGGATCAGAGGTAAGAATAACGGTCTCGTCCTCAACTGAGATTAAGACCAACCTGTGTTTATAAATTAGCTCAACTGGAAGGAGCTTTAAAGCGTCCTCATCAATCTCAACCTCTTCAACGTCAATAACATCTAAGCTATACTGAATACCAAGAGCACCCACCAGTTGGTTGTCGTCAATTAGACCAAGTCTTATTGCGGCCTCACCAAAGCGAATATTATCGCTCTCAACAAGCTCCAAGATACCCTTAACTGAGTCCTCGTTTATTAGCCCCTTTTCTTTGAGGATAGTAACGAGATCATTTTTCTTTAAAAGTGACATACTTTAATTATCCTTAAGTCTAGGCTAAAAACTTATAGCGTTGATACGGACTGAAAAATAGGAAGGTAAAGAAGTACGACAATCGTACCAATTACAAGCCCCATTACAACCATAAGAGCAGGCTCTAAGAGTTCCATAGCAAGCCCTACTTTATAGTCAACCTCTTCGTCGTGAAAATCTGCAATCTCAAGAAGTATCTCATCCAAATTTGCAGAGCGTTCACCAACATCAAACATTCTCTGACTAACATCTGGAAATATGCCATTCGCTGCCATAGCCTCTGAGACTTTTCCGCCTTTTTTAGCAACCTCTATTACGTCTTGGAGCCTCACCTCAAGGCCAGCATTATCAAGCACCCCCTTACTCATCTCTAGTGCCTTTATAAGGTTTGTGCCTGAGGCTAAGACCATAGCAAGGGTTCTCGCAAATTTTGATACTAGGTAGGCGTGGTAGACCTCACCGACCCTTGGGAGACGCAAAAATAAGTTCTGCAAAATACGTCTTCCACTTTCTGTCTTTATATACCAAAAAATAGAAGTAACTACAGTTACAATTCCAGCTATGATGATAAGAAAATTTCCCTTAACAAAAGAAGAACTTGTAATCAGAACTCTACTTGCAAGGGGAATTGTATCCATCCTGTCAGTGTAAATCTCGGCAAACATCGGAACAACATAGCCAATAAAAATAATTAAAACAAAACCAAGGAGCATGGCAAGGGCAACTGGGTACATAAGTGCACTTATGAGTTTTTTTCTAACTGCCTCAACACGCTTTTGATACTCAACGTAGCTCTTAATCGTTGGCACTAAATCGCCTGTTCTCTCTCCAGCGGCAATTGATGCCGTGTATAGGTATGGAAAATATTCAGGACGAGCACGCAAGGCCTCCGAGAGCATCATCCCTCCACGCACGTCCTCTATGACGTGACCAATTGCCTCGGTAAATGCGTCACTAGAACTCCCTCTCTCTAATGCCTCCAAGGTTTCTATTACAGGAAGCCCAGACTTTAGGAGAGAGACAAGCCCTTGATTAAAGATGAGCATATCGCGAGACTTAAAGGATTTTTTTCTCTTAAAGAAGCTTCCCAACCCACCCCCTCCCTTAAGTGTAACCGAGAGTGCGCGTAGCCCTTCCTTCTCAAGACGCCTTGCAAGGTCTGTCTCACTCGTAGCCTCAACGTCTTTAATAATGGTTCGACCTGTGGAGGTGGCCGCTCTTACCTGATAAATTGCCATAGTACAGTTCTTTTATTTTTCTCTATTTTTTTATATTT
>JAGLUZ010000118.1 GCA_023134165.1 Deltaproteobacteria bacterium | reverse complement strand
ACTTTAGGGATATCCCAATAAAAGAGGTCCATAGGGAGGCCAAAATTTTATCATCAGCAAAACCACCCCCAGTGTAGACCCCGTTTAGGTAATTTTTCTGCAACTGCTCGCCGCTTGTTTTGACACTCTCAAACTCAAAACCAAACTCCAGGTAAATATTATTCTCAATCCTCCAGATGCACTTTCCCCTGACCCTGGCTCCGCTACCATATGTGCTACCCTCACTAATCTTATCTGTATTTTCTCCTGGATTTGCCAAGTCCCAGTCTGGGTAGTAATGAATATCTTTATCTTCACCGCGTACCCAGCTTGAATAATTAAGCGTTAGATTTAGAAGTATATCTCGACTTTGTCCAAAATAAATATCAGTGCCAATACCAAAGTACGGCATATCAATCCTAAGCTCGTAATCAATCACCTTTGCATCGACGCAACTAACCTGCACGCCCCAAGCGGTTCCCTCACAACCATCAGCACTATGAGAAAACCAGTAATACGTATAACCAATAATAGGAGAGACCGACCACCTATCATTTATCCAAAAATTGTGGAGGTAATTTAGGTCAAAAAACTCAGCTCCACCCAAATAGTTCTCTGATGTAGTATAGATATCACGCCCTGAGTTAGAGGGCATACCAAAGGCCGAGTCATTTTCGATCCAATCGGAGTCCTCCATTAGACCAGATACGCCTCTTAGGCCACGTGAGTAGGTCAGGGTCAAAAGGTCCTCTGCTTGCAAGGGATTTTTTTTATACCTCTTCCCCACTTGAACCGCAGCTCCGATAAAAAAATTATCCAGCGGAAACTCTAACCTACTTTCACCGTGACCGCCATTTGCCCACGTATCATCAAAGCTGATATGGTAAATAGTTGAGCCACTAAAATACCGCTCTTCAATTGAAGCATTTAAAAAATAGGTTACGTCCCTTGGGTGGTCTTCACTTTGGCTTTGGGTTGGCAGTGAGAATAGAGAGATAAAAAAAAGAATGAAAATTAGGATTTTTTTCTTCATGATAAATACTCGTATTACAAATTTAGAGAGTTGGTAGTTAAATAAAATTAAAAAATTATGAGAGCCCTATAATCTTGGGTACACTTTCTTCCTGACTTATTGCCATGATGTGAGCACCGTGGCAATACCCCCTAAGTATGCGAACTTGGCGAGCGGCAATCTCAATCCCCTTCTCAAGTTCATCAGTTGAATCCTCAAGCTCTTGGATTAAGGCCTCTGGCACGGCTACACCTGGTACATTGGCATTTAAAAACCGAGCCATCTTGGCACTCTTAAGAAGGAGTATTCCTCCAAGAATTTTAACTCCTTTTTTCTCTGCGTCGTCAAAGAAAGATTTAAAGCTATCCATATCATAGATTGCCTGAGTTTGAAAAAACCTTGCCCCAGCACTTTTCTTTTTTTCAAAACGTATCCACTCAGGTTCAAAAGGATCTGCCGCTGGGGAGACCACGGCTCCTAGGTAGAAATTCGTCCCCCCCCTTAATTCGCGGGCCTGCATATTCACCCCTTGATTTAGCCCCTCAATTGCTGAGACAAGTTGCACGGCATCAAGATCAAAAACAGCTTTTGCCCCTCGGTGATCCCCGTAACTTACGTGATCTCCTGTTAGGGCGAGAACATTTTTTATTCCTAGAGTCCAAGCCCCAAGCATATCAGACTGAATGGCAAGCCTGTTTCGATCTCTACAAGTTATCTGAAACACAGGCTCTACACCTTCTTTTATGAGGAGTGTTGAGGCGGCAAGACTTGATAGCCGCATCACTGCCCTTTGGTTATCCGTTACATTTGCCGCAACGACCTCGTCCTTCAGCAGGCGTGCCTTCTCGATAAATCCAGCTGTATCAGTGCCTCTTGGCGGACATATCTCTGCCGTTATGGCGAATGTGCCTGCCTCAAGTGCGACATGTAATTTACTTTTTTCATTCATTGGTAAGCCTTAAATTAAGATAAAAAAGGCTAGACGCATAGCTCGCAAAATGCCTTTTTTTAAAAATTTTTACGAAATTATTTTAATGCATTTAGGATGGAATCAAAGACAGCCTTCCCAGATTTTGAACCTAGCTCTCTCTCGCTTGCACGCTCCGGGTGGGGCATCATGCCAAGGACATTACCTCTTTTATTTGTTATGCCTGCGATATTACCAAGACTTCCATTTGGGTTTGCCTCGGTTGTAATCTCACCAGACGCTGAGCAGTACCTGAAGATTACCTGAGAATTATCCTCTAGGGATTTTATCGTATCAAGATCAGCGTAGTAGCTTCCGTCAGCATGCGCAATAGGTAGCTCCACGACAGCACCTTCTTTGTATGATGAAGTAAATTTTGTACTGTTATTCTCAACCTTAATGCCAACTGTATCGCAGATAAATTTTTGATCCTTATTTCTTGTTAATGCGCCTGGTAGGATTCCAGCCTCGCAAAGAATCTGAAAGCCGTTACAGATACCCAAAACAAGACCGCCTTTTTCTGCAAAGGTCTTTAGTTCATTTGTGATAGGAGAAAAATTAGCAATCGCTCCGGCACGTAAATAATCACCGTAGGAGAAACCACCTGGCACAATGACACCGTCAAAACCACTTAGGCTTTTTTCTTTGTGCCAGACGTACTCAGCCTCCTCCCCCATGACGTGCTTTACTACGTGGTAGCAATCGTGGTCACAGTTGGAGCCAGGATATACAAGTATCGCAAACTTCATATTTTTTTGTTGGTAAGCGTCTTTAAAAAAACCGCCTTACTCTACCTCTACTTTAAAATCTTCTACAACAGTATTTGCCAAAAGTTTCTCACTCATCTCATTGACTCTTATCTCTACTGCTTCTTTAGAGTCTCCATCAACTTCAAGCTCTATAAACTTTCCAACTCTAACCCCCTTAACCTCATCGTAACCAAGGGTCTTTAGTGCCTCTTCTACGGCCTTGCCCTGCGGATCAAGAACTCCGCTTTTAAGCCTTATAAATACCTTTGCCTTCATAACTACCCACCTCTTCAAATCTGTTAATTTTATATTGTAAGTAAAAAATGCTCAAGAAAAAGACACCCAAAAGTACGGTCAAGAAAAGAGAGAAATCAAGATCCTTTCCATACTCATTTTTGTAGTGAGATATTATGGCCATCCGTGCCTTAAGTGTCTGAAAGAGCATCACGAGTTGAACGCCAAGACTTAACATATTAGACCAAGAAATTATCTCATTAAAAGTAGAGTCTCCTACTACAGCCCCGACGCTGACAATATAGAATGCAAGCCCGATATTTACAACGCAGGCGGCTATTACAAAACCAAATGGTGCTTCAGTGAACCTCTCTCCAGCATTTAGGTTATTTAGTGAGGGGATTTGCTTTAAAAACCAGATTGCCGAGTAAATGCCAGCAGTAATTACCGTTAGGATTATGAGCTTTGGAACAGGCATCTTTAAAAACGCAATTGCACCTGTCTTTGAGCCCTGCGTCTTACCTGTAGTGGCTTCGCTTTCACGACTAAACTCGGTCTCCTCGCTTGCATCTGAACCTTTGCGAGCTTCATCCTCTAAAGCCGACTCTGACCTAGTAGAGCCCTCGTCTGATAAATCTTCATCACCTGAGGAATCCTCATCATCATCTTCTGGGTCTTTAATAAGTTTCATACCGCAGGCAGAGCAAAATACGGCACTCGTAGAATTGCCCTCAAAACCACATCTCTCACAACGCACTAAGGTTACCACTATTCCGTCACCTTCTTAAGCACTTCTCCGTATGCCTCTTCAACGCCACCGAGGTCTCTCCTAAAGCGATCTTTGTCAAGTTTCTCTTTTGTAACCTTATCCCATAGCCTGCATCCGTCTGGTGTTATCTCGTCGGCTAAAAGTACTGCCCCATTATCCTCAGCACTGCGACCGAACTCAAGTTTATAGTCCACAAGCAAGATGCCTCGTTCGTCAAAGAATTTTGACAACAGCTCATTTACCTTAAATGCAACCCTCGTCATCTCATCCATCTCTTCTTTTGTGGCATATCCCATTGCGCGGGCCACGTACTCATTTATAAAAGGGTCTCCTAGCTCATCGCTCTTATAACAAAACTCGATTATAACCTCACCAGGTTTTGTTCCCTCTTCAATTCCAAGACGCTTTGCAAGGCTTCCAGCAATAATATTTCTGATGATAACCTCAACAGGGATTATCTCTACTTTTTTAACGAGCATCTCTCTCTCTGAGAGTTCTTCTACGAAATGACTCTTTACACCATTTTTTTCTAGGAAGCGAAATATCTCGGAGGATATCTTGTTGTTGATGACCCCTTTGTCATTTATCGTACCTTTTTTCTTACCATCAAAGGCCGTGGCATCATCCTTAAAATACATGATACTACGGTTTGGATTATCAGTTGAAAAAATAACCTTTGCCTTGCCTTCGTATAGTTCTTCTTTTTTTTCCATTTTTTTTATCCTCTTTATTTAAATATTCTTTTAAATATATAATCTACATTTTTTAAGTACGGCTTAAGGTCGAAACACGAAACAAGTTCTTTTTCACTAAGCTTCTCTACTACGGCCTTGTCTTTCTTTAGAAGCTCTAAAAAATCGCCCTTACCCTTCCAAACATTCATGGCACTACGCTGGACAAGTTTGTAACCTTCCTCGCGTGTTATGCCCTTATCAACGAGTTTTAAAAGTACACGCTGAGAAAAGACAAGACCACCAAGTTTATCCATATTTGCTCTCATATTTTCTGGGTAAACAACAAGACCCTCAATCATCTTAGTGAGTCTTACGAGCATAAAATCAACGAGCGTTGTGGCGTCTGGGCCAATTACCCGCTCAACCGAGGAGTGACTTATATCTCGTTCATGCCAAAGTGCAACATTTTCTTGAGCACTTACCGCATGACCACGAACAAGCCTTGCAAGCCCTGTTAGGTTCTCTGAGAGTATTGGGTTACGTTTGTGTGGCATTGCTGAGGAACCCTTCTGTCCTTTTGTAAATGGCTCCTCAACCTCCAAGACCTCGGTTCTTTGAAGGTGCCTCACCTCGACAGCTATTTTTTCAATACTTGAGGCAACTATAGCAAGTGTTGAGAAAAACTCGGCGTGACGATCGCGATGCACAACCTGAGTTGCCGCACCTTCTGCCTTAAGCCCCATATTTTTAAGGACGTATTTTTCTATAGAGGGATCAATATTAGAGAAAGTTCCAACTGCACCAGAGAGCTTGCCGTAACTGATTACCTCTTTTGCACGCTTCATACGCTCTAGGTTTCTTTTGGCCTCATCATAAAACATTGCAAGCTTTAGGCCAAAGGTCGTAGGCTCGGCATGTATCCCGTGAGACCGACCCATCATTACGGTATTCTTATGCTCTTTTGCACGTTTCTTTAGAGCCTTCATCAGGTTTTTTATATCCTCAATTATGACCTCTGAGGATTCCTTAAGCAAAGCCCCGAAGGCTGTATCAAGGACATCAGAGGAGGTAAGCCCCATATGAATGAACCTTGAATCAGGGCCAACAAACTCGGCAACTGAGGTGAGAAAAGCAATGACATCGTGCTTTACGACCTTCTCAATCTTATCAATCTCAGCCACATCAAAACGCGCACGTTTTATTATGCGGGCAAGGGAGGCCTTTGGTATCTTCCCCTTTCGCTCCCATGCCTTACATGCCCAGAGCTCGACCTCTAGCCACTTTAGGTAGCGGTTCTCAGGCGACCACAACTTGGTCATAACCTCTCTTGAATAACGTTCAATCATTTTTTTTACTCCACAAATATAAAGGTAGTTTTATTTTTTTTAATTGACAAGCTATCTAAAGACCTTCCAAAAAAACTTAGTGTGCGTGCGTGTGTGCATGTCCGCCGCCTGTTAAGGAAGATATTATATATACCAAAAGCACGCCCACGAGTACAAGGGCAATATTTGCCTTGTTATAGTTCTTGTGTGTCTCTGGAAGAAGGTCGGAAGCTCCGATATAGATAAATGTTCCTGCACTAAAGGCAAGGAGAATGCCAATTGTCTCGGTCTCTGAGCCTTGCAAGAAAAAGTAAGCCCCTACAGCACCAACAATTGCTGTTAGAGCAATTACCCAGCCCATAATCAGGGTCTTCTTCTTTGAGTACCCAGAGTGAAGAAGAAGTGAGCTTATTGCAATTCCAACTGGAAGCCTGTGAAGGAGGATTGCTATGGCAGTCGCAAAACCAATAGTAAATCCTGCCTCAAAACCAACACCAATTACAACGCCGTCCACGAGTGAGTGAACTGCTATGCCAACAAAAGAGGTAAGACCCATGTGAGCAAGTTCGCACTCATTTGCATCCCGGCAAGTCCTTATAAGAATTGTATGCTCTAGGATGTAGAAGATAATGATGGTTGCGAGCATTATTGTGTACGCATCGTGGGTATTCTCTACGGCCTCTGGCATAACGTGTGAGAATGTTACAGCCAAGACAACGCCTGCGGAAAAACTTAGGAAAAAAACAGAATTTTTCCGAGCCCATTCCTCACGAGCAAATATCATATAGACACCGATTAGGGTTGCTATCCCTGCCACGGTACCGTAAAAAATAGTATTTGCAAACTGACCTTCCATAATAAAATTACTTCTCCTTTTGATATTTTAAAAAATTAAAATTGTTACGAATCCTCATTTAAAAAACATTGTCCAACTGGCACAGCACTTATACGGTTTTTTGTGCGTTTATCTTCTAGAACTTTAAACTCTTTTAGCTGAAATTCTATAGCTGTTTTTGAAGTACCAAAAATCAATCTCAAGCCAGTCTCTTGCCGTAACCAATCCCTTAGTTCTATTTTTCTGAAAATCGTTTTCTACGTCAACAAGTTCGCCTGCCTTTAAACCAGCGTCCTCTCGCTTAATTTTCAGATTACGGTGCAAAAACCAATGCCCTAATTCATGCGCTGCAGTAAACAAATGAATAGGCATTCCAGTCTCAATCATTTCTTTATTTAAAAAAATCTTTTTCTTTGAGAAGACAGTCTTACCTAAAACCTTAAACCCTTCTCGCTCACCTAAATCAACAAGTTCTACTTCCAATCCATCTTCAATTTTTAATTTCTCGAAAATTTGGAATACTAGCGTTTTACAAGGTTGAGCCAAGCATCCTTTAGCATACTTAACTAATTTATCGTATGCAATTTGTTCCAAATCAGCCGTGCTTAAAATAGGCACTCCATCTTTTCTGTACTTCATAACAATCCTCAAATTACAAAAACTACTACTGGCCTATCTGCACTGCCCCTCTAATTGCCTCTAGTTTTTTCTCTCCAATACCTTTAACATTCATTAGATCTTCAACTCTCTTAAAGCCGCCTACCTTTCTGCGTTCATCTATGATGCGTGAAGCCAGGAGTTTGCCGATCCCCGGGAGAGTCTCTAATTCTTTTGCCGTTGCGGTGTTCACCTCAATCTTTTTTATAAAAGGGCTTAAAGCCTCTTTATTTTTTTTATCTTTACTTGCAAAAAAAGACGAAGTATTTTCAGCCCCCTCTCCACCTCTCTCGCTTGGCATGTGGCGCAAAAAAAATACCGCAAGAAAAATAAAGATTAAGAGCGTAAAACCTATAAAGTTTTTAGAGTCTTTCCCTGCAACCTCTCTCATCTAGAACCACGCCTTAGCTCTTTTTCTTTTTCGTATTTTTCTTCCCTTTAAAGAGCTTATACTCAAGGCTCTCCACAAGAGCCTGCCAACTGGCCTCAATGACATTTTCTGAGACACCAACAGTACCCCATTTTTTCTTGCCGTCTCCAGACTCAACAAGGACGCGAACCTTTGAGGAAGTCCCAACTGTACCAGCCAGCACGCGAACCTTAAAGTCAATTAAGCTTACCTCTTTAAGGGAGGGATAAAATCTTTCCAGAGCCTTTCGAAGTGCCTTATCTAGTGCATTAATCGGGCCGTTCCCAGTAGCCGCCGTATGCTCTACCTTACCGTCAACCTCAAGCATTATTGTTGCCTCGGACTGCGGTGTTATGCCTTTATCTTTTTTCTCATCTATTACACGAAAACCATGGAGCTTAAAGTATTTTTCACGCTTGCCAAGGGCACCTTCAATTAAGAGTTCAAAACTTGCTTCAGCACCTTCATACTGATACCCCTCAAACTCAAGCTCCTTTAGCTCAGTTAATATTTTTTGCACCACCTCGGACTTACTATCTAAGTCAATCCCAAACTCTTCGGCCTTATGGAGTATATTTGACCGCCCTGAAAGGTCACTTACAAGAATACGCCTTGAGTTTCCAACCTGCTCAGGCGTAATATGCTCATAGGTCTTGCTACTTCTCTTTACGGCACTAACATGCAAGCCGCCCTTATGGGCAAAGGCACTGTCCCCAACATATGGCTGATGTTTTCTATGCAGAAGATTTGCAACCTCATAAACAAACCCAGCCGTTTCTCTAAGTTTTTTAATCTTCTCTTCACTTAGGCAATCAAGATCCATCTTGAATTTTAGGGCTGGAATTATAGAGCAAAGATTTGCATTGCCGCATCTCTCGCCAAAACCATTTATCGTACCTTGAACGTGTCTTGCTCCTGCCCTAACAGCACTGAGCGTATTTGCAACAGCGGTGTCAGAGTCGT
>JAGLUZ010000117.1 GCA_023134165.1 Deltaproteobacteria bacterium | reverse complement strand
AACCATACTCTCTCCGTCGAAGACAAGCTCGTCTTGACCGCCGACGCAGTTACTATAAATAATTGAAACCTTATTTTTTTTGGCTACCTTGGCTAACATCTCTTCCCTAAGTTGTACCTTGCCATGGTGGTACGGTGAGGCATTTATATTTAAAATCACCTCAGCCCCAGCAAGCACCTCAGCTTTTGCAGGTCCATCTGCCTCCCAGATATCCTCACATATCCCAAGACCAAAGGTCACGCCCAAGAGCTTAAAGTTTAGAGGAGTAGAGCCTTTACTAAAATAACGCTCTTCATCAAAAACACCGTAATTAGGGAGATGCATCTTGTGGTAAAGTCCACGAACCAGACCACCCTCAATAACTGCCGCAGAATTATAGATTTGACTTTTTTTACTCTGCAATATTTTTTTGCTTTTCGTAATACCTACGAAACCAATAACAACTACTATGCCATGAACCTCGCTTGCAATTTTTTTTAAGGCCTCTATATTTTCATCCACAAAGCTCGCCTTAAGGAGGAGATCCTCTGGCGGATAACCAACTAAAGCAAGCTCTGGAAAGACAACGAGATCACAACCGCTAGCCTTGGCCTTTGTAATAAATAATTTTATCTTTTTTGCATTATCACCGATTGCCCCAACCGTTGGGTTTATCTGTGCCATGCAAATTCTTATTTTTTTCATATCGTAAAGGTTATCAAAAGTACTAGATACTGTAAAGCCTTGATAAATGCTTGGTTTTCAGATTACAGGCCAAAGAATCTTATATTTAAATATTTTATAGCTCTAAAAATTACTATTGACCTTGCACACTTTTATGTTACAATGAATTATATATAGGTGATTTATTATACTTTTCACTCTGTTACATACAGAAAATATCCATGATATTGCAATTATCAATAAACTCTGAACATTTCTTATAAATTTAATTGCATCCTAAATCTTCTTTTTCTATCAACAGGTTTTCAATGCTTCTTCTCCCGTGATTTTTTTCTAGATTTTGATAGTAGGCAAAACTGTGCAGACAAAAAAAAAGATACTCCTCTTTGACGAGCAAAAAAATCTCTCTGGTCTCTTTAGGGCATCACTAGAACCAAAGGGCTTTCTTATTGAGGAGACCAACTGTTGCATGGAGGCCTCAACTCATATCGTAAAAAATGATTATGAACTTTTATTTATTGACCTCACCTTACCAGACATGAAAGGTTTTGATCTCTTTCAGTGGTTACTCGGCTCTTCAAAACACCTAACAGAACGAGTTGTCTTTATCACCTCCAAACCTGACCAAGCACTTGACACAAAGCTTAAAAAAATTGGCCGTCCCTATTTGTCAAAACCTTTTTCTATAAAGGAACTTAGTAAGGCTGTCAGTGACGTAACCAATTAACTCTCCCACCCACCACACCCCTCAGACCTTTACAAATACGATTAAGAGTCATATACTTCTCTTATGACTTTAAATAAAAAAATAAAAACAAAAGAAAAAATCAAAGTAGAAAAAGATTCTTGGACGCTTTTTGAAGAGGGCGAGAAAAAACGCTCAGCCTCAAAATTCATAGAAGCGGTCTCACTCTACAATAAGGCTCTTGCTCTCTCAAAGAAAGATAAAGAGCTTACCCTAACGTGTAGAATCTCACTTGCACATGCGCTTCGCCTAAGCGGAGACTTTAAGGGAGCTAAAAAAAATTATAACCTAGCAAATAAGCTTGCACTAAAACTCGATTATATTCGAGACGCACTGGACTCAGAGACTGGACTTGCCCTAACACTTAGGGCAACAAGTGAGCACAGGGAAGCCTTAAAGATATTAAATAAACTCATCAAAGAGTACAAAGCAATGGATGACGTGCAGGGTTATGCCTTTGCAATATGGGCAAGAGCAGGAACTTACCGGGTCTGCGGTGATATCACTAAAGCTATCGAAGGATTTAAGGAATCAAAGAAACTCTTCACGCGTCTTAAAGATACCTCCGGAATTAGTTACTCTTTAACTGGCCTTGGAGGTGCCTCGCGTATCGCACTTAAGCACGCACTTTCAAAAAAATACTATACTGAGGCAAACAAATTATTTTCAAAATCTAAAGACACCTTTGGGCTTGCCTACTCGTACTGTGGTATTGGAAACTCGCTTCGAATGAAAGGGGACTTTGAAGGTTCATTGAAATATTTTCAAAAAGCTAGAACCAATTATAAAAAAATTGGGGATATCGTCAGCTACGCTTACACATTGTGGGCTGAGGCCACAGCTCGCCAAATACTTGGGCGTGACAAGACCGCACTCAAGGGGCTAAAAGAAGCTCTAATTTTATTTAAAAAAACAGGAGACAAGCGCGGGGTAATTTACTCTCAGATGAGTATAGCCGAGCTAGACTTTAAAGCTTGCAAGGTAAAACTTGCGGAGAAGACCCTAAGTCTTTGCCTCGTAAATGCTAAAAAATACGGATACAAGATTGAGACCTCTTACGTAAAAGATATTATTAAAGCTATAAAAAAGAATCCAGAATCACTGCCTCTAAACCTTGCATAAAAAAAGGGGTGGGTATCTTAAAAACAAGGACGAGTCATTACTACTTAATCTCAATATTTTTCTAAACTCTGATTCTAAGTTAAAAAACCAATACAAGACCCTTTAGCAAAAATACCCCCAGTCTTTTTATAAGCAAAAAAAACGCCTCTTAATTAGAGGCGTTTTTTTGTTAGATTTTTACTTTAGACCTTTAAAGGATTTATCAACCGCTTCCAAGGTTTTCTTTATATCAGCAGGACTATGAACAAGGCTCACAAAGTTTGCCTCATACTGAGAAGGAGGCAAGTAAATGCCATTCTTTAGCATCCTTTGAAAGTAGGTGCTGAATTTATCCATATCACAGTTATTAACATCCTTAACATTCTTAAGTTTCTTATCGGTAAAAAATAAAGTAAACATCGAGCCTGCCCTATTAACGCGGGCCTTTACACCCCTTGCCTCTGCCCTCTCCTCTATTCCCTTACAGAGTTTCTCTGTTGTCTCTGTTAGTTTTTCGTAAACCCCTTTTTTTGCCAGTGGCTTTAAGGTCTCAAGGCCTGCAGTCATGGCAAGCGGATTACCTGAGAGTGTGCCAGCCTGATAAACTGGGCCTGAAGGAGCAAGTTTCTCCATTATCTTACGCTTACCACCAAAAGCACCAACAGGAAGCCCTCCCCCTATGACCTTACCAAGACAGGTCAGGTCTGGGGTGATATTATAAATATTCTGTGCCCCACCATAGCAAAGCCTAAACCCACTCATGACCTCATCCATAATGAGGAGTGCCTTGTACTGAGTGGCAAGAACACGAAGCCCCTCCATAAAACCAGC
Source organism: Deltaproteobacteria bacterium (assembly GCA_023134165.1). Lineage (GTDB taxonomy): Bacteria > Desulfobacterota > GWC2-55-46 > GWC2-55-46 > DRQE01 > JAGLUZ01. The sequence continues at coordinate 6,096 of JAGLUZ010000117.1, read as the reverse complement.
CTTTGGTGGTACTACACCCATATTCCCAGGCATACCCTCAACTATGATGCAGGCTACTTCTTTTGGATATTTCTCTAAAATCTTTCTTACACTTGCAAGGTCATTAAAATTAGCATTAAATGTATCTTTTGCAGTTGCATCTGGAACTCCAGGGCTTGAGGGGACGCCAAGTGTAGCGGCTCCACTTCCAGCCTTAACTAGAAGGCTATCAGCGTGACCGTGATAACAACCAGCAAATTTTATAATCTTATCTCTGCCTGTAAAACCGCGTGCAAGGCGAATTGCACTCATCGTTGCCTCAGTCCCAGAACTTACAAAACGAACCATCTCCATAGAAGGAATGGCATCACTTACAATCTCGGCAAGCTGAATCTCAAGCTCGGTAGAGGCACCAAAACTCGTGCCACTATCAACGGCCTTTTTTATTGCAGCCCCTACTTTTGGGTCAGCGTGACCAAGTATCATCGGGCCCCATGAGCCAATATAGTCTATATAAGAATTTCCATCTACATCATAAATCTTTGAACCTTTAGCCTTTTTTATAAAGAGTGGCTTACCACCGACGGCCTGAAAAGCCCTTACAGGGCTATCAACCCCACCAGGGATTAGTTTCTGAGCTTTTTTGAAGAGCTGTGCTGATTTTGCGGTTCCCATGAAAAACTCCTTTTAAATTAAGAGGTTAAGAAAAACTTTAGCCTATTCACTACAACATACTACACGAGCAAGCAGGCTCTGTCAATGCATAAGTATGAATATATAGGAATATGAAGCTTATTAAACGACAGAGAGGCCGTGGTCAAAAAATTAACCACAGCCTCTCTCTATATTTCAGTATTTATACGTCTTTTTAGTGTAGCGTGTTATTCTCTCTCTATACTGGCTCTGTTGGCTCTGCTGGTGGTTCTAGAAGTTCTACACTTCCTCCTCCACCTGAGCTACTACTACCGCCGCCACAACCAACGACTGTAAAGAGTGCGCCTACGAGCATTAATGCAATTAAAAATCTTTTCATAAGATTACCTCCAATTAGTAAGCAACAACAATACTGAGATTTCTTGGGCCAGTATTGCTGTATGCGTAAGTGTTTTCGCTGTTCATGTCTACTTCAGCGCCTGTGGCAGAATCCACAAGAATTGCATTAGCACCTATTGTTGAAGAGTCCCAAGAGATAGTTATTGTTGCATCACTTCTCTCACTCTCTATGTTAAGATTCCAAGTTGCATTACCAAGACCCTTGATATCCCTCCATAGTGGGTTATCAGAGGTACCTGAGTAGGCCTTGAGCTCGCCTTTTAGCATTGCAGGTGCGTCGTACTGGCCATCTTGACCATTGGTTGCGTCTGCTTTTTGACCAACTGAGAGCTTATTTTTGGCAGTTCCAGCCGCTATAACAATGCGACTCTCCCAACCATCTGTTGCCTCTGCACTATTTACTGTTGTCATCTGAAAGCCTAGAACCATGGCAAATACAGCTAGTACAGCCACCAAGCTCCTTACTTTTGTTATCATTAACTTCATTTTGTTCCTCCTAATTATATTATCCTTATTATAGAGCTGGAGCTGGGTTTGGTACAACTAGCGAATAAGTACCAGTATCATCCTTTACGTAAATCCAGAAACCCATCCAAGGAGTTAGGGTGGCCTCTACTGCGGCGCCTGCACTCTCCATTGAGTATGTGCTTCCCCAGTCACTACCATCAAAGTAGTATATACCGTTGGAGATGTAATTGCTAGCAGTTGCCTCTGTCCATGAGATAGGGGCATCTACATCCTTAACTACCATTACGTCACTTAAGAGAATGTTAGCATCATAAGGGTTACTGATGATATTCCAACCATGTTGCAAGGCAATCTCAGTGGTTCCAGCTGTAATCTCAGCTGCTGGAGCAGTTGGAATTACTGCGTCGAAAAGGTCATTCCATACAAAGTAGCCTTCACCTTCTCTAACTGCAGCCAAGGTGTTAAGTGCTGTAACCTGGTCATATGCTCCGAGGATTACACCGCCAGTTGTAATGCCACCACTTATCCATCTGTATGTGAAGTCTTGACCAAAGTAATCAATACCCCAACCTTCACTTAAGGATGCCTCGCGTGGTATACCTGCCATATTGTATCCATTTAAGAGAACTGGATTAATAGGCCCTAAGACTGCCGATGTCTCTGTGGTTCCGTCAGCAAAGACAGTCTCAAAGTAGTAAGTAGCACCACCTGTTGTAGGCATGTACCTTGTTGTATATGAACATATCTGAGTAGTCTCTATAGTACCGGTACATGTCAAGTCGTGACCAATATACAGACCATCTACTGAGGTACGGATAAAGATCCTAACTGACTGAGGCGTGACCCCAGAAGGATCAGTTACTCTAATTGTATGTACGTAATCTACGTCAACTACTGGGTTTAGGGTAGTAGCGTCGATATTACTTGCATCAGAACCACCGTCTGCACGGTCAATACCCTGAACTCCAGGTGTTGCAGGTACTGTTACATTTATAAGTGTTGGTACTGTATAAGTAACTATTGCAAGAGACCAGCTATTTAAGGAACCTATGTCTCCTCCAGCACCGTCATGTATCTCAAGCGTCCAGTTACCAGCGGCGTCTTGACTGTCTAGGTTTGAAAGAGGTTCGTCAGGGGTATATGACCCTGCATAAGGACCAACATCACTTGAGATGGCTGTGGTAGCCTCATCATCAAAGATTGTTCCTGTAAAGTTCGCTGTGCCACCACCGTTATAGTTTGAAAGAACAACTCTAGTACCACTTGGTGAGATAAGAGTTATTAATAAATCTCCATCATAAGTATGAGTGATATCGAGGTTTACATTAACGTCAGCTACGTCACCGATATTACCTATGTTTATTGTAGATGTAATTGTTGTGTTATCAGTGATATTAACTGGTACGGCTGTTGATGCCGTATTTATGGTTTCATGTGTCTGTGTTGTTGCACCCGCTGTCCAAAGAAGTGCGTTACGCATTAGCAACCTTCCGTGGGTATCTGCCTCCCAGAAATCTACACTAACTTCACTTGAAGGAGGGTAAATATTTAGATCAACAACCGGCAAGGTTGTTTTGTCAATTACCAGCGGAGCACCGCTTGACCAGTTAGCTACAATCACAGCACCTGCGCCAAGAGTTGTAGAAGTTGAGATATAGCTAGAACTTCCACCGTCAAGAGTTGTGACATCGGTCATAAGTGGGTGTAAACTATCAAAGGCCGTGTCCAATGTTAGACGAGTACCACTTGCCTGACCGAGGGGCTCAAGTGCGTAGTAACCATCTGTTGCCCAACGTCCTGCAATAGGAATACTTGCGTTAGCAAAGACAGCACTTACAACACCACCACCTGCATCAACATAATCAGCTAAATTATCTCCTAAAACTACATTGTCAGCATAACCAGTATCACTACAGGTCAAGACACTGTCATAGGCCAGAAGCTCAGCAAGTGTTGGTGTAGCAGCTCCAGCATTAAAAACCTCTGCAGTATAAAATTCATTGGTTGAGAGTACCTTTGCAAGGATATCAGCACTATAAGTAGAAGATGGTACAGCCACTACAAGCCCAACATTTGGGCCGTCCCAAGCATTAAGGATGTTAATGGCAAGGCCATTACTTACAGCTCCAACGGTATTGTAGGAATATTCAAAACCCTTGGTAGCATCTGCATTTGAAACGCCAATGGTAGCACTACTACCGTCTGCCCACGGATAAGTTGCGTTGGTACCATTTGTCATTGTATCATATGCAAATGTTATTGCCCCAGATTCGGAAAGCTGAGCCTGAAAAGTATAAGAGGCCGTTGAATCATAGTAAAGAGGCACATCAGTCCACTGAACAATAAAAGTTCTATCCGGTGCAGTACCAAAGGTCTGATAATGAACAGTACCCTTACTTGCCATACTAAGATCTTCCCAAAAAGGGGCAATTAAATTATCGTAACCTGCCCCATTTGGCAAAGTTGTATTGTTAAATGTTATATACCCTGCATCAAAAGAAAGGACTCCATTGTCAATTGCAGTAATAGAGGTATAGGTACTTCCGTAAAAAGGAAAATCAAAGCCAACAGGGAGACTCTGTGTGCAATCATCACAACCAGTCAGGGTTGTTGCCTCAGTACCTGTTGTGAATATATCATTCCAATAAGCAGATGCCGCCGGTCCAACTGGTGCACCTGTCTTGGAATCTATTGAATAATAATTGGAGGTATCACCAATAGCATTACTAATCCTAAAACCACCTATATCTGAGTTATCAGAAGAATCCCAAGGTGATACTCCATCAGCATCAGTAAAAAATCTCTTTACAAAATAACCACTTGCGTCAGCTGAGGTGGCACGTACAAGAACAAAATTTCCTACCGAATCTGAGGCAAAAGCTCCGCCTGGATTGGAGAAACGAATAATAAGACCACCACCGGCAAAGCTAAAAGGAGCCTCAGCAGTAAATTGTAGCTCGTAATTGCCTACAGTTGTATCACCACGCGGGTTAGCTGGCACCTGCGTATTGGTAACAACGGTTGTAAAGCCAGTTGCGTCTTGGATATCACCGCCATCAACTGTTGTTGTTGCCAAGGCTATCTCAAGTTGAATATCTACGTCATTCATAGCACCAAGGTCAAAGGCCAGTGTATCGCCAATACCAAGTTCGAAGGCCGGGATATTTTTGTATATAAAGCCAGCATTGTTAGGCCATATAGTTCCCATACCAAACGGGAAAGCATTACCAACAGTCTGAGTATCTGTCGGGGCAATCGTTACTGCTTCAGTTGTTCCGATAGACACGCCTATGTCCAAAGCGGCTGAGCCTTGCTTTACCATTCCAAAGGTAAGGGCAAAGGTCGCTATAAAAATAATTAAAAATGCTTTTTGCAGGAAAGACGGAATAAAACTTGTCCTCCCAGTCCTAGTCAGATTTTTTTCTTGCTTTAAATACATACTTAACCTCCGTCTATTTTTTTAGTCCAATTTTTTACAACCTTACTGTTTTAATCAAAAGAAAAAAGGTATTTATTAATTCACAGACTTAAAATAAAACAAAAAACGACATCAAAAAAAAATATTTAAACCTACTCATAAGAATAGAAAATACTGCCAACTTTTTTGTGATTCTGTAGAAAAAATAACACAAGAAAAAACCCTTGTCAAGAGATTCCCTATAAATAAAATAAATACAAAAGATTTTTAATAAAAGAAAAAACCGCTAAGTAATTGAACATAGAGGCTTCGGGGGGATTTTAAGTGATTTTTGTGGAAAAAAAGAAGAAAAAAGAAAGAGTGAGGGCAATTTCACCCTCACTCTTTAGGAATATTACTTTACATCCAGTATCTTTACATTAAATTTAAGGGTTTTGCCCGCAAAAGGGTGATTTGCATCAACAACAATGGTATCATCCTTTATCTCGTGGACCCGAAGCCCAACCGTATTACCATCAGGGGTGGTGGCTTGGAGCATACTGTCCAAAACATGCATATCCTCAGGTATCTTATCCTTTGGTATCTCCTCAAAGGCCTTTGGGTCTACGTTTCCGTATGCCTTATCTGGAGCAACTGTAACTTCCTTTTCATCGCCAACGTCCATGCCATTTAACTCTACCTCAAGACCTGGGATTAGCATCCCCTTTCCCTGCTCAAAATCAAGTGGTGCACCACCAACATTTGTATCAGCCACTGTGCCGTCCTCTAGGGTTAAGGTGTACTCCATTTTGACCTTACTTCCTTCTTCTATCGCCATTACCTATCTTCTCCTGTATTCTTCTGTTTTATTAGTTTATTAATCTTTTACTACTTTACTTCGCACCCCTAAATATTACCCCTAACTAATAACCAAGTGCAAGGAAAAAATAGAGGGAGCCATGGTTTTGTTGCCAGCTACTTTAATAGTTGGGTCTCACTACATCGCAAACACCTGATTACTCACAAAAACTATATAGATCTTCCCAAATATTCACACCACCCCATTCGTTTTTCGTCTGCCCTTCATTTGACTTAAGAAAACTAGGAGCGGCATTTTGTGCAAAAACAACATGACTGTAGCGACCAAAAACAAACGACACTGACCGCCAACCTTGATCAACTAAAAAAATATCGACTAT
>JAGLUZ010000116.1 GCA_023134165.1 Deltaproteobacteria bacterium | reverse complement strand
TTTACGTCGGAGGTGTGGTATTTGTTGAACTGGCACCAGAGGATTTCTTTAATAACTGGAAAAAATTTGAGGCTCAGGCCGTGCTCTATAACTCGGCAAGGGCAAGTGCGGTGAGCTGGATCTGTGCGGTTTCTGTGGCTTTGGTTGGTATGCTATTTTTTGTGTACCGCTTGGCATTAAAGGAACTGAAAGAATAGTACCTTAAAGGTAACTTTAAAAATGATTTTATTCTGTGGTTTTGTTATAAAAGTAGAGTTGGAAGATTAAGTGGATTTTTTTGTAAAGGTTTTATTCAGGGATTTTTTAGTTGTATTCTATTTATTTAAAAGACTAAGGAGAGAGAAAGATGGGTAAAGAGATAACAAAATTTTATGAATTTGGAATATCAGATGAGCTTTTAAACTCAATCAGTGAGATGGGGTTTGAAGAACCAACACAGATACAAAAACTTGCAATCCCAGTTGCTTTAGAGGGTCAAGATATGATCGGCATTGCACAGACAGGGACTGGAAAGACAGCGAGTTTTGCAATCCCAATTATAGAGAAGGGACTTAGAGGGGACCGGAAAAGCCCGACCTCGCTGGTTCTTGCCCCAACACGTGAGCTTGCCATGCAAATTGCGCAGGAGCTAAATAAGATTGGAAAAAATAGCGGCATCGTAACTGTCCCAATCTACGGAGGACAATCCATAGAGCGGCAATTTAAGAGCCTAAAGCAAAAGGTGGATATTGTTGTTGGTACGCCTGGGCGTATTATTGACCACCTTAGAAGAAAGACCCTTAGCTTTGCAAGTGTTGCAACTGTAATCTTAGATGAGGCCGATGAGATGTTAAATATGGGTTTTGCCGATGATATGGAGTTAATCCTCTCAAAGACACCAGAAGATAGGCAAACAATGCTTTTTTCAGCGACAATGCCAGGGCGTATTGTTGAGCTCTCAAAGAAGTACATGAAGAAGCCAAAGAAGGTAAAGGTTGATGCCGTTGACCTTGTGAGTAGTCAAATAAAACAGGTCTTCTACGAGGTCAGGCACTCCGATAAGTTAAAGGCCTTAACAAGAATTCTTGATGTTTATGATCCAGGCCTGACTATTGTTTTTTGTCACACAAAGCGGGAGGTTGATGAGCTCTCAGGAAAACTCCAACAACTTGGGTACGACGCAGGGGCAATCCACGGCGACTTTACTCAGAACTTTCGTGATGAGGTAATCTATAAATTCAAGAAAGGTAAGATTGATATTCTCGTTGCAACGGACGTTGCGGCTCGTGGCCTCGATATAAAGAACGTCAGTCACGTTATAAATTACTCAATACCTCAGAACCCAGATGCCTACGTTCACCGCATAGGAAGAACAGGGCGTGCCGGAGCTGAAGGCATTGCCATAACATTTGTCACGCCTCGTGAGTCCAGTCAGCTTCGTTTCATAGCTCGCACAGCAAAGACAACTATTGAAAAAGCAAAGCTTCCAACGCAGAAGGACGTAAAGGCGGCAAAGATAAAGGAGATAAAAGAGGCAATCACAGGGATTATTGAGGCCGGTAAGTTTAAAGACTTTAGAGCCGTAGTTGAAGAACTCTCCGAGGACTTTGATGTTGTGGATCTTGCGGCCGCGGCCCTTCGCATGGCAACGGGGGAGATAAATGTCGAGCATATCTCAGAGGGCGGAGCAAAGTATGGCTCAAGTGGGGGTAGTGGTGGTTACGGCTCTGGCGGTGATGGTCGAGGCGGCGGCAGTAGGGGAGGTGGCAGTAGACGCCACGGAGCAAGTGGTATGACACGGCTCTTTATGACAATTGGGAAGGACGATAAGGTTCAGGTGGTTGATCTGATAAAGACAATTGAGAAGAAGACAAAGATGCCTGGAATTCAGATAGGTAATGTTGCTTTGTATGATAAATTCAGTTTTGTTGAGGTTCCAGAAGAAGTTGCTGGCCTTGTAATTGAGTCGATAAATAACTTTAAGTTTGGCTCAAAGAAAGTAAAGGTAGAGGCTGCTGGAAAGAAAGATGAGAAGAGAAAGTTTAGTAAAAAACCAAATAAGAGAAAGGGCAAACCAAGTAAACCAAGAAGGTAGGTGCGGCTGTAAAAGTAAGACGCTAAAAAAGTTGGTAGAAGTTCTGGTAAAGACAAAGCAGATTTAAAAAAAAGAAGGTAGAGAAAAGAGGCAAGTGCCGTAATTTTTTTACTGCGTCCGAAGGCCTTTTAAGGATAATGCAAGGAGAAAAATCTTTAGTATATTTTGCTGATTTTAGGGCAAGCTCTGGGAGAACCATCTTTGATAAGATTGGAGAACTTGTTGAGCTTCTTAATATTGGAGAGGTATACAAAAAAGGGCAATTAATTGGCGTAAAGCTTCATTTTGGTGAGAAAGGTAATACTGCCTTTGTGCGTCCCCAGTTTGTAAGGTTTATTGTTGATAAGATAAAAGAAACTGGAGCCTCACCTTTTTTAACAGATACAAATACCCTATACGTTGGCAAACGTACAAATACTGTCTCGCATACTAGGTGTGCAATAGAGAATGGTTTTGGTCTTGAATCAGTTGGTGCGCCAATTGTAATTGCCGACGGACTAAGGGGAGAGAGTGCCGTTGATACTCGCGTAGACGGTGAGATATGTAAGGACGTGAGTATTGCTAGAGAAGTTGTCTCTGCTGACGGCCTCTTTGTTGTTACGCACTTTAAGTGCCATGAGTTAACGGGTTTTGGTGGGTCACTTAAAAATGTTGGAATGGGGTGTGCGAGCAGGGCTGGGAAACTAATGCAACACTCTGGGAACCCTCCGCGTGTTGACCCTGAGGGATGCACAACCTGCGGAGCGTGCGCATTAATTTGTCCAACCGATGCAATTGATATTGGCCTCTCGGCAGTAATTAATGATGACCTTTGTATTGGGTGTTCCCACTGCATAGCTGCATGCCCTGAGGGTACTATTAAGGTACAGTGGAGTAGTGAGGCTGGGAAGGTTCAAAAAAAGATGATTGAGCACGTTGAGGGTGCGCTTAAAGGAAAACGAGGCAAGGTCTTTTATATTAACTTTATAAATCAAGTCTCCCCGCTCTGTGATTGTTACGGCCACACAGACGCCCCTATTGTTCCAGATATTGGTATTTTAGTATCTAGTGATATTGTAGCGATAGATCAGGCCTCGGTGGATCTCGTAAACGGCGAAGAAGGGCTTCCAAATACAGAGCTAAAGTCTGGCAAAGAGGCAGGAGGAGATAAATTTAGAGGTGTTCACCCAAGCATTAACTGGGAGCTTCAACTTGAGTACGCAGAGGAACGCGGCCTTGGGAGCAGGGACTACACCTTAGAGAAAATTTAGATTGCTCTAAACCTTCCGTAGGTTCAATTTGCAAAATTGAACCCGCAGAGCAGATCTCATAGAATTGAACCCACAAACTTATTTTGTCTAAATAATCAACAACCTCTATCTGCCACCCGCAGATTTGTGGTTATATAGAGAAAAATTTGTCTCCCTGAACTTGTTTCAGGGTCTCGTCTTTATTCTGTGATGTACCCCTGATTTTTTAAATTGTTGGTGTCAGATATTTAGCTATAAACCTTCCGTTGGTTCAATTTACAAAATTGAACCCGCAAAGCAGAAGCCGTAAAGTTAAAACCGCAAATTTGTAATTTTGGGTTATGAGCTATTAGGTTCAATTTACAGAATTGAACCTGCAGAATTAAAACCGTAAAACTAAACCCGCCTTTGGAAGATATTATTTCTTAGTTCCAAACCTTACTCACCTCACACAGAAGTGGAAAGCCCCTTAGACAGTAAATCTTTCGACCTGTTGTTTTAGGCTATCAGCAAGTTTGGCCATTTGGTTGGTCGTAGAGGTTATCTGCTCGCTCGTGCTAGCAGTTTCTTTTGTAACGGTGCTGATATTTTCAACACTCTTTGCAACCTGATCACTCGTAGTGGCCTGTTGTTTGCTAGTCTCGCTCATGTTTTTAATCAGCTCGGAGGTGTCTTTTATTGAGCGTATTATTTTTTGTAGTGCGTCCCCTGTTTCATTAGAGAGGCGAGTTCCCTCATCGACTTCTTTTGTTACCCCAGCCATGGATTTTGAGGCTTTTTCAGTCTCTCCCTGAATCTCCTCTATTATGCCGGTTATCTGAATCGTTGACTTTGCACTCTGCTCAGCAAGTTTACGAATCTCCTCAGCCACGACCTCAAAGCCTCGCCCGTGTTCACCGGCACGTGCGGCCTCAATTGCGGCATTTAATGCAAGTAAATTTGTCTGTGCGGCTATGTCATTTATAACACCTACAATCTTTCCAATCTCTTTACTTCTGTCCCCAAGTCCTTTTACATTATCGGCACTTGCTTGGACAGAGTTCTCAATCCTAGTCATGCCAGACATGGTTTGTTGAACGACTGTCCCGCCACTTTCAGCCTCAGTCGTGGCACTTTCAGCGGCTAGGAGTGATTTCTTAGAGTTTTCAAAGACAATTTGTACGCTTGAGGCCATCTCCTCCATTGCACTTGCCGTCTCTGATGCTTGTTTGGACTGTGAGTCTGCCCCTGCGGCAAGTTGCTCTGTAGCCGCACTTATCTCCTCTGAGGAGCTTGCTAGGTGCTGGGAGGTCTCCTTCACCTTTGTTATCATCTGTGTGAGGTTCTCGCACATGGTATTGAAGGTCGTAGACATATCCCCGACCTCGTCAGTTGAGGAGACGTGAACACGCTGGGTTAGGTCTCCCTTTGCCATCTTATCCATTGCCCCAGCTAGGGCGTTAACAGGTGTTGTTATGGCTCTGCCAATGAAAGAGCCAAGGATTGTGAGCAGGATTAATGCAACTAAGATGGAGACCCCAACCATTACATTAAAACGATTCATTGCGGAGTTAAATGCATTGGTCTGCAGAGCGGTTAAACGGTCGTACTCATTTTGTAGTTCAGCAAAAGCACTAAGTGCCTCCCCATCACTTATTTTTATTGCCGAGTCAACCTCTCTTACGGTCTTGCCCTCAGCTATGAGTTTTTTTGCCACTCCAATTGCACTACGGTATTCCAGGGCAGTCTTCCTTATTGCTCTAAGGGACTGATCCTCAAGTGAGGTTATGCCTTCTATTGCAGAGTATTTGTCAAGATCAAGTACAACTTCATTTAATTTTTTCTCTGCTTTTTTTGCATGTTTGTCAGTGAAGCGGAGGACAAAGTTTTTGAAGTTGTGAATGGCTCCTCCGTAACCAAAGAGGGATTTTAATTCTGAGAGGTATATTGCCCTAGCAGCAACCTTTGATTGATACTCCTCCCAGTCGTGTTTTATTCCAGAGTTTTGGTTTATTGCAAAACCACCAACGAGTATGAGGGCGGCGATTCCAAGACCCACAAAAAGACCAAGTTTTTTCCCTATAGTAAAGCGCATTGATATCCTCCCAAAATTAGAGTTATTGTAACGCTGAGATGTCTTCATCTTTAACGATTGTCTTTGACTACACTAGAATTATAGTAGAGTTTTTTGTTATTTCAACTTTTCACCCATGAAGGTTCAGTTTGTGCGACCTTACTTTAATCTTGCTATTACCCCATATTTTTAGTCTTTTTTGCTTTTTGTCCTTATTCTTTAATTAGCGGTAAAGTGGCTTTTAAGATAGAGCGGAGAACCCTTGACATGGGAGGTTCTTATGTGGTAAATAATGACGCTTGAGATAAAGTAATTAGAGAACCCTCGTGGTGAGGCTTTTCTGGTGATGTTTTAAGTAAAGTCCCCAGTCTATTGTTACTTTTTTATTTTTTTAGGTACTTTAGGTTTTTTTTTAAAGTTTTCAAGTTTACGACAACTGCACTTAGCTTGTGGCCCATAGAAGAACTTGGTTTACGGCTACTTAAGGAAGAGATTAACTTATGCTTAGTATAGATATTACATTTGTTTACCAAATAGTTGCTTACTTTATTCTTTTGT
>JAGLUZ010000115.1 GCA_023134165.1 Deltaproteobacteria bacterium | reverse complement strand
CCTCGTTTATCTCTTTGAATTTTTCCTCAATACCACGCTCACCTTTGTGTTTGTCAGGGTGGTATTTTTGAGCCATCTGCCTAAAAGCTTTTTTTATCTCTTGAGCTGAGGCTGTTTTTTCTACCTCTAAAATTTCGTAATAATCTCTTGACATAATCTTTTTATATTATCCTTCTATAGTCCTTTATTCTTTTTTTTGAGTTTTAGTGAGAGCTTACTTTTTTTGCTACCACCACAAGGGCTGGCCTAAGTAGACGTCCGTTTAGTTTGTACCCGCGTTGATGCTCCTTTGTGATGAAATCACTCTCTGTTGTGGCGCTCTCCTCATAGCTAATTGCCTCGTGAATATTTGGGTCAAATGGAGTACCTTCCGAGGTAAATGTCTCGAGGCCAAATTTTTCAAGCGCATTTTTTAGGTCTTTTAGTGTTAGCTCAACGCCTCGTTTAAGGGAACCCTCGGTATTAGCGCTCTTGGAGCTATCTTCTTCTGAGCATTCTTGGTTTGCATGTAAAAGTGCTCGCTCAAGGTTATCAATACTTGGGAGTATGGATTTTATAAGCCCCTCATTTGCAAAGTCCATATGCGAGCGTTTCTCTTTTTCAATGCGTTTTCTGTAATTCTCAATCTCGGCGGTCTTTAAAAGTAGAGCCTCACTTGCGTCTTTTGCTTCTTTTTTAGCAAGAGATAACTCATCTTCTTTACCACCCTCAAAGGAGGTTTCCTCGCACGCATCATCTGTGTTCTCATTTGAGCAATCATCTACAGGTATCTCTATTACGTTTTCTTCCTCTTGCCCGTCAGTTGGTTGTTTATCTTCTGGGTTTGTCTTATCCATTATTCTTATCCTTTTAGGTTAAAGCTTTTTTTTAGTGGCTTATTATTTTTTTATAGAGCGTTACAGAGTGTAGAGGCCGCATAATTTACAATCGGCACAATGCGGGGGTAGTTCATCCGAAGCGGCCCGATAACGCCGAGTGTGCCAAATGTTGCATTATTGTTTCCGTATGGTGCGATAATAATACTTAACCCGTCCAAGCCGTGAAGGGCGGTTTTGTTCTTTACAGGAAGATAATTCTCTGGTTTTGGGCGATTTTCACAATATTCATGAGTTCCTTGCTCTAGGTCTTCAACCTCAGTCTCAGAGCCGATGAAGATTTGTGTGCCTTGCTCGTCAAGACTTTGGTTGAGTATCTTTACAAGGAGGCTTTTTTCTTCAAAAGCCCTAAATACTTTACGCATCTGCTCTGCATCAGCGGTAAATTCTGGCTGATCCAGAACCTGAGCTGTGCCTTCTAGTAGGAGTTCTTCGTTGGTGGCCAAGACCTCAGTAAAGACAAGGTCGCTTACTCGTAGTGTTTCCTTTAAGAGCAGGTCATAGAGATTACGCTCTTTTTCTCGCTCTTGTATTAGCCTTGTTTTGAGCTCACTTAGGCTAAGCCCAGCTCCGAGTGTACTTAAATAGTTGCTGGCCTTCTCAAGGCCGCGAGCATCCAAGTTGTGCTTAATTTGAATAACCTTTGAGTGAACAAGGCCGTCAACGCTTAGGACAACGACCATTAACCTGTCCTTATCAACTGGTAAAAAACGTATGTTCTTTACGAGGGCTTTTTTTGGCCCAGGCAAGAGTACAATCCCAGCACAGGAGGTTACGGCTGATAAAGCGCGCACTGTTGACTTAGTTCTTTCATTAAAACTTAAATTATTATCTTCAAGGTTCTTTACCGCAGAGAAAAATCGTTTATCTCCTTCCTCTATCTCTTCAAGTTCTAGGAGAGAGTCAACATAGAGACGAAAGCCCTTATTTGTTGGTGCAACCCCAGAGCTTGTGTGCGTTCGCCTTAAGTATCCATCTGCCTTTAGCTTTGCCATGACGCTACGTATGCTAGCACTTTTTAGGCCAAGTGCATATTCCTTTGCAATTACCCTGGAGCTTACGGCACTGGCAGTACGGATGAACTCGCGCACTACGGCACGCAAAATAGCATTAGAGCGAGAGGTTTTGCTAAGAGTACTAGCCTCATTAAGTGATTTGAGTTCTGTTTTTTCTCTTTTTTTCATCTTTTAATTAATAAGTATAGCACTCAAATTAAGCAGTTAATCTCTGGGTATTTGTATATAGTTGACTGTATTTTTGTAATCTTCAAGAATAACAATTAAACCTTGTGATGTCAATGGCGGGGTAGGTTTTATGGTGACTTGAGAACCCTAGTTAGGGGGAGGTTCCCATGCTCGTTTTGCTTGCCTGTAAGGATTGGTGCTATGATGCACAAAATATAATAGCCTGTCGAAGTGTTTACATAAAACCCCCGCCCTTTCTAAGAAAGGGCGGGGGTAGGATGGGTCATTATTTTGTGGTTTTAATTGTTAGTTATCCTCCCATAATGAACCTGCAGCCCAATCATCAGTTCCTATGGCAGAGCGGTTGTAACCTCCACTCACAGTAGAAGTTTCGCCTGAAGCAGTATTATTCCAACCACCATTTACAGAAGACCAGGCGCCCGAAGCAGTATTACCATAACCACCACTTGTATAGGAATAATCACTAGAGGTAGCGTTTTTTTGCCCACCACTTATTGAAGACCAGTCGCCTGTGGCCGTATTAGCTCGCCCTCCGCATATTGTGGAGTAATTACCAGATGGTATATTGCTAAGCCCCCCACTTACAGAGGAGAGATAGCCTGAAGCTGTATTATCTGATCCCCCACTTATAGATGAGTAACTGCCAGAGGCAGTATTACCATATCCACCACTTACAGAAGAATATGTGTTTGAGGCAGTATTATTATTACCTCCACTTACAGAGGAATATGAGTTAGAGGCCGTATTATAATTGCCACCGCTTACTGAAGAATAAATACCAGAGATCGTATTCTGATATCCGACCACGAGTCCGCCGTAAGAGGCAAAATTTTGCCTCGTTCCAACAATGAGGTTATGCGAGCCTGTGCGTATATCACTACCACGCGTTTCATTATAACCTACAACAAGGTTACCGAGGCCGTTTACCGTGCCATCCGTTGTACCTGAGCCACTTACGATATTCAGGTTGGCACCACTTATTGTTATTTCGTTACCCGAA
>JAGLUZ010000114.1 GCA_023134165.1 Deltaproteobacteria bacterium | reverse complement strand
CTCCACCAAAGTCAAAGTCACCTTCTGGTGCTGGAGCAGGAGCGTCACCACCACCAAAGTCAAAACCACCTTCTGGTGCGGGAGCGTCACCACTACCTATGTCAAGACCCCCTTCTGGGGTAGACGGAATAGGGGCAGTTGAGTCGTCACTACCGCCAAAATCAAAGCCCTCAGCTGGGGCTTCAGGCGGGAGACCTTCACTACCACCAAAATCAAAGCCACCTGCTTGTGCAGGTGGGGGCTCACTAACGGCTGTTTCTTCGCTACCAGCTGGAGTACTCGGAGGTGCAGGGGCAGCGGTTGTCGTAGCAGTTGCCGCAGGCGGGGAATCGGGCTCGCCGTCTCCAGCCTTTGCTATAAAGACATTCTTACATTTTGTGCAACGTACCTTGACACCTTTTTCAGTGATCTTGGAATCATCTATTCTAAATTTTGCCTGACAACTATCACATGCTATAATCAATGCTTCACCTCAAATGTATTAGATAATTTTTAAAGTTTACACTACCTTAGGACTGTGGTCAAGTGAATTCAACAAAGTCAGAGTTTTCTATAGATTAAGTCTTTTTTGTACAAGTCATACGAATTTAAATCTTTAGTAGATAGTAAAAATAGAGGAGGGAGTAATTGAAGAATAATTTAAATCTTTTTTTAGAGAGTAGTGAGATTGCACGTATTGTAAAGACACTTGGCGAGCAGATTACAAAGGATCACGCAAATAAACACCCACTTTTAATAGGGGTTTTGAAGGGGTCTTTTATCTTTCTCAGTGATCTCGTACGAGAGATAAATGTAGACCTTGATGTAGATTTTATCACGGTACGCTCCTATACAGATGGGAGTTCGCCAAAAGGTGAGGTGGTCTTGAGTGGGAGGAGTAATCTTAGTCTTAAGGGAAGAGATGTAATAGTTGTTGAGGATATCCTGGACAGGGGATTAACCTCAAGGCTTGTTATTGAGTATTTAAAAGAAGACGCCCCAGCATCAATTAAAGTTGCTACCTTACTGGCAAGAGAGGGCGGGGAGGCAGTAGAACGAGCAGATTATCTTGGCACTCAAGTTGGCCCTGGTTTTATTGTGGGTTATGGAATGGATTTTGATGAGAGGTATCGTAACCTCCCAGAGCTTTATATTATTGATGAGGATAAAAAAGAGTAGTATCTAATGCAAAAAAATTAAAAGGATGATGTAGAAGGGAGGGAATAAATATTTTGTAAATTTGCTTTCAGTTTTTATTGGAGTATGATTTAATTATTTGGATGCATAATAAAGAAAAAGAAAACCTCTCAGTGGTATTAACAAGCGGTGGTCTTGATAGTGCCCTTACAGCTACAATAGCAAAGCAGGAGGGTGACCTTGCACTTCTTCACGCAAATTACGGGCAAAGAACAGAGGCAAGAGAGCTTAAGAGCTTCCATGACCTTGCAGACCACCTTGGTGCAAAGGAGAGGCTTGTAATTGACCTCTCTTTTTTAAAGGTAATCGGTGGCTCAGCCTTAACTGACGATGAGATTGAAGTTCCACTCGGTGACATTAAAAGTAAAGAGATTCCAATTACGTATGTGCCATTTAGGAATGCACACTTTCTCTCGGCTGGAATTTCATGGGCAGAGGTGCTTGGGGCAAGTAGTGTTTTCATTGGTGCAGTAGAGGAAGACGGCTCTGGTTACCCAGACTGTAGGGACGCATTCTTTGATTCCTTTGAAGAGAGTGCCTCCCTTGGTACGAGGCCAGAGACAAAGATATTAATAAAGCGACCGCTAATAAAGATGCGGAAAAAAGATATAGTAGAGCTTGGGCTTAGGATTAATGCCCCGTTTCACTTAACATGGTCTTGCTACAAAGATTCTCTTTTGGCCTGCGGCGAGTGTGACTCGTGCTTGCTTAGGCTTCGTGGTTTTGAGGAAGCAGGCGTTGGGGATAAAATAAAATACAAAAAAACTATAAGAGGTTAGGGCTATGACATTTGTAGAGTTTATAAAACGCAAAAAAAAACTAGAGCCAGCAGAGCACGACTTAGACGAACTCATGGAAAAGTATTATGAAGAGTATCAAGAACTTTTAAGTAAGATAAAGGACGGTTGCGGTACGGACTGATTTTGTAGATTTTGGTAGCGGTAAAAAATACACACAAGAACCTTGTTGGTCTTGAAAATACTAGAGAACGGATAACTAGATGACAGAGTTAGAGAAAATATCAGAGCTTGAGGCAGAGCGGCTTGCCCCCTATGCGGTAAAGAGTAAGGAAACAAAGGGTAGAGCCTATAAAGAAGATGAGCATCCCTTTAGGACGGCCTTTCAAAGAGACCGAGACAGGATTATTCACTCCCATGCGTTTCGTCGTCTTGAGTACAAGACGCAGGTCTTTGTCTACCACGAGGGGGATCACTACCGAACACGCCTGACGCACACAATTGAGGTTGCGCAGATAGCACGCACAGCTGCCAGAGCCCTTGGCCTAAATGAAGACCTGGCCGAGGCCATAGCCCTTGCCCATGATCTTGGGCATCCCCCTTTTGGTCATACAGGTGAGAGGATACTTGATAAACTAATGAAAGATGAAGGTGGTTTTGAACACAACCGCCACTCACTTCGTATTGTTGAGGAGCTAGAGACCAGGTACCCTGGGTTTAGGGGGCTTAACCTTACGTGGGAGGTTAGAGAAAGTATTATAAAGCATAATAGCGAGCATGACAAACCTGCCGAGTTAGAGCATTTTGAGATTGATAAGGCTCCTTGTTTGGAGGCTCAGATAGTCGATATCGCTGATGAGATAGCTTACAATAATCACGATATAGATGACGGATTGTCATCTATGATGATGACGCCTGAGGCCTTAAAAGAAGTTAGCCTTTGGAGCGAGGCAATGGGTGAGGTAGAGGAGGCGTTCCCTGAGGCAGAGTTTAAGGTGAAAAAATATCAAGCAGTCCTTAGGATAATAAACCGCCAAGTTACTGATATGGTAAATACAGTGATATCTACTATTGAGGACGAAGGTATAGATTCACTTGCTAAGGTGCAAAACAGGGATGGGAATATAGCTAGATTTAGTAGCGAGATGGAGAAAAAAAACATCGAGCTAAAGAGGTTTCTCCATAAAAATTTGTATATGCACCACCGTGTTTTAAGGATGGCCGGTAAGGCCGAACGGATACTTACGGCTCTCTTTGAGGTTTATGAAAAAGAGCCAAAGACACTACCCCCACATTTTGTTGAAGAGATTGAGCGAGTTGGCAAAAAAAGAGTTATCTGTGATTATATGGCTGGCATGACAGACCGCTTTGCACTTGATGAATACAAAAAACTCTTTGATCCCTACGAGCGTGTTTAAAGGTTCGGGGTAGGTTTTTTAGCTACTCAAAAAGCAGTTTTTCCTCTCATATTTACCCCTATTTAGCCTCAAGAACCTAAATCTTCCATTTTAATGAAAAAATAATTTTTAATCGTAAAAGAGAAAAAATTCCATGGTTTTGCGGACTTACGCGTTACGCAAGCGTGGCAGGTGGCGGCGTAAAATTACAACTTTGTGTAAAAGATTGACACGGATTTTTTAAAGTATTATACTTAAGGTAGAAGGCAATTATACAGGTTTTGGCGGGTTTTTTCCTCTTGTTTAGGAGAGCTCAAGGGTTTTTTCGTTGATTTACAATAATTAGGTGTTTACGATGGTTGTGAGGTTATTTTACGCGGATATTATAGGTAGGATGAAGAGCTTTGCTGGTTTAAAGAATGACTCAGCTGTTGCGAAGATCCTCGGAGTTACGCCGCAAGCATTATCAAATTATAAGAAGAGGGAGAAGATACCTACTCACCTCGTCATAAAATTTGCTTCAATCTATAGCCTCTCAGTGGACTGGCTTCTTTACGGAGAAGGTGAGGTTAAAAATAAAGATATCTCTAATGCTTTTGGTGAGACAGGGGTGATTATTGCCGCTGAGGACTCAGACCCTTACGGCGTGGAATTTAAAAAATCCCTAGATTTTTTAAAACTCTCCTCAGATGAGATGATATACCTCGGTAAGGTCTTAAAGGTCTTTAGAAATCCTGATAAGACCTCAATTGCGGCACTTAAATATAGCATAGACGCTTTTTACGATACCAAAGATAAATAAACCTCTTCTTATCCTTTTATTTTCTCCTATAAAAAATTTCTAATAATCTCCTCCCACAAATACAAAGGGCTTTCTAAACCTTTGTGTTTATTTAACCTCTTGCAATTGACCATGCCTCTGCCATATGCTATTTTTAAATATAATTTTGTAATTATATTTAAAGGTGAAGGCAGTTTTAGATATGGAGCAAGAGAGAGATAAATTAGGCAGTAAGTGGCGTGGGGTTTTGGAGGAGCTTGCTTTTTTAGAGGGTTCTAAAGAGCCGCTTAAGAAACTTATTTGCTCTGAAGGGTTACTTACTGAGGCACTAGAGCAAACCTATGAGGGGGAGCTTACCCTTGAGCTACTGGGTTCCATGCACAAGTCTCTAAATGATGTGAAAAATTTCTTATTCGTAAAAGGTTTTTCTGGTTTTGAGAAAAACCTACCAAATAATTCAAATAATGAAGTACTTATTCGTGAGGTATTCCTTCTTGTTGGTGGAAAGAGGCGTGTCTTTGCACGAACAGTAATCTTTATCAAAGATACGGACGCTGATTTTTTAAATGCTTTAGAAGATAGCGGAGAGCCACTTGGGAGGTTACTTCAAACCCTTGGTAAAAAAAAGATAAGAGAGTCCCTTGAATTTGGTCACGTAGAAGACCCTTTAGTGGCAAAGGGCCTTGGACTTTCTAGCGGTGAAAAACTTTTTAGCAGAAGGTATAAGATTTCAGACACTCAAGAAGATTCAGACGGGGCAAACCTTAGGCTTCAGGCATTTGTCTTAGAGGTTTTTTGTGAAAAATAAAGAAGCCATCTCACTTTGTTTTAAATCCCAAAGGTTCTTATGAATTCTTTTTCAAGAAAACTCATAGCCTTCTCAGACCTAATTAGGCTTAGAAAACAGTATGGCACAGGACTCCTAATACTCCCTGCGATGTGGTCACTCTTTATTGCTTCCGGGGGCAGGCCAAGTATTGAACTGATAATTATTTTTACGCTCGGTGCTTTTTTAATGCGAAGTGCTGGGTGTGCGGTAAATGATATTGCAGATAGAAACTTAGACGGTCTTGTGGAGAGGACAAGCAACCGCCCGTTGCCAGAGGGGCGAATTAAGGTATGGGAAGCTGTCCTTGTCTTTACCTCTTTATCTGCTCTGGCTTTTTTACTCGTACTGACGCTAAATAAACTTACGATACTCCTCTCTTTTGTTGCTGTAATAATGGCTGTTGCTTATCCGTTTGTGAAGAGAGTTAGTTTTTTTCCGCAGGCCTTCCTTGGAGCTGCCTTTGGGTGGGGGGCGGTAATGGCTTGGAGTGCGGTTACGGGGACAGTCTCCCTTGTGGCGGTCTTAATCTTTTTGGCAAATATTTTTTTCTCAATGGCCTATGATACAATCTATGCGTTGATGGATATTGAGGATGACAAGAAAGCAGGGGTAAAATCAACGGCAATATTTTTTGAGAAAAAGGTCTACGGGACTGTCATTATTTTTTATTTTTTTATGTTTTTAATTCTTGGTCTTGCTGGATGGCTTACAGGGGATGGAATTTTTTATTACTTGTTTTTATTGGGTGCGTTTTTTTTCTCAATTATAAAGGTAATGAACCTCAAAAGTTTTGCTGAAGAAAAAAACTCTGTAAAGACCAGTGAGTACAAGCTTGTAGTATTAAAAACATTTACCTCAAATGTATGGACAGGGTTTGTAATTCTTATTGGAATAATAATAGAACTTAATCTCTAAAACAAAATTGGAAAAATTGTGAGGCATCTTGGCATATAAAGATTTAAGAGAATTTATTGCTCTTTTAGAATCAAAGGGGCTTTTAAAACGAACTAAGCTTGAGGTCTCAACCAACCTAGAGGTTGCCGAGGTGATGGATCGTCTTGTGCAAAACAAGGGGCCAGCGATTTTATTTGAGAATGTAGCTGACAGCGCAGTGCCGATTCTTGGAAATCTTTACGGCACAAGAGAGCGGGTAATCCTTGGTCTTGGTGTTAGTGAGGAAGAGCTAAAAAAGATTGGCGAGTTCATAGCTTTTTTGCAGAGGCCTCGCCCACCTGAGGGACTTTGGGATGCGGTAAAAAAAGCTCCTGAGATGGCAAGGATGCTAACCCTTGGGCCAAAGACCGTAAGGAGTGCTCCGTGTCAGGAAGTTGTCTTGACAGGTAGCGAGGCAAGCCTTGATGAGATACCGATAATTAAGTGTTGGCCAGGTGACGCGGCTCCACTCATAACGTGGCCGCTCGTCATAACAAAACCCCCTGCAGAAGATGGTGAAAAAGACGGGGCTTTTAATGTCGGCGTCTATAGGATGCAGAAACTTGACTCAAGGCGTCTTATCATGAGGTGGTTAGAGCAACGAGGCGGCGCCGCTCATCATAGGCAGTGGATAGAAGCTGGTAAATCAATGCCAGTTGCAATTGCAATTGGATGTGAGCCTGCGACAACTATTGCCGCAGTAACCCCTGTGCCAGAGGACGTAAGCGAGTTTCTCTTTGCAGGTGTATTAAGAAAAAAAGCAATCGAGGTTGTCGATTGTAAGACTATTCCACTTAAGGTTCCTGCAACGGCAGAGATAATCCTAGAAGGTGAGATTCGTTTAGATGATACCTCAGAGGAAGGCCCCTACGGCGATCACACGGGTTATTATAATAATAAAGAACCCTTCCCTGTCTTTCATATAACTGCAATAACGCACAGAAAAAATCCAATATATCAGACAACGATAACTGGGCGGCCGCCAAAGGAGGACGCAGTAATTGGGACAGTCTTAAATGACCTTTACCTGCCTTCGCTAAAACTTCAGTTCCCAGAGATAGTTGACTTTACGCTCCCAATGGAGGCCGTCTCATACAGAGTTGCTGTGGTCTCGATAAAGAAAGAATACCCAGGCCACGCACGCAGAATCATGATGGGACTCTGGGGCGTACTAAAGCAGTTCATGTATGTTAAGTACATAATTGTTGTTGATGCAGATATTGATATCAGAAAATGGGAGGACGTAATATGGGCTCTCTCAACGCGTGTTGACCCAGCCCGTGATAGCGTCATTATAAAGGACACGCCAATTGATTACCTTGATTTCTCTTCTCCAAAGAGTGGGCTTGGTAGCAAGCTTGGAATAGATGCCACAAATAAAACTTCTCCTGAGGTGGAACGTGAGTGGGGCAAAAAAATGGAGATGGACGAGGATATAATTAAACTCGTAACAAAGAAGTGGAAGGACTACGGCCTTGAATAGTGAGGCGAAAAACATAAAAAAAATAAAAGCCTTAAACTCTTTTGATGATTTTAAGGACGATTGGTGGAACCCAAAGGGACGGCTAAGGTCGCTTCACTGGATTACGCCCGTGCGTTTTGAGTACTTTAAAAAAATTGTAGGAGATTTAAAGGGTAAAAAAGTTGCTGATATTGGTTGCGGCGGAGGGCTTCTCTCAGAGCGTTTTGCTGGCGACGGGGCAACTGTAACAGCAATAGATTTGTCTGTGAGTGCAATAGAGGCCGCAAAAAAACACGCAAAAGAAGAAGGCTTGGAGATTGATTACCGTGTAAGCTCAGTAGAAGAACTTATCAAAGGAGCTCGGAAAGAATTTGATATGGTTCTTTGCTCAGAGGTCTTAGAGCATGTAGATGATTTGGAGGTTTTTATAAAAAGCCTCTCCTTACTTTTAAAAGACGGGGGAACTTTATTTTTCTCTACCATTAACAAAACCCTAAAAGCTAAGTTCCTAACAATATTTATGGCAGAAAATATCCTCGGTCTCCTTCCAGAAGGCACTCACAACTCAGAAAAATTCATTCGCCCATCAAGGCTTGTTAAGTTGCTAGAGAAAAATAATGTAATTGTCGAAGAGATAAAGGGGATGAAGATGAACCCTCTAACCTTTAAGTTTAAGATTAGCAAAGATACATCAGTAAATTATATTGGGTATGCTATAAAGAAATAAAGGGTTTGTTCGGAAGTATTTTGCCTCTAGGCTGGTTAGTAATTTGTCATTCTGAACCAGTTTCAGGATCTAGGATTTTCGTCTAAGGCTCTCTTAATCTCTTCTGCGATATTTGCGGAGGCGGCTTTTGGATCTTCGGCATCTCGTATGGGACGACCAACGACTATGTAATCAGCCCCGTCTTTGATGGCATCAAAAGGAGTGACAACTCTTTTTTGGTCGTCTTTCTTAATTGCACTAGTTTTTTCCAAAGGTCTAATCCCAGGTGTTACAGTGATTAAATCTTGACCAAATTTTTCAGTGATTTTCCCGACCTCTTGTCCTGAGCAGACAATCCCACTTAAGCCGGCCTCCTTTGCAAGCCCTGCACGGTGAAGCACAAGATCTTTAGGGTCTTGAAGCTCTTCGGTTATTCCAATCTCCTTTAAATCATCTTGGCTTAGGTTTGTAAGCACTGTAACGCCTAGAACCTTGCACCCCGCAGCGGTTGCTTCCTCAGCGGCTGATAACATTGCTTTGTTATCACAGTGCATGGTAACGAAATCAACGCCAAGCATGGTAACGCTCTTCAAGGCACGTCGTACTGTTTCAGTTATGTCGTGGAGTTTTAGGTCTAGAAAAATCTTAGACTCTGGGGCAATCTCTTTTATGGATCTAATAATCGCTGGGCCTTCTGCGATAAAGAGTTCAAGTCCGACCTTAAAGACCCCGACAGAGTCCTTTAGAAGACGTACGAATTCAAGAGCCTTGTCCTTGGTTGGTAGGTCGAGCGGGAATATAATTCTATCTTTCGGGGCTAGAGGGCTCATTTATTAATCCTTTTTGTTGTGAATGCCAAGCAAGTCACTTCTGGTAAAGAGAGCCTCAAAGGGGCAATATTTTTCTATATTTTCTCGCCCTCCCTCTTCTCTATCCACAAATGCCACGGCCTTTACTACAACGTAGCCAGCTGACTTTGCCCTCTCAATTGCTTTTATAGTTGAGCCGCCGGTCGTTGCAACGTCATCAAAGATAACAACGCGTGCGCCTTCTTTTAGGTTACCTTCAATCTTACTCTTTGTGCCGTGTTCCTTTACCTCTTTTCTAACGATAAAGACCTCCATTGGTTTCCCGTCCATATTGCTTATCATGGCAGAGGCATATGCAAGTGAGTCTGCACCAAGAGTAAGCCCGCCGACGCCTTCAATATCTTCTTCTTTTATGAGCGAGTACAAGGCACGCCCAGCCATCTCCATTGCCTCGGCCGAGAGGAGTGTTTTTTTAACGTCAACGTAGAGATCACTTTTTTTACCAGAGGCCAGTGTAAAGCCGCACTCGGGGTCAAACCTAAAAGATTTTTTATAGAGAATCTCTAAAAGGGAATTTTTCATTTTTTCACTTGTCCAAAGTTTATTTTATTTAGGCCTTAGAGTATAACAGATGCAAGGTGAGAAGTGTCAAGGTTAAAAATAAGTGACAAGTAATAAAAAATATTTATTTTTTAGGTGTGATTTGACTTGCAAGAAATACAGAAAACATTTACTCTGCTCTTATGAAAAATATTAATAAAAAATACGGATTTATTTTCTTCTCCCTTTTGTTTTCTTTATTCCTCACAAGTTGCACCTCACCGCTAAAACTTAATTACATGGCAGGGGACGCCGAGATTAGGATGACAAGTGAGGTCAGCATTAAAGTCCTGACCTTTAAGGACGCTCGCACAGAAGCTGGCACAGATGAGATAGGGCAAATAGAGGCTACGGTCTTTGATATTGAGTCAAGTAAGCTTCGGTTGCTTGGAAGTGTTCGGGACGTAATCACAGATGCCATAAAGAAAGAATTAACCTCCTCTGGTTTTAAGGTGGTTGAGGTTACTGGCAAAGAGGCTACGTACTTATTAGAGGGAGAGGTAGTTAATTTTTCTCTTGATATAAAAGAGCGAGATGTGGTCGATATAAAGATTTTAGCCTCATTAAAGGACAGAGCTACTGGAAAGGTTCTCTGGAGCGGGGAGTCTGTTGTAGGTGGCTCAAGGTTTGTGGGCGTCTCTGGTAATACAAGGACAACGATTAGGGAGTACCTAAGTGCTTCACTTGATAAAGCAATTACAAAGATAATAAATGACCTGGCAAGCGAGATGTTTTGGCCACTTGAGAGGGTCTATAAAAAAGAATCAACAAACAAAGCTCAAGGGCTTGGCCTTGGAAAGTTGCAAGTCAATTCAGTTCCCTCTGGTGGAAAACTTTATGTTAATGATATTTACTACGGAACAACCCCAATGACCTTAGAGTTATCTCCTGATATTTATAAGGTAGAGGTAAAATTAAATAATCATGAGGAAGAGATTGAGAAGGTCTCGGTAAGACGCGCAGAGACAACAGAGCTTTTAGTTGAGCTTAGGAAAGATTAATAAGGTTTTTTTTGGAGTAGGCTAGAAGTTTTATAGTACTATAAAGTTTCAAAAAATTGGCGGAAAGAGGAGGGAGTCGAACCCTCCAGCCCCCTTTTGAGGCGACTATCAGGTTTTGAAGACCCGCAGGGCCACCGGGCCCTATCCCCTTCCAAAGTTTGTTCAAATTGCAGAAGAAAAAATAAAATCAAGCCAACAAATTTAAAATGGGAGGCTTTAAAAATTAAAGACGATTTTTATTCAGTAAAAGTATTACTTAAAATATTTTATCATATTTAGAGAACTCTGCAAGTTGCAATCTAACTAAATAATTAAAATTTAATTTTCTAAATCAAGTTTACTCTTAATGGTCTGTATAAAGACCTCTTCGTCACTGATAACAACGTCAATTGTCAGGGCGTAGGCCCTAAGTCCAACGCCCGTCTCCGAGGTCTTCAGGCGTACGGCGTCCTTCTCAGTTGTGACGAGAAGGTCGACCTCAAGGGATTCCCTGCGGATTTGTTTTACCTCTTTGGTCGTGAACCAGTGGTGATTTGGATACGTTAGAGTGGATGTTATATTTGCACCGAGTCCGTTTAGTATCTCAAAAAAAGGAGCTGGATCTGCAATGGCCGCAAGTGCTAGGACACTTTGCCCAGTTAGCATTCCAAAGTCGCTTGCTATATTGCCACTAAGATCTTCAAGTGATTTTGGTTTGTAGGAAAAATTAAAGATAGGTTTTTCGCTAATAGTTGGTAGGGTGAAATTAAGCGGGTCTTCCCCTTTTACCATTATGATGCTCGCTCTCTTAGAGCCTGATGCGTTTTCACGTAGCGGGCCTCTGGGCAGGAGGTGGCCATTTCCAAATCCTCTAAGAGAATCAATTAAAAGAATATCTAAATCTCGCTCAAGTTTTATGTGCTGGAAGCCGTCATCAAGTACGATAACATCAGGTGAGAATTTTTCTATTGCAAGAAGTCCAGCCTTATATCTATTAGAGCCAACGATTACAGGCACGCCTAAAAGCTCTGAATCTTTTTTCTTTAAAAGTCTTTGTGCAATAAGTGTTGGCTCATCTCCTGCCTCAATTGATTTTGTAAGCACCTCTGCTCCGTTAGAGACAATCGTTATTCCTTTGGATTTTCTTTTATAACCACGACTGATGACAACTACTTTTAAGCCAATCTGACTGAGGAGCTTTGCGAGGTAGATTGTTACTGGTGTTTTCCCGCTCCCACCAACAGTTAGGTTGCCGATGCTAACAACTTTGCAGGGAAGTTTTTTCTTCTTTAGTAAGCCTGAAGAATAAAGAGAATTCTTAAGCCAGGATAAGGCTGAGTAAAAGAGTGAGAGAATAAATAAGACAAAACAAAGGATTGGGTTTTTTCTCTCCCCGCTCTTTGAGAGTATGACCTCTTCTATTTTTTTGCAGTTCATAATTATAAACCTACGGCACTTTCAATTATTTTAAGTGTTCTCTGAAGAGAGCCAGAGTTATCGTCAATTACATCTCTTCCAGCCTTGCCCATCTTTCGGGCAAGTGCAGGGTCGTTCAAGACTTTCCCCATATCACCGGCAAGTCTAGTTTTATTGCTCCTAATCGAAGCTCCAGCTGCTTCTAGTGCTGTTGCCATGTAGAGGCAAGTTGAGAGGTGCTCGCCGTAGATGACAGGTTTGGAAAAAAGTGCCGGCTCAAGTAAGTTGTGGCCTCCGATATCAATAAGAGTACCACCAATAAAGGCAATGGTAGAGAGGGCGTAGACACTTGTTAGTTCGCCGATAGTGTCGAGGAGTATTATGTCTTTTTCTGGTTCAAGCTCTCCGTTGCTTCTTTTTTGATAGCTAAGGCTAGTTGTTTTTATAAGAGTCTCAACCTCTTTAAAACGCTCAGGGTGACGAGGGGCAAGAATTAAGAGCAGTGAGGGGTGATTTTTTTTGAGTTCTTTATAGGTCTCAAGAATAAGTCCCTCCTCACCGCTGTGTGTGCTTCCAGCTACGATTACGGGTCTGCAGTCTACCTTAAATTCAAATTTCAAATCCTGAACTTGATTATCATCAATAGGAGCGTTCATTGCAAACTTTAAATTACCACTAACGCTTACTCGTTCCTCTGGTACGCCAAGGTTGGTTGCCATCTCTGCGTCTTTTTTTGTGCTCGCAGAGAAGGCTGTAAGGGACGTGAAAATATCACGGAAGAAAAAAGAAAGTGAGTTATATCTTTTAAAAGATTTTGCTGAAAAAGTTCCGTTTACAATACAGACTGGTACGCCTTGCTCGTTAAGCGAGGTTAGCATTCCAGGCCATATTTCTTTCTCAATAAGGATGAAGGCCTTGGGTTTTATTACTTCAATTGTGCGGTTAATAAAGCAGGAGAGGTCAAGCGGGTAGAAGAATAAGATATCAACGATACCACCAATCTCTTTTTCTGCGACTTTTTGTCCAGTTGCCGTAACCGTTGAAAAGGCAATCTTTAGATCGGGATATTTTTTTTTAATCTCACGGATAAGCGGTACTGCGGCCTTTGTCTCACCGACAGAGACGGCGTGAATCCAGAGTGTCTTTGAATTATCTAGCCCAGTAAGCTTTGATGGATTAATAAACCCGAGACGCTCAGAGAGGCCACGTCGATATTTGCCCTGAGTGATACTCTTTAAAAAAAAATAAGGCAAGAGGGTGATAAAGAGAATATGGAGGAGAATATTATATATCTTGATATTCATGAGCAAATGTTTTTAGTTTTTTTTAGATTTAAAATCAGGGTTTTATTTTTCTGAAGAGTCAAAGAAGGCGTCTGCTTTTTTTGTTATCCTAGTGAGGGTCTGCTCTAGTTCTAGGCGTTTGGCCTCAAGCTCTGCTGCAGTGGAATCTTTTTTTACGAGCACTGGGTCTGCGGCAATGAAGACCCCTCTTGAGAAAGGACGCGGAATTATGAAGTTATCCCAGGTACCAAGAGTTTTTTTTTCTCTGAACTGAAGGTCATGGGAATGATTGGAAGCCCTGTTGTTCTGGCAAGCATAATGACGCCAGCCTGTGCCTTATAGCGAGGCCCCTTTGGGCCGTCTGGGGCAATGGTTAGGTCTTGCCCTGATTTTGCGGCCTTTAAAAGCCCCTTGATGCCGCCGAGCCATCCGCGTGAAGATGAACCCCTTACAGATTTTACACCAAAACCACTAAGCACCTCAGATAAAAAAGAACCATCCTGACTCTTGCTCATAAGGGCGGTGATGCCTTGACCCTCATAGGCGTAGGGCATGAGGAGGAGGCGACCGTGCCAGAGGGCAAGGATAATCTTACCTCCGCTTTTCAGGTGTGATCGGTAGCCCTCAAAGTTCACGCGAGTAAAACGCATGGAGTGATACAAAAACCTTATTACAAGAGGCCCTGCGATTGGGATTAAAAAATGAGTTAATTTTTTTTTAAATTTTTTAAAGATTTCCGTCACCTTCTTTTTTCTTATCTTCCCTAGCGTCTTTAAATTGCATTGAGTAAAGCCTTGAGTACTCACCACCAATCTTAAGAAGTTCTTCGTGAGTACCGCTCTCAACAATTACCCCCTCTGATAGTACGATAATTCTGGAAGCGTTTTGAACCGTTGAGAGCCTGTGGGCAATGACAAAAGCCGTACGTCCTCGCATAAGATTGGCTATACCTTTTTGTACCTCATATTCACTCTCCGTGTCCAGCGATGATGTGGCCTCATCCATTATTAATATCGGAGCGTTCTTTAGTATTGCACGTGCAATTGAGATGCGTTGTCTTTCTCCTCCTGAGAGGCGTGTACCTCGCTCCCCAGCCAAGGTTTCGTACTTCTCTGGAAGGCCATTTATAAAGTCCTCGGCATTTGCAGTCCTTGCCGCCTTTATGACACTAGCCTCAGTATTTGAGGCGTCTCCGTAGCTGATATTATTATAGATAGTATCGTTAAAGAGGATGACGTCCTGAGAGATTATAGCGATAAGTGAGCGTAGTGACTTCATGGAAAAATCTTTAATGTCAGTTCCGTCAATTAGTAGGGCTCCGCTAGTTGTCTCAAAAAATCTTGGGATTAGATTAACAAGTGTTGTCTTTCCAGCCCCGCTTGCACCGACAATGGCAATGGTCTCCCCTTTTTTTATCCTTAGGTTTATGCTTTTTAGAATTCCTTTTTTACCGTATGAGAACTGAACGTCCTTGAATTCTATCTCTTTATTTAAGGTAGTGACCTCTATCTTTCCAGCCGTATCAAGAGGCTCAGTTGGGGTATCTAAAATCTCAAAGACCCTTATGGCGGAGACGAGTCCTTGCTGGATACTGATATTTACATTACTAAGGGCGCGTATGGGTTGATACATCATTAGGACAGCAGCAAAGAAGGTTACAAAATCTTCTGGTTTTAATGTGCCACTGCCAATCCTGTGAGCCGCATAGTAAATCGTAACAGCAAAACCAAAGGCACCAAGGGTCTCCATAATTGGAACAGAGAGTCCTTTTACCTTAACGCTCCTAATCATCTGTCTTGTGTAGTGGTTATTCTCACCTTCAAAGCGTTTTGCTTCAAAGGGTTCCATGCCAAAGGCCTTGACAATTCTAACGGCAGAAAAAGTCTCAGTAATAATATCAAACATGGAGGCAATTGAAATTTGTCCGCGTTTGGAGATTTTCTTTATTTTTTTTCCAAGCCAGAGGGCAGGGTAGACGCAGAGCGGAAAACCAATTGCCGCAACTAAGGCGAGTTCGAAGTCCATACTAAGTACTATAGAGGCAAGCACAATTAGGGTTAGAAGTTGCTTTAATAAATTTGTGAGCGTTACGGCCAAGGTTTGTTGGAGCATCGCAATATCGCTAAATATTCTAGAAGAAAGCCCACCGCTTTGGTTGGAGGCAAAAAAACCAATTGGAAGTTTAAGAATGTGTTTGTAGAGGGTAAGCCTGAAATCCGCGATTAAGCGTTGACCAACTGAACCCATAAAGTAGGCATTACCATAAGAGGCAAGTCCTTTGATAATGGAGAAAACAATTATCGCAATAGGGATTGCAAGTGTTAGGAGTTCCTGCGGCACACTTGCTAGGTTAAATGGGATGAAGCTGATGGTCTCACCTGTGCTTGTTCCAGCAGAAAAGAGCAGTTTCATGGCAGGCCCGATTAGGAAGGCCAAGGCTCCGCTCGTCAGTGAGAATAAAAGCATGCAAAGTATGGCAATGCCAACTCTAAGCCAGTAAGGGCGCATATACCCTAAGAGGCGAATATATATTCTCATAAAGTTTGCTCACTTAAGGGAGGTGTGGTTTCCTTCCCAGATTTGTTTTTATCTAAAAGTGTAAAGATTGCCTTGGCCGCATTTTTTGAGGCTGAACCTTCTCCGAGTTTTTCTCTGAGCTTGCCAAGGTTAGATCTTACTTCTGTATAGTTTTCTTTATCAAAAAGTTTTGAAAGCTCTTTAAAAATATTCTCTGGCGTAACCTCGCTTTGGAGAAGCTCTGGAACAATTTTTTTTCCAGCAATGATATTTGGAAGCCCTACCGTATCAATCTCAACAAGCTTACTGCTTATGAAAAAAGATATTGGAGAGAGGCTATAGACAATAACCATTGGGGTCTCAAAGAGAGCGGTCTCAAGCGTAGCTGTGCCAGAGGCAACGACAGCAATGTCAGCGGCATTTAGGGCAAGGTATGTTTTGTCTCTAACAATTTTTATTGTACTAGCGACCTCACCAAGAAGTGAGTGAATTAACTCGTCATCAATGCTTGATGCAACAGGGAGAATTATCACGGTATCTTCTTTTAGGGTTTCTCTAAAAAGCATAGCCCCAGCAACCATTGGTCGGAGTAGTCTCTTTACCTCTTCGGTTCTGCTTCCTGGAAGAATGGCAAGAAGAGTTTTATTTTCGTCAATGCCAAGTTTTTTCTTTGCCTCAGCACTTGAGAGACCCAGGTGGGTGGTCTCTGCAAGAGGATGACCAACGAACTCAACATCTAAGTCAGTATTTTTGTAGAGCTCAACCTCAAAGGGGAATACAACAAGGAGCTTGTCAACCACGCGTGCAATCTCCTTTACGCGTCCCTTACGCCAGGCCCAGACCTGAGGGCTAATATAGTAAAGGACTGGAACGCCTAGGCCAAGAGCCTCACTTGCAAAGCGGAGGTTGAAGTCTGGGTAATCGATTAAGACTACAAGATCAAAGTCCTCGGTCGTTAAGAGTTTTTTTAGGGTATTAAAGGCGGCCTTTATCTCTCCGTATTTTTTTAAGACCTCTACTAGCCCAACTACAGAGA
>JAGLUZ010000113.1 GCA_023134165.1 Deltaproteobacteria bacterium | reverse complement strand
TAGAGGCGATTTCATCTTCCATCTGCAACCACTTACCATCAATTAAAGGTAATCTGGCGCTAAGTATCTCGGCAACTTCTGTTGAAGGGGTTATTGGATAACCCGCAAAAAAGTTACACCCTGCATAAAGGGCACCTTCGGCACATGCCTCATTGCCCTGCATAAATTTTTTAACTCTTTTTCCTGCCATCTAAAGTATCCTCCGTTTAAATCGCTAATATTTATTTACTCTTAAGATTAATATGGTTCCGTGTTACAGAGAAAAAACAAAACCACCTTTAATCGTACTTAATCAAATTTAAAAGACCGTCTTTTTACGGACGGAGCGTCACGCTCCTCAATCAAAGACCTGAATTGCAAAGTCTGGACACCTAAGGTCGCAGAGCTGGCAACGCGTGCAAGCATCTAAATCCTTAACAGTAACGTAAGCACCCTTCATCTCTAGCACATCTGTTGGACAAAAATCCACACAGATACTGCATCCCTTGCAGAATTTTTCGTTAATCTCAATCCTTGGCAGTTTCTTTGCCGCGTCTCCCATATTGCCTCCTTAAGAAGTTCCGTTTTGCGTATGCTTGATACGCAAAAGGTGAAATTTTGTTTTTAAAACAACAGACCGTGCTCTTTATTTTTTCTGCCTTTCCGCATAATGCTTAACGCAGAACGGACTTTATACCACAATTACCCTAAAAGTTCCACCATTGTCTTACCAATCTCTGCGGGGCTTCTGGTAGTGGCAATTCCAGCCGCTTCCAAGGCCTCGTACTTTTCATCGGCCGTTCCCTTGCCTCCAGCAATGATTGCCCCTGCGTGTCCCATCCTCTTTCCCTTAGGTGCAGTTACTCCTGCAATGTATGCTACAACTGGTTTCTTTACCTCTGACTTTATATATTCTGCGGCCTCTTCCTCTGCACTTCCGCCAATCTCGCCAATCATAATAATTGACTCTGTCTCTGCGTCGGCATTAAAAAGTTCGAGTACATCAATAAAATTAGTCCCATTTACTGGGTCTCCGCCAATACCAACACAGGTGGACTGACCAAGCCCCAAGCGAGTTAGCTGATCCACTGCCTCGTAGGTTAGTGTACCGCTCCTAGAGACAACCCCAACATTACCTTTCTTGTGGATGTGTCCTGGCATTATGCCAATTTTACACTCATCTGGTGTGATAACGCCTGGGCAGTTTGGACCAATTAGGCGTGAGGAACTTCCTTCCATAAAACGTCTGGCCTTGACCATATCGATAACTGGTATACCCTCAGTGATGCATATTACAAGCTCAATGCCTGCGTCAACTGCCTCTATTATTGCGTCGCCTGCAAAGGCCGCAGGCACGTAAATTACCGTGGCATTTGCACCGGTCTTTGCTCTGGCCTCACCAACAGTATTAAAGACAGGGATACCATCGAGGTCTGTGCCACCTTTGCCAGGTGTTACGCCGCCAACCATCTTGGTGCCGTACTCAACCATCTGCTTACTGTGGAACGCACCTTGTGCGCCGGTTATACCCTGACAAATTACTTTAGTGTCCTTATTAACTAAGATGCTCATTTATATCTCCTTAAAGTATTATTCTATTAAACAAAATAACTGGACATATGCCTTCATAATTTTCAACTTCCTACTCCCATAACACACCTCCTTTAGTTAGTTCTAACACTAACCATTAGAAGTATGCACTAAACTGAAGCAAGAGCTACCCGTGAAGCGGAAATTTTGAGGTACGGCCTACTTTTAAACTGATGTCATCTCTACCAAATTAAATCATGGTTTCTGTGATAGAATCTCAAGTACATTACCATCAAGATCTACTTTTGCTTTCACCCAATTTTTAACTACTCCACCAAATGCATTTTTACCCCGAAATGTTGTCTTAACAATTAAATGGTCATTTTTATCCCAGTATACAGTTTCCACATGTTCATACGACCCCACATCATTCATTGATGCCTTAATAAGTTTTGTTAAGCCTTGATGAGAACCATCCCATCCGCTAAAATATCTCGCTATTTGCTCCTCGCGAATTTGTTCTTGAGTCTTTGGTGTACTAGCTTTCACGGAGGAGTCTTTGGGAGATACGGAGGAGTCTTCGGTAGATACGGACAAAAACAAAGCAACCATGACGAAAAGAATAATGACGATAAAAAAGCCACAGCCTATACCAACAACTTTCTTTATTTTTTGCTGACTGAGTTGCTCTTCTTTTATTTCAGCTAACATCTCTGGTGTAATTTTACAACCACAGTTCGGGCAACTGTCAGCAGTATCAGATATTTCTTTCTTGCATTCTGGACATGTTATTAGTGCCATAGCTTGCTCCATTAGAATATTAGTAGGGTGCTAAAAAACCCTGACAAATGACTTCTGTGTCTTTGTTGACTAACAAAGATAACTATTCTTTAGACTATCCCTTTACTGCGGCTACGACCTTTTCTGCGGCCTCTTCCATCTTATCTGCGGCTATGATATTCAGTCCCGATTTTTCAAGTATCTCCCGGCCTTTTTCTACATTTGTTCCCTGAAGCCTAACAACAAGAGGTATCTTCACGCCAACGTCCTTTGCGGCCTGAACAATACCGTCTGCGATGATATCACACTTCATAATTCCGCCGAATATATTAACAAGCATAGCCTTAACCTTCTCATCACTCATGATAAGTTTAAAGGCCGCTGTTACCTGCTCGGTATCAGCACCACCACCAACATCCAAGAAGTTTGCTGGAGTTCCGCCGTGCAGTTGAATTATATCCATAGTTGCCATGGCAAGCCCAGCCCCGTTTACCATACACCCGATACTCCCATCAAGGGAGACGTAGTTTAGGTTAAAGCGTGCGGCCGCTACTTCTTTTGGATCTTCCTCACTTAGGTCACGTAGCTCTTCAATATCTTTATGCCTAAAGAGTGCGCTCTCATCAAAACTAATTTTTGCGTCCAGAGCAATTATATCGCCGTCACCTGTGACAACAAGCGGGTTAATCTCTGCCATGGAGCAATCCATATCTACAAAGGCATTATAAAGAGCCGTCATAAACTTTACGGCCTTTCCAATACTCTTTTTCTCAATTCCAAGGGCAAAGGCTAGGTTACGTCCCTGATAGGGCATAAACCCAACAGCAGGGTCAACGAATTCTTTTAAAATTTTCTCTGGTGATTTTTCTGCGACCTCTTCTATCTCAACACCACCCTCGCGTGAGGCCATGATGCAGACCTTTTGCGTCGAGCGATCAATTACAATTCCAAGGTAGAGCTCTGTTGCTATATCACAGCCCTCTTCAACATAGACCTTTTGAACCTCTTTACCCTCAGGGCCAGTTTGGTGGGTTACGAGAATTTTTCCAAGAAGTTCTTTTGCTATATCAGCGGCCTCTTCCTTTGTCTTGGCTATCTTTACGCCTCCGGCCTTACCTCTGCCTCCGGCATGTATCTGAGCCTTGACAACACAAACTGGCCTATCCTCTAAAAATTCCCTTGCCGCTTCCTCTGCCTCAGCCGGGGTAAAGGCAATCTTCCCAACGGGGACAGGGACGCCGTAACGCCTAAGAAGCTCCTTTGCCTGAAATTCATGGATGTTCATTAATGGTCTCCTTTTTTTTTGGGTTATAAATTAATAGCTGTCTGTGATAAGTAAAATAATTGGTAGATACCAGTACTTAAACCCCTCTAATACACTTAGGTTCAATTTACAAAATTGAACCTGCCCTTGGTGATGCAATCACGCATAACGACTTTTTAACTCCATTGACGAAGTTTTACGTGGTCTGGTGCATAATCAGGAAGGAGTATTGGCCCCTCCATTGGGTTCTTTATCTTTGCTCTTTTAAGCTCTGCCTCAAAGCTCTTTACATGCTCAAGTGTTGGCACAGCCGTCTTCTTTTTCTTTGCGGCATACTCAATAGCACCAAGACCAGCTCGTCTACCAAAGACAAGGATATCTAGGAGCGAGTTACCCATTAGGCGATTTCTGCCGTGTACTCCGCCTGATACCTCTCCTGCGGCAAAGAGTCCCTTTACCTTTGTTCCGCCTTGCTCATTTATAGCAAGTCCGCCGTTTTGGTAATGTAGAGTAGGATAAATCAGCATAGGTACTTTACTGATATCTATGTTGTATCGTTTAAACTGAATATACTTTGCTGGAAGCTCTTTCTTTACTGTACCCGCACCGTGGAGCAAGTCAATCATTGGTGAATCAAGCCACACCCCAACCCTTCCAGTTGGTGTTGGTACGCCTTTACCGATATTTAGGCACTCACGAATTATGCATGAACTCTCAACGTCTCTTGGCTCTAGTGGGAAACAAAACTCCTCACCCTCAACATTTAAGAGCTGAGAGCCAAGGCCTCTGACCTTCTCGGTTATGAGGAGACCAACGTTTTGCTCAGGAAATACCGCACCTGTTGGATGGTACTGCGTGCTATCTAAATCTTGGAGAGGTACTCCAGCGCGGTAAGCCATGACAATTCCATCTGCTGTTGCTCCGTAATGATTGGTCGTTGGAAAGCCTTGAATATGCAGGCGACCAAAACCACCGGTTGCTATGACCACGGCCTTTGCCCTTACAACGTAATATTCCTTTGTCTCTAAATTATATAGTAC
The DNA here is from genome assembly GCA_023134165.1 of Deltaproteobacteria bacterium. Classification (GTDB taxonomy): domain Bacteria; phylum Desulfobacterota; class GWC2-55-46; order GWC2-55-46; family DRQE01; genus JAGLUZ01. The sequence goes on along the minus strand of JAGLUZ010000113.1, from coordinate 2,272 downwards.
AGCACCGCAGGCATTACCTGATTTGTCAGTTAATACCTCAACGGCTGGAGAGAACTCCATGACCTTAATCTTATCAACGCGGTTACGTGACTCATCACGTAGTACGCGCATAATCTCAGCCCCAGTCATATCACCAGAAGAATGCATTCTCTTTCTGCTGGTACCTCCGCCGTGACGAACCTTCATCCTGCCGTCCGGGAGTTTATCAAACATCATACCAAGGCTCTCTAGCCAGTGAATAATAAGCGGGGCGTCATTGGTCATCGCCCCGACAAGATCAGCCTGATTAGAAAAATGACCACCACCGATTACATCCAAATAGTGAAAGTACGGAGAGTCTCCTTCTTGGTCTGCCCCCTGAATGCCACCCTCGGCCATAACGGTATTTGAATCGCCGTGGCGAAGTTTTGTTGAGATAATTACATCTAAGCCCTCGGCAGCAGCCGTAAGTGCAGCCGCTGTGCCTGCTCCGCCTCCACCGATAATGAGTACGTCAGTCTCAAGGTCTGTCTTTGTTAGATCAACATTAACAGAGGTAAGTCTGCTCTTACATTCAAGTAAGGTTGCAACTTCTTCTGGGAAGACTGTGCCTTTACTAGGGCCAACCTTTACCTTTCGTCTGCCATCATCTTTATAGTCGGGGTGGTAGCCTTCGAGCCATTTTTTACGCTCATCCATTGTGAGTGCTGGAAAATGCTCGCCTTTTCTGGCTCGCTCAACTCGCTCAGTCCTTGTGGCCTCGACTGTCTTTATAAGCTTTAAAAGCTCAGGGGTATATCCGCTCATATTTCCTCCAATTAAATACCGCAACACGTCATACGTGGTACGTAAAACCTATAAAATAAAATTCTGTAATCCTTTTTGATAAAAAAAAAGCTAATCTGCAGTTCTTATATAATTAATGAACCATCACTTTATAGTTGGGTTTTGCTACGTCGAAACCGCAACCTACAAGTGCAAAACTAAATCCTAATAACAAAAATTAACCAATAGCCTGTTTTTGCGAGCGAAGCGAAGTAGTCTTCTCTTACGGGCGATAATCTCTCTAAAAGAAAAATCAAATTGCCACGTCTCCCGCCTTACGGCGTGACTCCTCGCAAAGACAAATTGTTTAATTATCCCATCACGCACACGCATCATACATAATGCATCACGGCAATTCTAAAGATGTTCTTTATCCTCAGGGAGCCACGTTCCAGGCTCTGCCATATCTGGCTCACGCTCACGCTCAACATAGAGTTTCTTCACATCATCGGTCTTCATTTTATAAAGTTTCTTTATCATCTTCTCATATTTTCCGCTCTTTACATCTGTAACGCGTCTCTCCAGGTGTTTTGCCTTTGGTGTAAGGGAAGCTCCGTTTATGCGTCTAACAAACATTGCCGCCGTAAACTGAGATATCTGAGCAGGACATCTTGAGGCACACAAACCGCAGAGTACGCAATCAAAGCTCTTCTCGGCCGCACCCTTTAAATCCCCACGCTTCATCAGGGCAATATAGTCCATAACATCAATATCCATTGGGCATGTTCTTGTGCAGGTTCCGCACCCAACGCATTTAAAGACCTCAGGGTATATACGCCTTAGCTCCTCATGCGGGTCTCCTTTGATATCATCTAGCTCGTAAGAAGGCCTATTTGACGGAAAGAAAGGAATCTGCATTATAACCATACCTGGCTCAACAACTGTTTGACAAGCAAGCCCAGCCTTTAGTTTATAACTACCAGATATGCGGTAAAATGTAGCACACGCACCGCAGATTCCGCCCCTACAACCACAACCCCTAATATAGGCAAGGCCAGCATACTCTACGGCCTTCATAATTGTTAAAGACTCAGGAACCTCATACTCACTACCCATTATATAGATAGGTATCATCCTTGCATCTTTAGAGACTATGGTGCGATCTCCGCACATAACAGGCGGGGTTATCTTTGCCCTTGGCTTTTGCTTAGCCTTTGCAGTTGCCTTGGGTTTAGCCTTTGATTTAGCCTTTATTTTTTTTACTACCTTTGCCATAAAAAAACTCCTTTTAAAGTACGGTCATCACTTAACTGTTATCTGTTACGAGTAAGATTAAAAAAATCTACTGCTTTTTAAGGTTACTTAGGTTGCAAACGCTCAAAATAGTTTTAACTCTTTCTGCTGTCCGCAGGACTTAGGTTGCAAACGCCCAAAATACTTTTAACTCTTTTTGCTGTCCGCAGGACTTAGGTTGCAAACGCTCAAAATACTTTTAACTCTTTCTGCTGTCCGCAGGACTTAGGTTGCA
>JAGLUZ010000112.1 GCA_023134165.1 Deltaproteobacteria bacterium | reverse complement strand
GAGGCTCTTTATAGAGTAGAACTCGCTGACGTCCTTTGCTGTAATCTCACTAACTACAGCACCTTTTCTTGGTATAAAGGTAATAAAACCTTCGCTCTCAAGTTGCCTGAAAGCCTCCCTTATCGGAGTTCTGCTGATGCCAAAGCTCTCGGCAATTTCCTGCTCAGGTACACGTTCGCCAGGCTTTAAACGCGCACTCGTGATTGAGTCCTTTATGAACTCCACGATGCGTTCCCTAAGTGTTAGCGGTTTTTCAACGGAGTGGTCCAGGACCCTAATCTTTTTCATATATTTATGTATACTGTGTACTATGAAAAAAGTCAAGATTTATTCTGCAATTCCATATACTTTACCTTCTTTTTTGTGCCTTTGCTAGTCCTATTTTTCCACTTGAGCAAGGTGTAAGTTAATGGTAAATTCTCTTATGAAAAGAAGGAAGAATTTACCTGATTTTTTAGAGTTGTTGTTTTGTATCTCGGGATTTGTCCTAAGCATAAATAAAATTTAAAAAAAAGGCAGGGAGATTTATAATGGATATCAGTGATATTGTAAAAAAAGTTCAGGTGCATGTGCCGTACCCGCTCTTGCAGGAGAGGATAGAGAAGGTTCGAGCCTACGGCTTAAATCCAGAGATTTTTTTTGATGCACCGGCCCTTGATAGTGCAAAAGAAGCGGATCTTATAGCCTACGGCGAGGCCTTTAAGGAGAGTGAAAAACGCGTAACAGTACACGGCCCTTTTATGGATTTATTCCCAGGGGCAGTTGACGAAGAGGTGCGTTTGGTTACAGTTAAGCGTTACAAACAAGCCCTAGAGGTCGCAAGGCACCTTGGGGCAGTAAGGCTTGTCCTTCATGCCGAGTATGATGCAAGACGCTACGACGAGGACGAAGACCTGTGGCTCACGCAAAGCATGAAGACGTGGCCAGAGCTTGTAAAGATTGCCGAGTCGCAAGGCACAGTAATAGTGGTAGAAAATATCTTTGAAGAAAGGCCAAGGTCACTAAAGCGCATCATAGAGGCTGTTGATTCAAAGAACTTTAAAATATGCCTTGATATTGGGCATATGAATATTTTTTCAAAGGTAGAAATGGAAGAGTGGTTTAGCGAGCTAGGCGAGCATCTTGGCGAGGTTCACGTTCATGACAACAATGGTAAATTTGATGAGCACCTCCCCGTTGGCGAGGGGCGAATTGATTTTGCAAGGTTTTTTAAACTGTTAAATAATTGCTCTGGTGATGTTGTCCTAACGCTTGAACCACATGGCGAGGAAGCCCTAGAGCCAGCACTTATGGGAGTTGGGGAGTGGTTGTAGAGGGGGTTATGGGAAATAACGTGAACATAAAAATAAAGATTCCTTCTGCTGCGAGTTCTAAGGATAGTGAACCATTTATGGAACACGAGAGGTTCCTTAAGTACTGTAAAGCTAATCATGTGAGAGCTCCGCATGATTCATTAGAAAAATATGAAAAGAATGGATTGTTATATCCCTGTGTAAGGGTTTTGTCTCCAAGGGAACTTTTAAGAAGAATATTTCGTGCAGATTATTCAAAAAAGTACCCTGGTCAGTACAATGTAAGGAAGGAATGGTTGCCGTTAGTTGACTTGGACAAAAAGATTTCTATGGCTGGACTTTTAATAGGTGATGAATTAATCGAGGCTATAGAGTTTGGGCATCCACTTGAAAGGGCTATTGAAAGTAAAAATGTTTTTCTTTTTGACTTTAAAAAACATAAGTTCAAGGCATGGAAAAGTTATAAAGTGATAGAAGGTGAATCAGGGGGAGTAAAGTTGTTTAAGAGTAGAGCCAAACATTACTACTCGCCTTGGAAAATATTTCACTTGGATGATTTGGGAATCCTAAATACGGTTAAGAGTAATCGTGTGACTGGAGTGAAGTCGGGTTGGGGGGCTATTTCTCAAGAGATATATTCCACAAAGCTCACTGAGTTTGATTGTTTTTTTAAGGTCGTAGCGTCATTTTCATATAGAAGGTCTTTGCTTCGTGGAGATTACAATACAAATTCAAAAAGAAGGCGGGTTGATCGAGATAAGTTAGCGAAGGTATGTGTTGCAGTAGCAAAGGACTTGACTGAAGGTGGAACGTATAAAGAATGGGTTAGATTTTTAAGGAAGTTAATAGAGATTCATGAACTTTATAGGAGTGAAGAAAAAATATTACTAAGTCTTGAAGCTAAAGCATGGATAGTAAGGACGGTAATTCTTTTACGGAATGCCAAAAAAATTAGTTTTGAACAGATTTGTGATGATGTGTCTGGATTTTTAAAAGGGAAGAGTAGGTTAGGTAATGGTCTCGAAGACGGAGTTGTAATTCACCCAGGTAGGTTGGAGGAAATGTTTCCAGATGAGACCTACGATGTTGAAGAAAATATTGGTTGGATGTTGGAGGGCGCTTTTGAACATTTCAATAAGTCTCTGAGTAAGGATGAACATTTGCCGAGTGGTCTCTGGAAGGATTTACTTGATGAGTTAAAGCACGAGCCAACTGGAACTGTTCTTCATCCAATCAGAAAAATGCATGCAACATATTTTGGCGATGAACTTTGGCGTGATGATGAACTTTGGGATGCTATAACTAGGCTCACGATAGTTATTGAAGAATATGGTGGAAAGTGGATAGGGAAAAAGAAAAAATTAGATGGTATCTTTAAGACTTTTTTTAAGTCAGAATATGAAAAATTGCAAAGACAAGTTGGTGGGAATGTCAAAGATGCTAGTGATACTAAGGAATTTTTAGAAAAATTAAAGAAAATACAGACGAGTAATGGGGGTTCTTTTGGTAAAAGGTGTGGAGGGCATATATTGGTGACTTGTCTTGTTAGAAATTTTTCGGCACACGGAGGGAGATTGAAAGGTAAGCATCTTAGTGAAAATTTAGAAGTTTTGTATCATTTTCTGCTAGGCACGTTTTTTGCCATGTATGCGTGTCATGAAAACGTTTGACGCTGTACCTAATATCTAGTCCCCCTTTTTTACCTTGACATTAACCCCCATTATTTTATATTATGACTAGCTTATCTTACGAGCAGTATGCTCTAGATGTGGCGTTGCGTTTTTTAAGAGTATCTCCCTCTTTTTTTTGGAGGTGAGGCTTAGTCTTTTATAGCTGAGTAAATGAGCTTTGATAATAAACTTTAATATTGGAATCTATAAATGATAGACGGACTTTCTGATAAACTAAGAGGTGTATTAAAAGACGTTCGCGGTCAAGGCACAATGACTGAGAAGAACGTCACTGACGCTCTTCGTCAAGTGCGTCTTGCTTTACTTGAGGCTGATGTTAATTTTGCAGTAGTAAAGGATTTTATCGCTGAGGTAAAGAAAGAAGCCCTCGGAGAGAAAGTTCTTTTAAGCGTCACGCCGGGGCAACAATTTACAAAGGTTGTTAATGAAGAGCTAACAAGACTTCTTGGTAGTGAGACCAGTGAGCTTGAGCTAAAAGGTTCGCCAGCTGTGATAATGCTCGTTGGTTTGCAGGGCTCTGGTAAGACAACGACATCTGCAAAACTTGCCGCTCGCTTAAAGAGTAAGGGGCGTAGTGTCTTACTTGTTCCAGCTGACCTTGCGCGCCCAGCTGCTGTGCTTCAGCTCCAAAGACTCTCTGATGCGATAAAGGTTGATTGCTTTGACGTAGCTGAGAGAAAAGACCCTTTTGAGATTTGCAAAGAAGCTGTTCGTTTTGCAGGGGCAAAGGGTTATGATACCGTAATTCTAGATACTGCTGGTAGACTTCATGTTGATGAGACCTTAATGGGGGAGCTTAAGTCCATTAAGGAGGCAGTAAACCCGGTTGAGTCTTTGTTTGTGGCAGATGCCATGACAGGGCAAGACGCCGTATCAACGGCTAAGGGCTTTAATGAGGTTGTTGGGTTAACAGGCGTAATACTAACAAAACTTGATAGTGATGCCAGAGGTGGTGCTGCCCTTTCAATGCGCATGACAACTGGGGTGCCGATTAAGTTTGTTGGTACTGGCGAGAAGATGGAAGCCCTAGATGTCTTTCACCCCGAACGTTTGGCTGGAAGAATCCTTGGCATGGGAGACGTATTAACCCTTGTTGAGAAGGCTCAAGAAAATATAGATGAAAAAGAGGCAGTAAAACTTGAGCAAAAACTCAAGAAAGACACCTTTACCCTTGAAGATTTTAAAGACCACCTTGGTAAGATTAAGAGCATGGGCTCAATTGAGAGTATTCTCTCTATGATTCCAGGTTTTGATGCGGCAAAGAAGACAAAGAATATTGATGTTGATGAGACTCAACTCGTTAGGATTGAGGCCATAATTGACTCCATGACTCCGCAGGAAAGACGCAACCCCGGTGTCCTTAACTCAAAGCGTAGGATACGTATCGCAAAGGGGAGCGGGACAAAGGTTCAAGATATCAATAAACTCATTAAGCAGTATGCACAGATGAGGAAGATGATGAAGAGGTTTACAAAGAGCGGCATGAGCGGGCTGAAAAATATGCTCTCGATGTAGTTTTTTTATTTTTTGTATTGACGTAAGTAGTTTTTTTATTAATTTTAAAAAAAAATAAGATATAGAAAAAGACAGGAGGAGTAAAAAACAATGTCAGTTGTAATCAGGCTTGCAAGGCGAGGAGCCAAAAAGAAACCATTTTATAGGGTAGTTGTCGCAGACTCGCGCTCACCGCGTGACGGACGTTTCATCGAGATTCTCGGCACATATGATCCAATGAAGACCCCAGCCTTGGTTGAGTTAAAGAAGGACAAAATTGATGCGTGGGTTGCAAAAGGTGCTATTGCTAGCGATACAGTGCGCTCCTTGATTGAAGGTAAGCCAAAGACCAATGCACAGAAAACCAAGTCTAAGGAAAGGGCAAAGGCTAAAGCAGAGGCTGAGACAAAAGCCAAGGCCAAAGTTGATAGCGATGCTAAAGCCAAGGCAGAGGCCGAGGCAAAAGCTGATGCTCCTGCAGAGGAAACTGCCCCTGCTGAGGCAAAAGAGAGCACCGAAGAGACAAAGGAAGAGACAAAAACAGAGGAATAATCTTTCTCACCTTAGTGGGCAGTTGGGCTAGTTGAGGTAGTTGGGTTAGTTGAGTTGAATTGGCTAGCTTGGGCAGTTTGGCTAGTCGAGGTGGTTGGGTTAGGCGGGGTAGATAAGGTTAGCTAGGTCGGTGTGTTGGTTTGGGGTAACTTGAACTAAGAAAGGTGTAAAAATGCATCAGTATTCTCATTTTATGCATTATTTTGCAGTTAGATGTCTTTTGTTTTTGTATTTTGGTGAAAAAAAATCAAGTCAGTTGTGTGAGATTGTTGAGCGAAAAAACAAGTGAGTTGCCAAGTGGCCTTACCGAACAGCCCAAAGAGCTTAACTTTGAGGGGTCTGTGGTACCTAAAGAAAGTGAAGAGAAAAACTCAAGAGTTGCTATTGGTAAGATCGTTGGCACTCACGGCGTAAAGGGCGAGCTAAAGCTCCTTCCATACGTACCTCGCCTAGAGGTTGAAGACTTTGCCACCAACACAATTGGCGAGGTAAAGACTTTTTATATTAACGGAAAAAGCTACACCCTAAAAGGCAGGCTCAGGGCTCATAAAGGTGTTGTTCTCCTGAAATGCGAAGAACTAAGACGAAAAGAAGAGGCTGAACTTCTCCAAGATGTTGAGGTCTTTGTCGAGGACGATACTCTAACGGAATCCTTAGAAGGTGAACACTACGCCTTTGAGCTAATTGGTTTGAAGGTTGTCACTGAAGACGGAGCCTCTCTTGGTATTATAAGTGAGATTATTACGACCGGTGCAAATGATGTTTACGTCGTAGACGGCAAAGATGGTGAGGTCTTAATCCCCGCAACAGAAGAGGTTGTGGTGGATATAGACGTAGAGAAAAAAATACTAAAAGTTAAACTTCTTCCAGGGCTCATTGACTTGCCAAAGGATGAACCCTCAGAGGACAAATAAAATAAAATGTATTTTTAAGCTTCTGTATTAATTTTTTCCAAAGAGTTCTTTTGCTGGAAGTTTATTTGACTAAACGAGAAAAATGCCAATTAGGTTTGATGTTCTCACTCTTTTGCCCGAGTTCTTTGAGAGCCCTCTAAAGCAGGGTGTACTCGGACGCTCCATTAAGAGCGGGTTAGTAGAGGTTGGACTTACAAATATTAGAGATTACTCTAGTGACCTGCGGCGTAATGTAGACGCAGCCCCGTATGGCGGCGGCGCTGGAATGGTATTAAAAGTCGAGCCAGTCGTCAAAGCCATAGAAGATTTAAAAAGCAAAGTGGGCGGGGGCGAGAAGATCTTCACTGAGATTGGTGTTGAGGGTCGCATGGGCGTCGGAAGCGAGACCTGTAATATTGAGAATGAAAAAGGTATAAGCGAGGTTCTAAAAGGCGGTGAGGTTGTAATTATGCTTACCCCACAGGGCGCACCTCTTACCCAAAAAAAAGCTCAAGAGCTTAGCTCAAAAGATAGAATTATAATTTTGTGTGGTCGTTACGAGGGTTTTGACGAACGCATAAGGGAATTTGTAGACGAGGAAATCTCAATTGGGGACTTCGTCTTAAGCGGCGGAGAGGCCGCCGCCCTCGTACTAATTGACTCCATTGGGCGGCTTGTTCCTGGAGTACTTGGCGATAAGGACTCCCTTGATGATGAGTCTTTTTCCGAGGCAAGGGACGGCTTGCTTGAGTACCCGCAGTACACTCGCCCAGAAGAATTTCGCTCAATGCGAGTGCCAAAGGTACTAACCTCTGGCAACCACAAAGAGATTAATGAGTGGCGAAGAAGAGAGAGCATAAAAAGAACAAAGAAAAGACGCCCTGATTTGATTGAAGATGTAGAAGAAGGGTAGTGTTGGTTGTTGGCTAGGGGGCGAGCTAGAAGTAGATAAGTGGTTTAGAGAGAGACAGCTAGCGCTGAACTTGAGGGATTAAATAAAGTTAAAGATTACTGTGGTATTTTTAAATAATAAGAGTTTTTTGAAGTATAAAAAATAAAAACGAGTCAGTTTTAAACGGCTCAAAAAAAAATATAACTAGAAGGTTACTAGAAGGAGGATGTAATGGGAGCAATAGCTGAAGTAGAGAAGCAGTACCTTAGAACCGATGTGGCAGAGTTTGGCCCCGGTGATACGGTCATAGTCAAGGTGAGGATTAAGGAAGGCGAGAAACAGAGAATTCAGGCCTATGAGGGTGTGGTAATAAGGGTAAGAGGCGGCGGAACAGGCAAGACCTTTACCGTTAGAAAAATATCCTACGGCGTTGGTGTTGAAAGGGTCTTCCCAATGCACTCGCCAATGGTTGAGTCTGTTAAAGTCAAGACAAAGGGTAAGGTCAGAAGAGCTAGACTTTACTATCTTCGTGACCTTAGAGGTAAGGCCGCAAGAGTTAAAGTTAAGAGATAATTCCGCCCTTGATGCGGGTTCAATCTTGTAAATTAAACCAAGAACTCGTTTTTCTTGTGGGGGTCTTTGTTCTTTTGGGTTTGGTTCTTTAGTTGTTCTTTAATTGAATTTAAGAAGTGCAAAATTCAATCTGAAAGTTTTATTTTTTAAGTAACCATCTCTTGTTATCAAAGTGAATCGCAGAAAGTTATAGAAAATATTCTTTACCATCACTTACCCATGGACTCTTTTGAATGCGCGGCACTAAAGGACAGTAAGAAAATTATCGTCGGAGTTGATGAGACAGGGAGGGGGCCCTTGGCGGGCCCTGTCGTAGCCTCTGCGGTGATTTATTCAAAATCCCTCCTAAAATTTGGCATTAACGATTCAAAAAAACTCACAGAAAAAAAACGAAATTCTCTTGAACAAATAATCTTTAAGATCTCCCCAGCCGTTGGTGTTGGAATTGTTTGGCCCTCTGAGGTTGACTCAATTAATGTTCACAATGCCTCGCTCCTTGCCATGAGAAGGGCTATTAAAAACACCTCCCTTATTCCTGACCAGATCCTAATTGACGGTAAATTTTTAATTGACCAAGACGGAGAATTATCTGAGGCCTCACAGAGAGCCATAATTAAAGGGGACTCAAGGTCTGTCACCATAGCCGCGGCCTCGGTCATTGCAAAAACAACACGAGATAGTATAATGGTTGCCTACCACAGACTCTACCCTGCGTATAATTTTCCCTCCAATAAGGGATACCCAACCGCAGAGCACAGGAGTGCTGTCAAGAAATTTGGTAGAAGCCCGATACACAGAAAGACCTTTAGGGTTTCTTAGGCTTTTCTCTAAACGCACTCAAGTAGGAATTGGCAGGGTAAATTTTTTCAATAAAAAGGAATTTGATTTGAATATTTTAACTGAAAAATTTAGAGAGATTTTTATTGACCGAAGAGTTGGTATGCCACTTCGCCCAACAATAGAATCCTTAAAGAGTGGCAAGACAAAGCTTCGTCACTGGGGTTCAAACTCAACGGTTCGTCCCTTAGAGGGCG
>JAGLUZ010000111.1 GCA_023134165.1 Deltaproteobacteria bacterium | reverse complement strand
TCTTTGGTATCTTGATCGAGCACTATAACGGAAATTTCCCTGTTTGGCTTGCTCCTGTTCAAGCACTAATCCTAACCGTAACGGATAGGTGTGACGAGTACGCAGAAAAAGTTGCAGGGCAGTTTAAGGCTGCTGGGCTTCGCGTAAGTGTTGATAAACGAAATGAAAAACTTGGGTTAAAGATAAGGGAAGCAAGGCTTAAGAAAGTTCCTTATATGCTTGTTGTCGGAGATAAAGAAGTAAGCGAGAATACCCTTACTCCGAGGGGTAGAGTAGAGGGTGAGATGGACTCAACAAGTGTAGAAGGTTTTATAGAATTTTTGAGAGATAAAGATAAGCCCGAGAGCAAATAAACTAAAGAATATCTTTTTTTAAAATGGAGTTTTATTTTTTATGTACTTTTATTTAGATTTTTATTTGAGAGCAAACGTTACTCATCCTATAGAGGGAGGTGGCCTCTAATAGCGATAAAACGTAGGTATGGTTTTAGGGGACGAGATAGTAGAACTCCTAAGACTAGAACCAATAAAATGATAAGAGCGGCAAAGCTTCGTATTGTTGACGAGGCTGGTAACCAGCTTGGTGTTATGAATAGCGACGAGGCTATTGCAATGGCCGAGGATATGGGTCTTGATTTAGTTGAGGTATCACCTAATGCAGACCCGCCTGTTTGCCGTATTATGGACTACGGTAAGTATAAGTATCAACTAAGCAAGAAGGCACACGAGGCAAAGAAAAAGCAAACAATAATCCACGTTAAGGAAGTTAAACTTCGTGGTAAGACTGAAGAGCATGATTTTCAGTTTAAATTAAAGAATGCCAGAAAATTCCTAAATCAAGGGGATAAGCTTAAGGTTACGATCTTCTTCAGGGGTCGTGAGATGGCCAGAAGAGACCTTGGTCTAAAGATGCTAGAGCGAGTTGCCGAGGCTGTAAAAGATATCGGGGTCGTTGAGCAGCGTCCAAAGATTGAGGGGCGGTCAATGTTTATTCTCGTTAGCCCGCTTATTCAAAAATCTAAGCTCAATGAGGCCGCACTAAAGGCTAAGGAACTTGAGAAAGATAAAAACACTGAAAATAAAAAACCAGTAAAGTCAGAGAAAAAAGTAGAAGAAAAAATCGAGACCGTACCTGAGCAAGGTGCGAGTAGTAGTGAAGAGGAGAGTTAAGATATGCCAAAGATGAAGACAAATAGAGGGGCTGCAAAGAGATTTAAAAAAACCGCAACAGGTAAGATAAAAAGAGGAAAGGCTGGGCTTAGACACATTCTTACGAGTAAGGCAACTGGGGTAAAACGCGGACTTCGTAAGTCCACAATGGTATCCAAGGCAGATACCGCTTCGATAAGTAAACTTATCCCGTATGCATAAATCTTTAATTCAATAAATTAATTTTAAAGAGAAAAGATAATTTTTTTTGATAGTGCTAGAGTTTGCTATACACGAGAAAACTTTAAAAAGTTTTTAGGATAAAATTAAGGAGACAGAGAAAAATGCCACGCGTAAAAAGAGGCGTTCACGCCAAGAAGAAAAAAAGAAAGATCTTTAAACTCGCAAAGGGTTTTAGAGGCGGCAGGGGTAACCTCCTAAGGAGTGCTACCGAGGCCGTTGATAAGGCACTTTGTTATGCATATGCTCACAGGCGTTTAAAGAAACGTGATATGAGAAGGCTCTGGATAACACGCATCAGTGCGGCCGCAAGATTAAACGGAATGTCCTATAGCCGTCTTATTGATGGACTTAATAAGGCTGAGGTTGGCCTTGATAGGAAGATTCTCTCAGAGATGGCGACAAATGACCCTTCAGCTTTTACAAAGATTATTGAGATTGCTAAGGGCGGCACACCTGCATAAATAAAAACTTATAGGACGGGTAGTCTTTAATCTGCCTGTCCTATTTTATTTTCTAAAATACATCAGAAGTCGTGCGTATTTTTCTCTCATCCTACGCATACCTACAACGTCTAAGTACGTCAACTAAAGTCAATCCATGAAAGACAAACTCCAAAAAATTGAAGAAGAATTAAAATCTACCCTAGCTCAGGCCGGGGCACTTGAAGAGGTCGTGGCAATAAAGACCTCTTTCCTTGGAAGAAAAAGTCCTCTTTCAGCTCTCTTAAAAGGCCTTGGTGCACTTTCCCCAGAAGAGAGAAAAAGTGCAGGTGGTGTTATTAACAAGACCAAACAAACACTTACCTTGGTCGTGGACGCTCGCCTTGATGAACTTAAAAAAGAAGCTCTCTCTAGCAAACTTGCAAAGGAGAGAATTGACGTAACCTTGCCCGGGCGTTTAACCCAAGTTGGGAGGCTTCACCCAGTGACGCAGACACTTGACGAGGTGGAAGAGATATTTATCTCCATGGGGTTTGAGGTTGCCGAAGGCCCAGAGGTCGAGACAGATTATTATAACTTTGAAGCTCTAAATATTCCAAAAGACCACCCGGCAAGAGAGATGCAAGATACCTTCTACATTAGTGATGATACGTGTCTTCGCACCCACACTTCTCCTGTCCAGGTGAGGGTGATGGAAAATCGTACGCCCCCGCTTCGGGTAATAGCTCCAGGGACAGTTTACCGCAGAGACTCTGACGTAACGCACACCCCGATGTTTCATCAAGTCGAGGGGTTTATGGTTGATGAAAATATTACCTTTGCAGACCTAAAGGGCGTTCTCACTCAATTTCTAAGAAGACTTTTTGGTGCTGATAAGGCCGTACGTTTTCGTCCAAGTTTTTTCCCATTTACTGAGCCAAGTGCTGAGGTTGATATTGCTTGTGTTATTTGCGACGGCTCTGGGGTTTTTCAAAACACTCCGTGCAGGATTTGCAAGGGAAGTGGTTGGATTGAAATACTCGGTGCTGGCATGGTGCACCCAGAGGTCTTTAAATATGTTGGGTACGACCCAGAGAAGTACTCTGGTTTTGCCTTTGGCATTGGGATGGAACGCGTGACAATGTTAAAGCACGGCATTGACGATTTACGTTTGTTCTTTGAAAATGATTTAAGGTTCCTCTCCCAGTTTTAGGTTTTTATTACAGAGAATTTGTTTTAATATTTTGTTTTGTTTTTTTGTTGGTAGGGGTTTCTGCTTAGCAAAACCCAACTGTAAAGTTTTATTTTCCCCTATTATGGTTGATTGTGTGTGGAGGTTGTAATCTTACAAAAACAAAACGATGGTGGCGAATGGGCGCTAATGAAAATGTTTTAGGAGGTAATTATGTCGGCAATTGAAGAATTTTCAAAAGAGGTTTTCGAGAAAGTATCGATGCACATTACGGATAGCGTTTTTCTAACGATTGAGAAAGATAGAACTTTGATGAAAAAATACTTACAATTGGTGGATGATAAAGGTCTCAATACAGTAAACCAAAATCTTGGTAAATTGATAAAGAAAGAATATGGTCTCAAGGACAAACCAGAAAGAGTGGAAAAACCTCAAAGTGTTCTAATTCAATCTCATCAAGTTTTTTAGGGTGCTTTTGTGGATGGCATAACCCACCACACGCTATTATAAAAAAGGACGAGATCCTGAAATAAATTCAGGATGACAGAGGGGCGGGGTTTACGCATCACGTACACGCATGACGGTTTTCAAAAGGAAATTTAAAGAATGATATTTAGCTTTAATTGGTTAAAAGAATTTGTCCCAACAAAGCTCACGGCTGAAGAGGTTTCAAAATCTCTTACCATGGCTGGCGTAGAGGTTGAGGCCGCTGTAAAGGCCGCCCCTCCTCTTGATGGTATTGTTACGGCAAAAATTCTTAAAAAAGAAAAACACCCAGACGCTGATAGACTCTCGCTTTGCTTGGTTAGCACCGGCACCGAAGAGTTTGAGATTGTCTGCGGGGCAAAAAATATGAAAGAAGGGGACGTGGTTCCTCTTGCAACCATTGGTGCGGTCTTGCCAAGTGGAATGAAGATAAAGAAGAGCAAACTTCGCGGGGTTACGAGTTATGGGATGCTCTGCTCTGAGGTCGAGCTTGGTCTTGCTGACAGCTCTGATGGGTTGATGATACTCCCAGAGGACTTGGTTGCTGGCGAAGACATTACCAAGGCACTTGCCCTAGATGACTATTTATTAGATCTTTGCATTACCCCAAACAGGGCTGATTGCCTAAGTGTTCGGGGGCTTGCTCGTGAGGTCTCAGCCGTAACAGGTGAGAGCTTTAAAGATACTTCGGTGGAATTTAAGGAAGAAGGTAGTGCGGTCTCTGAGCTTGCAAAGGTTCAGCTGCTTGATGAAGAACTTTGCCCTCGGTACACGGCAACGGTCATTGAGGGAGTAGAGATTAAAGCCTCCCCGCTTTGGCTCTCGAGAAGGCTAGAGAGTCACGGTATAAGATCTATTAATAATATTGTTGATGCAACAAATTACGTACTCCTTGAGTATGGTCAACCACTTCATGCCTTTGATTTGGATAAAATTGCAGGCAGTGAGTTGATTGTTAGGCGAGCAAAAGATAAAGAAAAAATTGTAACCTTAGACGGGGTAGAGAGAACCCTTGATTCTGAGATGCTTGTTATTGCTGATAAGGACAGGCCTCAGGCTTTAGCCGGAGTAATGGGCGGAAAAGAAAGTGAGGTAACGGATAAGACAAGCCGCATACTCTTAGAGAGTGCTTCTTTTAGTGCGGCCTCAGTTAGACGTACCTCTAGAAAGACAGGGCTAAATTCGGACTCATCATATAGGTTTGAGCGTGGCGTTGATATTAAGAGTGTGGATTTAGCTCTAAGGCGAGTTACGGCCTTAATCTTGGAGCTTGCTGGAGGCAAGGCTTCTAAGGGGCTTATAGATATTTACCCAACCCCGGAGACTCATGGTGACGTAGAGTTTAGGGTTGACCGAATAAATAAAATACTTGGATCTGAGGTTGAGTCCTCAGAGGTCGAGTCTATATTAACTAAACTTGGAATAGAGGTAAAACCCTTAGAGAAAAAAGGTGTCACAGTTGCGATCCCACCGAGTTTTCGTGTGGATATAAAGTGTGAGGTTGATTTAATAGAAGAGGTTGCACGTCTAAAGGGTTACGACTTTATAGAGCCAACAATGCCAAAGGCCGAGCTCTTGATTAAAAGCCAAGAAAAGGGCTTTGAATTAAAACGTCAAATTAAAGAGATACTTGTAAATGCAGGTTTCTTTGAGGTTCTAAATTATAGTTTTGTCTCGGCGGAGGCTTTAAAATCCCTCGACAGTGAGTTTGTAAAAGATACTGTTATTTTAAAGAACCCGCTCAGTGCAGATGAGTCTGTTATGCGTAGAACTCTACTTCCTTCGCTCTTAAAAAATATGGAGCTAAACCTTGCAAGGGGAAATAACGAGATAAGAATCTTTGAGGTAAGGCCTGTCTTTAAATCAAGTGGTGAGGCGACATTACCACAGGAGGGCTGGCTTTGCTCACTTCTCATTCACGCCCCTAGGCACGAAGCAAGGTGGAATCAAGGCCAAGAATGGACAGATTTTTATGACGTAAAAGGCATTGTCGAGCGTTTATTTGATTCAATCTCAGGTAATGACTCTAAGGCACCAGAGTTCGTAGCAGATAAGGAAGAACTCCCTGAGTACTTACATCCTGGTAAGAGTGCGGCTCTTTTTGTAGACGGAAAAAAGGCCGGGGTACTTGGTGCTTTGCATCCAAGTATTGAAGAGCGTTATGATACTAAGGGTGAGGTTTATGTCTTAGAATTTGAGGTAAAGGTCTTTAGTGAGTCTTCTCTTAACGACTCAAGTTATAAGGCACTTCCAAAGTTTCCATCAAGCTCTCGTGACCTTGCTTTTTTAATTGATAAGACCGTTCCATACGCCGAGATTGAAGATGCTATAAGAAAATTAAATACAAAAGACATTGAAAATGTTGAGGTATTTGATGTATACTACGGTGATAAAATCCCTGAAGGTAAGTTAAGCTTGGCTCTTAGGTTACGGTATCGCTCACTTTCAGGCACACTTAAGCACGAAGAGGTTGAGGAGACGCATGCAAAGGTCGTGGCACTTCTTGAGGATAAATTCTCAGTAGAGCTTCGAGTTTAATTTTTTTATTAGTTTTAATCTTTTAAGGAGGGGAGTTATGACAAAGGCAGATCTTGTTGAGGCAACTTATGAAAAGGTGGGATCATCAAAAAAAGATGTTGCCGAGGTAGTTGATAGTGTTTTTGAGACTATCAGGACTTCGCTTGAAAACGGTGATAAAGTAAAGATATCTGGTTTTGGAAACTTCACTATTCGTCATAAAAGAGAGAGACGCGGCAGAAACCCCCAGACAGGTCAAGAGATAATGATTGGGGAGAGAACGGTTATGACCTTTAAAGCAAGTCAAATTTTAAAAGATATTGTCAATTCCAATAGTTAGTTTTAATTCATTCAACCAACGCATATGGCTTTAGCCTTAAGCGTTTCTATTTTTTCTTATGTCTATATGTCAATGATACCTGAAAAATTATATTTTAAGATTGGTGAGGTCTCTAAGCTAACGCGTATAAAACCCTACGTGCTTCGCTACTGGGAGAGTCACTTTAAGATTGTTACGCCAAAGAAATCTGGTGGCAAGCAAAGAGTCTATTCTAGGCGTGATGTGGAGTTGATACTATATATTAAAGACCTTTTAAAGAAAGAGAAACTTACCCTTGAAGGAGCTCGAAAGAAGGTTCGCGAATTTAACTCTAAAAAAAATATACGAGCAAAAGAAGAGTCTAAACAAATCTTATTTCCCTTTAGTGAAAAAAAATTTCAAAGAGCCTTAAAGACAATAAAAAAGGATTTAATAAGCATCAGGGATTTTTTATCGTCCAGTAAGTAAAGTTCATTAAACCAAAGATTAATTCAATAAAAAAACTGTTTCATAAATCTTCATCTTCGAAGCGTAGTGTAGACTGTTAGCGTACTTGCATTGGGTGTAAGTGTCGAAGATTCAAATCCTTTCTCCCCGACTATCCTTGGAGGACTACCAAGACCTTTATAAAACCTTGTTTTCTTTGGTAAAAGTATTTAATTATTTATAATTCTTTATGTATTGACACACACCTCTTTTATGTATATAATATCTTAAATTATATATAATTATTATAACCTTCCAACAAACAAATCTTCGGAGGTCTTATTATGTTTAGAATACTCTCAGTAATTTTATTTGTCTTTAGTCTCTCTTTTTTTGATACGGTCATAAATCCTCGCCCAGCCGAGGCCGCAATTGAGTACGTGGGAATGATAAGTACAATAAACGGAACCGTTGAGATAGGCAGAAGGGGAAGTCCTCGTACTGTTCCAGCAAAGGTTGGAGACTCTCTCTTTGCTGGTGATAACATCAGAACCAGGTCTGGCAGTATTGCAAAGATAACACTAAGAGATAATTCTAAGATTTTTGTTGCCGCTCAAAGTAATGTACGTATCGGTAAATTCATGTTAAAGCGTAAGAGCGAGAAACGTAGCGCTCTATTAAATCTCTTTCGCGGAAAGATTAGAGTTATTGCGATGAAGATGGTAAAGCTTACGAGTTCAGGTAAAAAAAGGCCTTGGAGAAATGCTTCATTTAACGTGAAAACCCCTAATGCTGTTGCTGGTGTAAAAGGAACTGACTTTATAGTAACAGTTATTAAAGGCTCTACTATTCTCACAAACGTAATTGTAATCGATGGTATTGTAGAAGTAAAAGGCTTTGATAAATCAGGTCGTGGGCTTAAGACAGTTAAGTTATCTAAGTTGCAACAAACAACTGTTGGCGCAGACGGTACACCAACACCACCGCATGACGTACCAGGTAGTAAGGTGTTGCAAGTGATCCAAGACCTTACTCCAGATGAAACAATCGTTGAGGTTGCCTCAGGTGGTGATAGAATAGGTAGTGGTGATGCTATTACCGAAGGCGAGGCCAGAGATAGAGCTGAGGATAGCGATGATATTGATTACGATGCTGATGAAGCGGAAGATGCCGTAGTTGATGCAATCTTTCTTGCAGGAATGGATGTTAGTGATTCTTCTTTGCTAATAAGTAGTGGTGGTGGTGGGCAAAGTTGCGCTAGTCAGGCAGGTCTTGATGCGGTTGTGTGTCAATAATTGCTACTTGTGAGGAGTAGGGGGTTATATCCTGCAGAGCTGATACATTCGTCTAAACTTCAGGTGCTTGTATTATCTTTGATGGTTTTTTTAATTTTTTCGAGTAATTTGTATGCGGCTCCAAGTTTATTAATGAGTGTGAGTGAGCAAAAC
>JAGLUZ010000110.1 GCA_023134165.1 Deltaproteobacteria bacterium | reverse complement strand
TCTTGGTCTGTTTTTTTATTTAGGCCAATTGTGGTAACACGTCCGCTGCAATGAGAGGTTAGGCAGTGTATTTAACTGCAAACTAGAATCAGTGGGCTATTTTGCCATACACCCCAAGGCTGATAAACTCCATCTTTATTCCGGGTAAATGGGCAATAGTCTCTTCCAAAAAAATACTCGTATTTGTGAGAATGCTTTCGCAATAACTTGGAACATCGCTGTCATTGTGCATGTAAGGACCAGACAGGGCCTGTGAGTTAAAACCCGAGTCAGAAAACCCCCTTAGAGTCGTTGCAACAGGCTTCAATTCCCGAATTTCTCCATCGTGTACTATTCTGTCTCTCAGCGCAATAGCATCAGTCAGCCAATCTTTGCTATGTTTAGTGAGAATATCGGCAATAATGTTTGCAGCTTCAGCATCTTCTTTGGGCGCACTCTGACGAAGCCATTTTATCAACCGCCCACCAGATATTTTGCGTTCTATGTTTTTCACATTACCTCGATTGAACTTCAGAGCTTGACTCGATACAAAACTTCGCGAGACGATAGTAGCGTACACGTCAAGTAGCGACTTTAAGCTAATCAACACCCCGTCAAGAGCTGATAAGTAACCTAAACTTGCAAACTGTACAAACGCGTCAGCCTTGTCATCAGACTCTATAAAGGGCTTAAACTGTTCTTTCCACAGACTCTTAATTTGATTCGCGAGTTCAGATCGATCTGCCTCAATATAAGGTGCAACATTTCGAACATGGAAACGAAGAATTCCTGCCCGCACTATGCAGCTGTGCACCAATTCTTTTAGATTGGAAGGGTATGCATTTGGGTTGAATAAGCTGCTTGCCGCCGCATGATCAGTAGAAAAAAGGACTGTCTTAATCATTCATGTACCTTTGATTATATTAATGCCTTACGTTTAAGCTAAGTTGACGACAAATGGGTTGTAACTGAAAGGCACTACGTATTTGTTGGTCAAGTTAAGCGTATCGTTCAACAAATTAGTCTGTGGTTTTTCTCAAGTTTAACAGTCAAAGTAGTCAATTGCAAACCTACCTAAAGTCCTTTATTAAAGGGCTTTATAAATACGGTGCTGCGCAATAAAAACTCAACTTCAAGTATCCCCCATATCATACTCTTCTACGGCACATTGCAGATATGATATACTAAAAAACCATGAACCAAAAGAAACTTAAAAAACATTTAGACCTTCTACTAAAGACTTATGATAAAAGTTTCCTAGAGACCGACCCTCTTTATTTTCCACGCCTCTACAAGACCAGTAAAGACCAAGAACTTGTCGGCCTCATTGCCTCTGCCCTAGCCTACGGCCGTGTAAGTCAGATAAAAAAGAGCATCCAAAAGGTCTTGGATGTAATGAATCCCTCACCCCATGCCTTCACACTCTCATTTAACCCTGCAAAAAAAAGAGAAAACCCCTTTGCTGGATTTCTACACCGCTTTAATGACGCCAGCGATATTGCCTGCCTTGTCTTTATAGCCAAACAAATGATAGAGCAAAGCGGCTCTATTGGTACTTTCTTTATGGAGGGTTTTGATAAAGAATCAAAAGACCTTGAGGTTCAAGACTCAGGAACCCTAAAAAAAGCCCTATCTTCTTTCTCCAGGCGTGCACTCTTGCTTAGCCACGGTAGCCTCTACGGAAAAACAAAAAAAATCCCAAAAGATGCGGGCGTAAGGTTCTTCTTCCCCTCGCCTGAGGGAGGGAGTGCGTGCAAGAGGCTTTGCCTGTATCTTCGCTGGATGGTTAGAACGGGCGATGACCTTGATTTTGGAATATGGAAGGGAGTTAGTCCTGCCTCACTGGTAATGCCACTTGATACCCACGTTGCCCGCATCTCCAAACTCCTTGGCCTTACCACCAGAAAGACCCCAGACTGGAAGATGGCAAGTGAGGTTACTCTGGCACTAAAAAAACTCGTCCCTGAAGACCCCGTTAGGTACGACTTTGCCATAGCTCGCCTCGGTATCTTAAATGAATGCCCAAAGAAAAAAGATGCTACCAAATGCAGGCTTTGTCCTATAAAATCCATCTGTGTTCTATAGATATAAGAAAAAGCAAAAAGAAAAAAAATTGACACAAGTACAACCCTTAAGGTAACATCAATGCTCAATATTTAGTAAGGGGAAGAGATGCATATTCAAGAAGCATTCGCACTTATTCAAGACGATATAGATAAGGTCGAGGTCGGCATTAAAGAGGCCGTTGCAACTGAGGTTACCCTAATTAGTAATGTTGGGGAGTATCTCTTGGAGAGCGGCGGCAAGAGGTTTCGCCCTCTAGCCCTTCTTCTTAGTGCAAAGATTTGTGGCTTTGATGGAGATGAACGTATCGCCCTTGCTATGGTTGTGGAGTTTATCCACACCGCAACCCTCCTGCACGATGATGTCGTTGATAACGCAGACCTTCGCCGTGGGAAGGCAAGTGCCAATACGGTCTGGGGCAATGGTTCAAGTGTCCTTGTCGGAGACTACCTCCTTGCAAAGGCCATGACCATTGCCGTTGGTCAAGGCAACCTTGATATAATCAGAGTTCTCTCTGAGGCAACATCACGCATGGCAGAAGGTGAGGTTCGCCAACTCATAAATTACTCTGATATTGAGACAACCGAGGAGACCTACCTAAGCGTAATAACAGATAAGACAGCTGTCTTATTTGCTGCCGCCTGCAAGATACCAACCCTCCTTGCTGGGGTGAACGGAGACCGCCGCGTGGCACTTGAAAGATTTGGCCTTGACCTTGGAATAGCCTTCCAACTAATTGACGATTGCCTTGACTATACCTCCAAGAACGAAGAACTCGGCAAGACCATAGGTAATGACCTGCGTGAGGGTAAGGTAACCCTACCCCTAATAAAGGCTTTCTCACTTGCCACCGCTGATGAGAAAGAGATCCTAAGAGCTGCAATTGAGGACAGTGATAAAAAAGAATCTGTTATAAAGGCTGGTGGCCTTAAAGAAAATACAGCCAATAACAACACAGACCTAGAAAAAGTCTTTGCGATAATAAACAAGTACGAGGGCATTGACTACACAATGAATGAGGCACGTAAACGCATAGAGAGTGCAAAGACAGCACTTGAGATCTTTGCACCAAATACCGAGCGTGCCGCCCTAACTGCTATGGCTGACTTTGCAATAAATAGAACGAATTAAAAAAAACATAAAACTCCAAAAACCTTTTTGTTATTTTTCCATCTCGAAAAAACACCAAATAGTTACCTCATCCAAGAAAAAACATCTTACCTTTTCAGTACTTCTTTTAGAAAAAATGCAAAGTATAAAAGCAAAAAAAATTAGTGAGATACTCAAAAGAACCTATCCACTTGAAAGCACCAACAGAACAGAGCTCGCACACTCAAACCCATTTGAACTGCTAATTGCTACTATCCTATCTGCTCAGTGTACAGATAAAAGAGTAAACCTAACAACACCTAGATTATTTAAGAAATACAAGGACGCCGAAGCACTTAGTAGTGCTGACCCCAGCGAGGTTGAACGGCTAATTAGTTCAATAAACTTTTTTCGAAACAAAGCCCAGTCAATTATAAAGGCCTCTTTAATACTCTGCAGGGACTACTCCTCTGAGGTTCCTCGCACCATGGAGGAGCTAATCACACTCCCTGGGGTTGGAAGAAAAACCGCAAACGTAGTCCTTGGCGTTGGATTTAAGATTCCGGGGTTTGCCGTAGACACACACGTCCTTCGAGTCTCATCTAGGCTTGGGCTTGCTGGCAATTGCAAAGAGAGCAAGACCGCTAAGGTTAACACCCCAGAGAGAGTAGAGAAAGACCTCTGCCAAAACTTTAATAAAAAGGACTGGATAATTATTAGTTACCTACTAATTCTCCACGGAAGAAGAGTCTGCAAGGCACGCTTGCCAGACTGTAATAGATGCACCCTCTTTAAAGAATGTGAGTGGACAAGTAAAACCAAGGCGAGTACAATCGCTTAGAGTTTGATAAGGCTTTTTGGCCTTTCCACTCCTTAAAAAAAATAATGCAACAAAGTATTGAATAATCTTTTAAATAGTGGTAAAAAAACAAGGTTGAATAAAATCTTTCTGGAGGTAACGTCATGGGACTCCTTGACGGCAAAAAAGCTCTAATATTTGGGGTTGCAAATGATAAGAGTATTGCTTGGGTAACGGCAGAGATACTTGCAGCAGAAGGGGCTGAAGTTGCCCTCACTTATGCAGGCGATGCATTTGAGTCTCGAGTAGAACCACTTGCTAAGCAAACCGGAGCCAAGATTGTACTCCCCTGCGATGTTACAAAAGATAGTGAGATAAAGAAAGTCTTCCAGACTGTTCAAGAAGAATGGGGCGGACTCGACATGCTCATTCACTCCGTAGCTTTTGCAAAAAAAGAAGAACTCAAAAATGATTTTATCAGCACCTCAAGGGAGGGCTTTAATATCGCCCTCGAAGTCAGTGCTTACTCTCTTATTGCCATCGCCAGAGAAGCGCTCCCGCTCATGGAAGGTAGAGGCGACGCTAGTATAACAACCCTAACCTACCTCGGGGCTCAGCGTGTGGTAAAGAACTATAATGTCATGGGGGTTGCAAAGGCCGCCCTTGAGGCAAGTGTAAAGTATCTTGCCTATGATATGGGTCGCTACGGAATAAGGGTTAATGCACTAAGTGCCGGGCCACTTAGAACGCTTGCGGCCATGGGTATCCCGGGTTTTAGAGATATCCTAAATGTTGTCCAACGCATGGCACCTCTAAAGAGAAATATCAATGCCGATGACGTTGCAAAGAGTGCGCTCTACCTTGCAAGCCCGCTCTCAAGTGGTGTAACAGGGGAGACGCTCTACGTTGACTCTGGCTTTCATGCAATTGGTATTGTAGAAAAATAATTACTAGCCGAGAAAACCCTTCTTTACTTTGCGAGTATTTTCAACTTTAACCTTTAGGCTACCAACTCGTAAAAAGATGCGGCTCTGGTTCTTAAAGGGCTATGACGCAAAAAACTTTCTAAAAAAAGATAACTCTTTTCCCATTTTATAGTTCAAAGCCCCAGACTTTTTATAGAAAAACTTATGCGCATTATCGCTGATCTTCATATCCACACAGGTTTTTCAAGAGCAACGAGCAAAGAGATGACCCTCCCTAATATTGCCCTCTGGTGCAAACGTAAGGGGATTAACCTTGTTGGCACAGGAGATTTCACGCACCCAGCACACTTCAGTACAATTTGCGACAAACTCATCCCAGCAGAGAATGGTCTCTTTACACTAAAAGAAAATAAAAAAAATCCAACTCGATTTTTACTAACCTCCGAGGTTAGTAATATCTATAAAGAAGGCAACAAAACTCGTAAGATTCATAACCTAATATTTTCTCCGTCACTTAAAGCAACAAAAAAAATAAATAAAGAATTCGCAAAGCGTGGGAATGTCGCCTCAGATGGTCGCCCAATCTTTGGCTTTACTGCAAAGGAACTCCTAAGTATCGTGCTCGACGCTGACCCTGAGTGTATGCTTATCCCTGCGCATGCTTGGACTCCGTGGTTCTCACTCTTTGGGAGTAAATCTGGTTTTGATTCAATAGAGGAATGCTTTGGAGATCTTTCTAAACACATCTTTGCCATAGAGACCGGACTCTCTAGCAACCCAGAGATGAACCGAAGAATCTCAGGGTTAGATAATATTACCCTCATATCAAACTCAGATGCACACTCCCTACCAAAACTTGGAAGAGAGGTAAATGTCTTTGAGTCTGATATGGATTACTTTTCTATAACAAAGATACTAAGGGAAAATGACAAGAAAAAATTCCCCCTTACAATAGAGTTCCACCCAGAGGAGGGAAAGTACCACCATGATGGTCACCGCGAGTGTGGTGTGCTTTACTCCCCAACTCAAACAAAGAAAGCCATGGGACTTTGCTCAGTATGTGGCAAGGCCGTTACGGTTGGGGTTGCAAACCGAATTGACGAACTTGCCGATAGAACATGCGAAGAGGGCAGAGCAAAGGCAGCTCCTTCAAAGGCTCTTGTTCCTTTGCAAGAGATTATCGCTGAAGCCCTTGGTCGGGGCTTTAATACAAAGGGCGTTACAAGTGAGTACCTCCGCATAACAGACGAAGGAGAAAGTGAGTTCAATGTGCTTTTAAATATGGACGAGAGTAATCTAAAAAAGATTGCAGGTGAACGTATCACTGAGGGTATAATAAAGGCAAGAACTGGAGAGCTTTCTATTGTCCCTGGTTTTGACGGAGAATTTGGTAAGGTGAAATTATTTGAAAAATTAGAGCAACCAAAACCAAAAGGGCCAGAACAAAAAAGCCTACTCTAAAATAAAAAAATTAAAGCTAGCACAAAAACCATTAACCACAACAAATGAGAGCTTATGACAAACGAAGAATTCGATAATCTCGTTACCCGAATAGAATCACTTAACAAAAAATCCCCCAGTAGCTACAAGCTAAGGGTCTTTTTTCTTGCGCTCCTTGGCTACGCCTATATTTTCTTTGTCCTCTTTTCGGTCGTAGGCCTAAGCTTCTTTATGGTCTTATTCTTTGTACTCTCAGATACAGATAGTCACATCTGGATGCTCATCCTTGCAAAGAAACTTTTAATCCCATTTATAATCCTTGCCTTCGTAATACTCAGGTCTTTTTGGATAAAATTTCACGCCCCGGAAGGTATCGAGATAAAACGCAAGGACGCACCAAAGCTCTTTGAGACACTCGACAATCTTCGAGAAAAACTCAGAGGCCCTCGCATTCACCGAGTAATTATTGATGACGACTTCAAT
>JAGLUZ010000011.1 GCA_023134165.1 Deltaproteobacteria bacterium | reverse complement strand
CGAGCAAGTCATTTCCAGTAAAATCCTCATATTCAAAGAAAGAGATTAAAAAACGCCTAGCCCGTCAAGTAAGGTCTTGGAAGGGGGTACCATATAAGTACGGTGGCCTTAGTAAGAAAGGCGTTGATTGCTCTGGCTTTGTCTCCATCACCTTTAAGGAACAACTCGGCATAGCCCTTCCAAGAAGCACAAAGCTAATGAGCAGGATTGGTAAAAAAATAAAGAAAAAACATCTTCGCTCCGGTGATCTCGTCTTCTTTGATACCGGCAGATACAACCACGTTGGCATCTACGTTAGTGATGGCAGTTTTATCCACGCCTCAAGCTCCAAGGGAGTGACCACCTCAAGGCTCTCCAACTCGTACTGGAAAAAACACTACTGGAAGAGTATTAGGGTAATAAAGAACTAAAGAGTTTTTTTACCTTTTAACACAAAAAAACCACTTGCCCAACATAGGCTAGCGGTTTTTTCATTTTATAACCTGCACTGATTTAAAACAAATAATTAACCCCGATGCTTACAAGGTCGGTATCATCAATACTCGTGTACTCAATCTCGGTGGTTATCTTATCTGTTGCCTTATAGCCTAGGCCGCCCCAAGCGTGAAAATCCTTCTCAATTGTCTTCTCATCGACATTAAGGGTGTCAAAGGTTATATTCTGATCACTATACATCATACCGGCCTTAAGCTTTAAGTATAACTTATCCACTATAGTAGGGTGCGCCACAATATAGACGGCTCCTGTCCATACATCAACCTCGCCGCTTTCACCAGGCAACCATGAGGCTTCGACATCGCCGCCAGAGACGCCAAAGTTCACTTCCACCTCCACGGCAATATCCGGCGTGAGGTTGTAGCCGTAAAGCACGCCCACTGGAATAATAGCGTCTATGGTTACTCCAGCCGCCTCGGGGTCAATCTTTACAAAACCAGTCTTAAAGCCAACGTAATGCTCTCCTGCCGCACTTGCCACCCCCTGTAAAGAAAATCCGAGAAAAATTAAAGCCGCAGTAAATATTATCAATATTCTTCTCATCTTAAACCTCCTTGCTTTTTTTTTGCGCCTACTTGCTACAAACTCATTCAAGACTCGTCTGTCTCAATTAAATTATACTCCCCTAATTCTCAACAATCAACCCTCCTACAATAAAATTTATTTCCCTGAAAAAACTATTGACAGACCCAAACTTGCGTGCTATCCTTTTTTTAACTTACCAAAGAAAGAGCCACACAAACTCACAAACAAACCAAATAATCCCAAATAGGTAACCTTAAACAAAACATAAAACTTGAATATAGACTCGGTTAAAGCAAAGACAAAATGCTTTTTTTAAAAGACCGTCACAGAAAATCACACCAAAAAAACCCCTAACATATAGAGTCCTCTAAATATACGATAATCCAACTAAAAAAAACCACTTATAAAACCACTAAAAAAAACCCTTATATATATTTCTAAATCCCATATATTTATAAAACCTTAAAATAATATAGCTTTAAAGACACTTAGGAGAAGTGAATGAATTTAAAAGAACTCAAGGAACAAAAGATTAGCGACCTAAATAAACTTGCAAAGGACTTTAAGATTGAAGGGGCAGCAGCCATGCGAAAGCAGGATTTAATATTTGCTCTCCTTCAGGCCAGAAGTGCTCAGAACGGAAACATCTACGGCGAAGGCGTCCTAGAGACCCTCCCGGATGGTTTTGGTTTTCTACGAGCCCCGGACTATAATTACCTCCCAGGACCTGACGATATATACGTCTCCCCCTCACAAATAAGACGCTTTAGCCTGAGAACAGGAGATATTGTCGCTGGCCAAATTCGTCCCCCAAAAGAAGGTGAAAGGTACTTTGCACTCTTAAAAGTTGAGACACTTAACCACGAAGACCCAGAGATTGCGAAAGATAAGATTCTCTTTGATAACCTAACTCCACTTTACCCAGAGGAGAAGTTACATTTAGAGACAAAACCAATAGGTGCAAAGAAGAGTTCCCTCTCTATGAGGATAATGGATCTTTTCACCCCGCTTGGTAAGGGACAAAGGGGGCTTGTTGTCTCCCCTCCTAGGGCAGGAAAAACAGTCTTACTACAAGACATCGCAAACTCCATTACAACAAATCACCCAGATGTTGTCCTTCTAGTTCTCCTTATAGACGAGCGCCCAGAAGAGGTAACTGACATGCAACGCTCAGTAAACGGCGAGGTCATCAGCTCTACATTTGATGAACCTGCACAACGTCACGTCCAAGTTGCCGAGATGGTCATTGAAAAAGCCAAACGCCTTGTCGAGCACCAAAAGGATGTTGTAATCCTCCTTGATTCAATTACAAGACTTGCCAGAGCATACAACACAGTTGTCCCGCCGAGCGGAAAAGTCCTCTCAGGTGGAGTTGACTCAAATGCCCTACACAAACCAAAGCGTTTCTTTGGAGCCGCCCGCAATATCGAAGAAGGCGGAAGTCTAACAATCCTTGCAACCGCCTTAGTGGATACAGGTAGCAGGATGGATGAGGTAATCTTTGAGGAGTTTAAAGGTACTGGTAATATGGAGATAGTCCTTGATAGAAAATTATCAGAGCGTCGCGTCTACCCTGCGATTGATATAAATAAATCCGGAACAAGAAAGGAAGACCTCCTATTATCCAAAGAAGCCTTAAATAGGCTTTGGATACTTCGTAAGGTTCTCCAGCCGCTTAACCCTGTCGAAGGTATGGAATTCCTCTTAGATAAGATATCGCACACCAAGACCAATAAAGATTTTCTTGATTCAATGAGTAAGTAGGTAGTCGATACAAAAAATAAGCTTTCTTCATTGATTCTCTGTTGTCTTAATTTAACAATATTAAGCACTCTGCACAGACGACTAAATTAGAAAGTCCTTTGCCAACAACTTGCAGAGAAGTGTACTCCTTTACATTGGAATACCGCTCAAATATGGCAAATACCTTTTACTTACCTTGGTATTTTAGCTGTAGGCGTTAATGAAGTCCTAGATAAAAAAAAGACTAGTATTACTTGCCACTCTTATTATTTATCTTTTCCACGCCAAGCTGCTACCTAAACTCTGCCTTATTCAGAGTCTTTATCCCAAGCATAGTAGCCTCTATTTGCTAAATCTTTCTTCTTTATTATTAACGAAGAGATGTAATAACCCCAAGTTTCTTTCTTGAGCTAAGAAAAACTCTATACCTACACTCAATTTTTCCTTGCATTCCTAACCAGTTACTGGTAATATTTTAAATTAAATTACTAAGAAGGAGCAATAATATAATGAAGTCAGAAACACATCCAGAATATAACGAGGTAAAGGCACACTGCGCATGCGGTCACGAGATTATGACACGCTCAACAGTTAGTAAGATTAGCATCGAGATTTGCTCAAATTGCCATCCTTTTTATACTGGTAAGCAAAAACTTGTTGATACAGCTGGACGTATTGAACGCTACAGGCGTAAATACGGGAAGCCAGCAACTGAGAAAGAAGAAACACCAAAAGAATCCTAAGATACAGGCGAGGTAGCCGTGAAGGTTATACTACTTAGACACACGCCTGAGCCTGAAAACACCGTCGCTCTAGCGGCAAAGCTATGCTACTCCTCAAGCTCAATAACAGAGCTTGAGGACGAAACAGGTGACGGCTCCAATCAAAAATTTCTCACAAAAATTCTCTCACTTGGGCATCTCTCTGTCCTGGAACACGCAAGTTTTACTTTTGGCATAGAAGGCATCTCTCGTGCCAACTCGCACCAACTTGTCAGGCACAGACTCGCCTCTTACTCTCAACAAAGCCAACGCTACGTCAAGGCAGACACAAAATTAGTCAAGGTTGTTACGCCGCACACAATAAACGACAATGCTGAAGCAAAAAAACTTTTTGACGACTTCACTAAAGACGCATACGCCACCTACGGCAAGCTCACAGAGCTTGGAATACCAAAGGAAGATGCTCGCTACGTTCTCCCAAATGCCGCAGAGACAAAGATAATAGTCACCATGAATGCACGCGAACTCATACACTTTTTTCTACTTCGGTGTTGCGAGCGTGCTCAGTGGGAGATTCGTGAGATGGCAACCGAGATGCTAAGCCTTGCAAAAATCATTGCCCCGTTTATATTTAAGGACGCTGGACCTGGTTGCGTAGCAGGCTCGTGTGCTGAAGGTGAGATGACCTGCGGCAAACCCAAAGAGACTCGTGAGAAATTTAAAAACTTATAAAGTGGCTGTAAAGCACTGTACACAACGCATCCTACGTAAAAATTAAATACCCGTACTTGCCTTTCAACGATAACAGATTAACGGAACTTGAAAAAATGTTACTAGAAAAACTAAAAGATATCGAGAAAAAATATAACGAACTCAGTGAGCAACTTGCCTCCCCTGAGGTTTTAAATAATCAAAAACTATACCAGCAGTATGCCAAGGAACACTCCACCCTTGGTGAGATTGTTGAGGTATTTCAAGAGACACAAAAAATAGAGTCTGAGCTTGCGGGTAACCGTGAGCTTCTTGAAGGTAAAGATGAAGAGATGCGTACCCTAGCAAAGGAAGAGATGGGGCCGCTTCAAAAAACACTGGATGAACTTAACGCCAAGATTACGCTCTTGCTTCTTCCAAAAGACCCAAATGATGATAAAAATATCATCATTGAGATACGCGCTGGTGCTGGAGGCGACGAGAGTGCCCTCTTTGCCGCTGAACTATTTCGCATGTACTCACGCTACGGCGAGGAACTCGGCTGGAAGGTAGAGGTGCTAAGCTCAAACCCAACTGGGCAAGGTGGCATAAAAGAAGTAATTGCCGAGATTATTGGCAAAGGTGCTTACTCTCGCCTTAAGTTTGAGAGTGGTGTTCACCGAGTTCAACGCGTCCCAGAGACTGAGAGTTCAGGGCGTCGCCACACATCAACTGCAACAGTTGCCGTAATGCCAGAGGCTGAGGAAGTGGAGGTTGATATTAAATCAGATGACCTTCGAATCGATACCTTTCGCGCAGGAGGCCACGGCGGACAAAGTGTCAATAAGATTGAGAGTGCAGTTAGGATAACGCATATTCCAAGCGGTATTGTTGTAAACTGTCAAGACGAGAAGAGCCAACACAAGAACAGACAAAAGGCCATGAAGATACTTCTAACCCGCCTTCTTGATAAAGAGATTAGAGAGAAACAAGCAGAAGAGTCCGCACATAGAAAGAGTCAGGTTGGTACAGGAGACAGAAGTGAGAAGATTCGCACTTACAGTTTTCCTCAAAACAGGGTCACAGACCACCGCATCGGACTTACCCTTCATAAACTAGAAGAGATAATGGACGGAGACCTAAAGGAACTAACTGATAGCATAATTGGATATTTTCAGGCTGAGGCTCTAAAGCAAGCTGGCGAAGAAGCAAGCTCCTAAGTCCTTAAAAAAGGAAAGAACCACCAATGGATAAACTTATCATAGAAGGTAGCGCACGCCTCGTAGGCGAGGTGGAGACAAGTGGGGCAAAAAACTCAGCACTTCCGCTAATGGCCGCAACTCTACTCTGTAAAGGTACGCATCAACTACGAAACGTACCACACTTAAAAGATATTGAGACCTTTAAGAAACTCCTCACCCACCACGGCTCAAAGATAGAGGAAAACTCTGGGATACTCACATTTGAGTCCTCTGCAATAGACAACCTTGAAGCCCCTTACGATCTTGTAAAGACAATGCGTGCGGCAATCCTAGTTCTTGGCCCTTTGGCTGGAAGATTTAAAGAAGCGAGGGTTAGCCTCCCAGGCGGATGTGCAATAGGAGAGCGACCTGTTAATCTTCATATCGAGGCACTTGAAAAAATGGGAGCCGAGATAGAGATTACCGACGGATACATTAATCTAAAAACAACTGGGTTAAAAGGAGCACACCTTTACTTCGAGAACCAAACTGTAACAGGGACTGAGAACCTCATGCTTGCCGCTGTCTTAGCAAAAGGCACGACCACAATTGAGAATGCGGCTCTTGAACC
>JAGLUZ010000109.1 GCA_023134165.1 Deltaproteobacteria bacterium | reverse complement strand
CTTCAATGCTGGGGTTAGCCAGATTCCACGCCTTGGTATCTTTGGGTGGCACAAAAACCACCTAATCCTAGGTCTTCCTTATATGCTCCTTCAATCCACAGAGCAATTCACCGCTGTCCTTGCCCACGAGTACGGCCACCTCTCTGGCTCACACGGTCGCTTCTCTGCATGGATATACAGAATCAGGAGAACTTACTTTCGAATCCTAGAAGCACTTCAAATTCAAGACCACTGGGGGTCTTTTCTCTTTAAGGTCTTCTTTAACAGATACGTCCCCTACTTTGATGCATATTCTTTTGTCCTAGCCCGTGCTAATGAGTTTGAGGCTGATAAAGTCTCTGTTGAGGTAACTAGCTCTTCGGCCGCGGCAGAGAGTCTTTTGCTTGGAACATTTGGCTCTCGTTTTTTATCAGAAAAATTCTGGAAAAAAATCAACAACAATGCAGATACCTCACCCACTCCAGATGTTACGCCCTACCTAAATATGAGCTCAGCCTTTAGGGAACACGTTAGCAAGGAAGCCACAGACCGGTGGCTTAAGTACGCAAGAGCGGAAGAGACCGAGAGTTCGGATACTCACCCCGCACTTGGTCAAAGACTCAAGGCCATAGGGCAAGAGATTCGCCTTGTTCCAGTATCCCCCCTTAGTTCAGCGACGGCTCTTCTCGGCGATACGCTTTTAAGTGACCTAACAAAAAAATTAGACCTTGAATGGCAAGAAAATGTAAGGGACGCGTGGCAAGACAGGTTTGATTACGCAACCAAGAGTAATGCTCGCATCGTAGAGTTAGAGGTACTGGCTACGAGCGGCTCTATTTCAGATGATAACCTCTTTGAGCTTGCAAGCCTAACCGAGGAGTTTAGGGATATAAAGACAGCTCTTTCTATTTATGAAAATGTCCTAGAGAATGAAGCAACACACGCTGGAGCAAATTTTGCAATAGGGAGAATCTTCCTTGACAAGAATGACAAGGAAGGCCTTCCTTATATTGAAAAAGCTATGGTAGAAAATCCAGACAATTACCTGCGCAGTGGTGCCGAGTGGCTCTATCATTTTTATAAGGACAATGACAATAAAGAAAAGGCAGAGAAATATTATGACATTGCGATTAAAAGTGCTGAAGATGAAGAACGCATTGAGGCTGAACGCAACCTCTATGAGGATGACGAGCTTGAACCACATGGACTTTCTTTAGAGGAAAGCGAAAATTTCCTAGAGCAGTTAAAAGGTTTCGCCTCACTTAGGAGTGCCTTTTTGGCTACAAAAAAACTTGAGCTCTCGCCCGAGACGCCGCTCTATGTTCTGGCTGTTATGAGAAAGTGGTCAGGCCTTAGAACAAAAAAATCTGATAGTAACTTTAGGCAAGAACTAATTGATGTGCTCACCTTTCCAGGTGAATGTATTGTTGCAACCCTAAATGACGAGTCAGGGGATCTAAAGAGTGCACTAAAAAAAGCCAAGATAAAACCCCTCTATAAGAAAAGTTTATTTTAACCCTTCTCTAGCATTCACAACAACTACGCATACAAGTGATGGGTACTAATTAACAGAGTTCGTCTACTTTCCAAAAACCAGAGCACTTACCAAAACCTCTCAAGGTGCAGTTGCCCTGGGCGGTTTTTTTTATGTTCAACAAATCCATCCTCTGTTAGGGTCTCCACCATGGTCTGAACCATAACAGGGTTTCCGCAGAGGAATATATGCGTTTTCTCTGGTGTTGGTTTTAGGCCAATCTTTTTTTCTAGGTTTAAGCTCTGCCACGCATCAAGGATAAAGCCGCTCTCTCCGCCCCAAGGTGCAGGCT
Organism: Deltaproteobacteria bacterium; assembly: GCA_023134165.1. Taxonomy (GTDB): domain Bacteria; phylum Desulfobacterota; class GWC2-55-46; order GWC2-55-46; family DRQE01; genus JAGLUZ01. Next base: position 7,581 of record JAGLUZ010000109.1, on the reverse strand, counting down.
CTTCTTCTGGCTCACTTATTATAGGAAGATAAGAAAAATTTGGAGAAAGTCTCTCCATCATAACAAGCTCGGAGTGATACCCCAGATCCCACGAATTTCGAGCTCCGTGGATAACTGCAAAACGCCGCTTTCCGGGAGCCGCAAGCTCTGTCCTTATCATACTCATATAAGGTGCAATGCCCGTACCCGTTGCGATTAAAACAATATCAGGTTCCCCCTCAACATCACTTAATGTAAAGATACCGCTAAATTTTGTGGAGAGCCAAAGCTTATCTCCTATACCAAGATTAAAGAGCCTCGGCGTAAGTGCCCCGCTCCTAACTAAAGTAATATAGAACTCTACGTAATCACGCTCGACAGATGAAGAGGCAATTGAATAGGCTCGCTTTATCATCTTCTGAGGGTCAGTATCTGCCACGTCTTCAGCCTCTGAGAAAGGTACCCTTGATGCTGAATTTGGAAGAGCAAGGACAGCAAACTGGCCCGGTACAAAATCTGGAAGAGCCTCTTCCTCGTGTCTTATGCGTAGGATTATTAACCCCGGTGCAACCTCAACTCTGTGAATTACAACCGCATTAAGCTCTACCATAAATTACCACCTCTGACATATGTTTTTTTACCACCTACAACCTTACCAATCACAAATTAATTTTGCAAGACGCTGATATTGAATTACAAGTGCTACAGGTGTATAATTATAGATACGCAAAGAGTTGCGAATATCTTCAAGATTAAATTTTAATTTTACTATTTTAAGAGGAATAAAAAAATGATTCAGATACAAACTAGGCAATTAGCCTTATTTATTTTTACTATCTTAGCACTAACATTTTATGTATTTGTTTCCTCTTCAAATGCCGCTGGCATACCACCGCTTACAAAGATAGATGACCTTAGCCTAATATGCATGGTAAATGACAGGAATATGCACTCACCGCAGATACCAGTTGAGGTAAACGACAAGATCTATTACGGGTGTTGCGCTGGGTGCGTTAGCAAACTTACAAACAACAAATCAATTCGTGAGGGCAAGGACCCTGTCACAGGTAGTGCCGTAGATAAGGCCACAGCCATAGCTGTAAATGACAAATCAGGGGCTGTCTTTTATTTTGAAAGTGAAGAGACCATGGAAGAATTTATGAAAATTTCCGCTGAAAAAGAAATCGCAGAATAAAAAACCCCCAATTTTTTATTAAAAAAACTACAGGTCACAACTCCGTTGACTCAGAGAACATGCCTTGTTACTATCTCTTAGAACTAACCGTTAGATAAATTAATATAAGGACATACGTGAAACCTATCTTTAAAAAAATCGAGAAAGCAATTGAATTCCTACTCTGGGAGAGTCGCTTAATAGTAATCTTTGCCGTTGTCTCAAGCATCGTCAGTGCCTTTGTTCTAGTCCTCATGGGAACCTATGACGTACTATTGATTGTAAAGGAACTTCCGCGAGCCTTTAGTGACGCTACCCACTATGAGCACTTTCATAAAGAGGCCATCACGCACCTAATCAGTGCAATTGATTCCTTCCTCATAACGACAGTACTTCTAATCTTCGGTATTGGTCTCTATGAGCTATTTATCAGCAAAATTGACCGAATTGAATCAGATAATCAATCAGCAAAGATACTTGAGATACACTCCCTTGATCAGTTAAAAGAAAAACTTGCAAAGGTCATCATCATGGTCTTAATCGTCACTTACTTTAAGTATGCTCTAGCAGTAAAGTACGAGACAATTCAAGACCTCCTCTACCTCGGTATTGGTATCTTCCTAATCGCCCTTGCCTCTTACTTTATGAACAAAGACCATGCACCTGTAACAAAAAAAACTAAGTAAATTTTAGATTTATTGACAATAAATAAAAATCTCTTATAATATATTTGTTATGAACCTAAACTTAACGAGCATAGTAATTCCAGCAGTCGCCACCCTTTCAGGAAAGTTGCTTGTAATTATCCCTATGCCCATTGCCGTTATCTAATTAAAAAATAAAAAACCACTCTAGGCTCTGGGTTAAATTAAACTCAGAGCCTTTTTTTATTCTATCGATAAAAAAATATGAAAAAAACTATCACCAATGGCTATTTATTTGTCATCTTGGCCTCCCTTGGGTTCTCTGCCAAGTCCGTACTCGTAAAGGTTGGATACACCTACGGTGCAGATGCTGAGTCACTTATGCTCCTAAGGGTCTCCATTGCCCTACCTCTCGTATTCTTTGCACTCCTTGCGATGGAGAGTCTTCGCGGGTTTAGGATAAATACAAAAGACCTCTTCTTGCACGCCTTGGTCGGAGGTGGCGGGCTTGGGTGCGCAATGTTATTTTCTTTTTACTCGCTAAGCGTGATGGACGCCTCTGTCTCTGTGCTTGTGATATTCACCTACCCTGCAATTACCGTACTCCTGCTCTTACTCCTTGGTAGAGAAAGAAGAATTAGGTACGTACTTGCCCCACTTGCACTAACTTTCACTGGGCTCCTAATGGCACTGCGTATTGACTCGTCGAGTATTTTCTCTGCCAATCTTGAAGGTACTATTTACGGCCTAATAAGTGCCTTCTCATTTGCTACCTATAATGTTATGAGCAAACGCCTACTAAGAAACTCCTCTCCAATTCGTACAACTGCCTTCTCTACTACTTTTGTTGTGTGTTTTATGGTGGCGGTCTACACCCTCCAACACAGCGGCAACCTCAGTGCAATGACAAATCAAATTCTAAATCTAACCCCAGAGATTTGGGTTATATCCTTTGTACTAGCACTCTTCTCAGGGTTCTTGCCATTTCTCTTTTTTCTCTACGGAATTGAGATTCTTGGTGCTGGAAGAACCGTCATCATCAGCTCAGTTGGCCCGGTCTTTACAATCCTCTGGGCTGGAATTTTTTTAGGCGAGCGTCTGGATACGGTTCAGGTTACAGGGATGATCGTCGTAGTCGTTGGGATAGTTGCCCTAAAACTAACAGGGACAAAAAAAGACAAAAAAACAGAGGAAGAAAAAACTTTAGATACTAATTAAAAAAACTTTTACCCATCATAAAAAAAAATACAACTATATCTCTATTACAGCCTTTGGCTCGCCGTAACCAACCTTACCGTCTGCTCCTTTAATGTGTCCTATCTCTTGCCACCTCCTCTTAAGTAGCTTGCACCCATAAGCGTCTATTGCCACTGGATCAAGGCTCGAAGCAACAACTCTAGGAGGCGGATCACAATGAGCACCCCAGAGGTGAGCCTCACTCATCCCAACTGTTGCATCAAGGATAGTAAAGTCCGGCACTCGGTAATGCGCAAGACTTAGAAGATTTTCTTGCATCTTTTCATGAAAGATAGATTTTTTCCAATGCCCGCCGCCCTGATAATGACTCGGAGGCAGAGCACCCATCATATTCTTTATCGTTAAGGTAACGCCTGCCAAGGAATGAGCCTTTAACACAGGAACTGAGATTAGAAAACTATCCATCACAATGCGAGGCAGATGCATTGTTGGCCAGTCTAGTAATTTAGGATTTTTTAGTTCAACAAGGTCTGCGTGATTTAAGTCCACAAGCTCTACATTTTTTCGCTCTGAGAGTTCAGCGTAACCAAGTTTATCAAAGACAAAATCTGACTCATAATCATCAGAGCCTGTGCCGTCACCAATTACAACCTCTGCATTTTTGTAGTTCTCACGTATCCAATCCAGGACTGCCTCGATTAAAGCCACAGGCGTCGTGATTGGAGGAGCGAGGGCTTCTACTAGATTTGGTTTTAAAAGTATCTTTTTATTAGGCAACTCTAACCCAACAGAGTCAAGGAGCCTAAAGATAGTTTTTTCCCAGTTGCCATCATGGTTGGCAATGTATAGATTCTCGTGCAAAGGTTTCTTTCCCATACGAAAAATAATACCGCTCTATAGATTACGAGTCAACAAAACCTCGTTATATTCCCTAAATTAATTCCCTTCATAAAAAAGCACCCCTGCGATAAGATAATTTTATGGATGATTACTCAACAAAGACAGCCCCACCTTTTTTAATCTCTTGGAACCTAACAAAGAGGTGTAATCTAAAGTGCAAGCACTGCTACCTTGATGCAACAGAGCTTACTGGGGCAGAAGACACCTCGACCAAAGAGGCACTTTTGATGATTGACAAAATCGCTGATTTTGCCCCTAGTGCCTTGCTAATAATAACTGGCGGTGAACCACTCCTTAGAGAGGACCTAACTACCATTACCTCCTACGCTACAGAGCAAGGACTAGTCGTTGTTCTTGGTACAAATGGCACGCTCCTTACTCTCAAGCTTGCAAAAAAATTAAAGGCCTCTGGCGTGAGAGGCATAGGTATTAGCCTTGATTCGGTCGAGCCAAATTTTCACGACGACTTTAGAGGCTTAACTGGTGCGTGGCTGGATTCAATAACGGGTATAGAATCAACAAAAAAAGCAGGCCTTGATTTTCAAATTCAACTAACAATCACGAGCAAGAATAAAGGTGAGGTTGCAGGGATAATAAAACTTGCCGCAGAGAAAGAAGCAACTGCTGTAAATATTTTCTTCCTCGTCTGCACTGGCAGAGGCCAAGACGTAACCGATATTACCCCAAGTGAGTACGAAGAAGTTCTTAAATCCATAGTCGAGGCCGAGGAAAAGTACGGAGAACAGATGATGGTTCGAGCCAGATGTGCGCCGCATTTTTTACGTGTTGCAAAAGAGAGCGCGCCTAATAGCTCACTCTTAAAAGGAGAGACCAGTGGATGCATTGCCGCTCGCGGCTACGTCCGCATCTCTTCAAAGGGTATCTTAACGCCATGCCCTTACATGCCTGCACCTATTGAGAGCGACTTAAATCTAAATAAAAAAAGCTTTAGCGAGATTTATCTTGAAGATGAAACCTTTAAAAAACTTCGCTCACCAGCATACAATGGAAAATGCGGGGACTGCGAGTATAGTGAACTCTGCGGAGGTTGCAGAGCACGCTCACTTGCAACAAATGGCGACCTTATGGGGGAAGACCCTTGGTGTGATTACAGGCCAAAAAAGAATACTAAAAAAATAACCACCAATAAGACCCCTATTTCGTGGACTCCAGAGGCTGTTTCTAGACTTAAAAAAACTCCTTTTTTTCTAAGAGCCATGATAAAAAAAGGTCTAGAGGGGTATGCCAGAGCAACGGGGGTTGAGACCATTACCCCTGAGATTATGGCAAAACTTAGAAAAAGAACAGGGAGATAATTATATAAAGACTCTTTATTGCACCTAAATAGTTATTCTGCTAAGATTTAAAAGAGAAGACAACCACGGAGGACTTGCCCATGCCAGAGCTTAGATTAAACCTCGTCACAAGAGAGTGGGTCATTATCTCAACGAAACGTGCCATACGCCCTGATGATTTCAGGGGTAGTAATAACGGCCTTCCCCTTGCCGAGTTTGTCGAGTCCTGTCCGTTTTGTCCTGGAAATGAAGAGAAAACTCCGCCTGAGAGCCTTAGAATTAACGATGATACTCGAGGGGGTAAAAATTCATGGCGAGTGCGCGTAATTCCAAATAAGTTTTCTGCCCTCACAACAGAGGGAGAAAAAGAACGATGCCACGAAGGCACACGCCGCAGGGTCTCAGGCGTTGGTCGTCACGAGGTCATCATCGAAACCCCGTTCCATAATCTAAATCCTGCAACCCTTGACATCCCTCGCCTAGCAGAGCTACTTCGCATCTACCGGGAAAGATTCCTTGACGCATATAACGACCACCGAGTTGAACACGTAATAATTTTTCGTAACCACGGCGAGCAAGCAGGCACCTCACTTGAGCACCCACACTCGCAGTTAATCGCAACCCCTGTTGTGCCTCTCCAATTTAGAGACCGCGTTCAAGCTGCCATGCATTATTTTGATGACACAGGGCACTGCCTACTCTGCGAAATTGTAAAGGCCGAGTTGAAAGATAAAAAAAGAATAATCCTAGAGACTGAAGACTTTATAACCTTTATACCCTACGCCGCAGTTGGCCCCTACCAAACTTGGATTTTCCCAAAGCGACACAGCGCAACTTTTGCCTCAATTACTGACTTTGAAAGTGAGGCTCTTGCCACGCACCTAAAGGCAATACTCTCAAAACTCTACTTTGGGCTTGGAGACCCAGACTATAATTACGTCATTAGAACAAGTCGACCAAAAGATCTAACAAATGAATACTGCCACTGGTATGTCTCCATTCACCCGAGGCTCTCAAAGGCAGCTGGCTTTGAACTTGGCACAGGCATGCACATAAACTCTAGTAGGCCTGAGGTGGATGCAGAATTTTTAAGAAGCGTAAAGATTTAATGTTCTTCAAACCACTCCGAAGTAAGTATATTTTTTTATTTAAAATGGCTAATTCTTATGGGTTCTAGACTTTAATGATTAAATTCTGATAAAATTTGAGCATGAACAAAAATCAAAGATTATTCAGAAAAAAAATCAAAGTTATCATTCTCGCTCTTTTGTTTCTCTCACTAACGACCGAGACCTTTGCCACTGGTGGTGAGAACAAGGACGAACCAGTCCTAGCATTCGTTGGCAAGAGTGCTATCTCCTATACCTCGGTCCAAAACAAAATCAAGGTTGAACAGGCCTACGGTAACAAAACAATCACAGAGGCCAGTGCCCTTGTCTCTTTAATTAATGAGGCCACTCAACGTGAGGTTGCTCGCCTCCACTGGGTTGTTGCAAGCAATGAGGAACTTGACCAAGTTGCTGCTCACGCCGAGTTAACTTCAAAAGCCCGTGATATTTTAAAGGCTGTTCAAAGGATCTACGGAGAAAATATTAACGGCTACAGGGAGGATTTTCTAAGGCCTAAAGTCATAAATAAAAAACTTCACTACCTGTATTCTAGGGACGCTAGACTGCACGCCAAAGAGATTAGAGCAATTGAAGAGGCAAAAAAATTAGCCCTAACTGGTGACAGGACCTTTAAATCGGTTGCAGAAAAGACTGGCCTTAATTTTATTGAAAAAACTTTTGAAAAGAAAAACATTGCCGAAGAAAACAGTAGAGTTAATTTACCCTCAAAACTAGAAAAATATTTTCCAAAAGTAATGGAAAATACCGTTAAACCAAAAAACGACCTAGAGAGGTTAGTAGGAAAACTAAAGAGCAAGGAAATATTTAAAAATATCATAGAGAATGATTCGTCTTATTTTTTGATAAAACTTATAGATAAAACTAATAAAGGTTTTGAGACAGAGATGATAGTTGCAAAAAAAATTCCCTTTGATATTTGGTTTAGAGACGTAGCTTCGGGGCTTGAGGTAGGAATTGCAAATAGAAAAATAGAAGAGGAGATACGCAGTAAATATCCAAACCTTTGGTGGGTTAGATAATAAGGGGTGCCTTATACTTGTTTGTCCAGTGTTATTAGAGCCTTACTTTTAGCTACCTTTCTTTTTGCATCCTTTGCAAGAAAAGCAAAATTAGTCGAGGTCAGGACTTTAAAGAACTCGGCCTGCGCCCGGCCCCACATATCATGCACAGAACACTTTTTTTCCCTATCGCAAAAATCCTCTCGAATTAGACATTCATTTAGATGAATATCACCCTCCATCGCCGTTACAATACCCAGTATA
>JAGLUZ010000108.1 GCA_023134165.1 Deltaproteobacteria bacterium | reverse complement strand
GAGGTTGTGGAGAAGTTAATTCGTCCTGCCCTTGCAAATGGTAGTATTGTTATATGCGACCGTTTTATTGACTCAACAGTTGCCTATCAGGGGTACGGGCGAACCCTTAAAAATCCAGAGAACGAGGTGGAGATTCACGGCAAAGGGGTTGGCATTGTTGAGGACTTAAATGAAAAGGCAACAGGTGGGGTTATTCCAGACCTAACAATCCTTGTTGATATCGACCCAAAGATTGGTCTAAAGAGGGCATTTAATAAGATAGAGGAACGGGCAGAAAAAAGTGAGAAAAAAGAAGACCGCTTTGAGAAAGAATCGCTAGAGTTCCACATGCGTGTGCGCCACGGTTTTTTGGAGACAGCGGAGAAGAATAAAGATCGTTTTGAGATAGTAGATGGCAGGGGAGAAATCTCTGTAATACACAGGACTATCTGTGATATTATAAAAGAGTTATTTTTGCGTCAGAATAAAGGTAGTAATAGTTAATGCGATTTAGTGATATTAAAGGTCACGCTCGTGAGCTTGCTCTCTTAAAGAGGGCCGCAAGTAGCGGGCGTCTTGCACACGCCTACCTCTTTGCTGGTCAACGCGGGGTTGGAAAGGTAAGCACTGCTCTGGCCTTTGCAGCAGCCCTTAATTGTGAGAAAAATTTGGGAGCCTCTGAGGAACTTACCCCAGAGACAGCTGAAGAGAGAGGTACTAGCTGTGGCACTTGCAAGACCTGCGTCTCAATTACGGCAAGGACACACCCAAACCTAATTCTCTTAGAGCCAGATGAAAAAGGTTCGCTAAAGATTGATAGGGTTCGGGACTTGCAAAAGAGCCTTAACTTTAGGGTTGAGAAAGGCACCAGAGTTGCTGTAATTGACTCAGCAGAGGCCATGGTCAGGAACGCTTCTTCTGTGTTATTAAAGACACTTGAAGAACCCCCTGCGGGGTCAATACTAATACTGACCACGGCAAAGCCAAATGAGCTTTTGAGGACAATCCTCTCAAGGTGTCAGAGACTTAATTTTCGCCCTCTTTCGCAGATCTTGGTAAAGACGCTAATTAACGAAAGTCATGGGAGTTCCTTTAATGAGACCGAGGCTGAGATAGCGGCAAGGCTCTCTTTTGGTAGTATTGGCTCGGCCTTAAATATTTTGGATTTCGGACTTATAGAAAAATCTAGAGAATTTTTAAAGGCAATAAATGCAATTTCAGCTGGCAATCCAGAGGGGCTTTTTAAGGTTGTCTCAGCCTTTGCAAAGGATGAAGACCTACCAGAGCTTCTGGGCTATCTTCAGGTCTCGCTAAGGGATATGGCTCTGCGTTTGGAGGGGGCAAAAGAGCTTACGGTAACAGAGCCAGGTGAGGGGCTCGTCTTAAAGAAGGGTGCAAGGGGCGGCATTAAAGAAGTGCTTGGCCTCTATGCTGTGGTAGAGGAGGTTAGAAAAAGTATAGCCTCACCGTCGAATGGGAATAAAGTACTCGCACTTGAGTCTCTCTTCTTTAGTATAAAGATGGGTACAAGGCCTAGTAATTTAAATGCCTTTATTTAACTGGCGGTAATCAGAGTAGTAGAGAAAAAATTAATTTGTTTTTTTAGAGAAGATACCTCGTCCTTATTTTAGGCGGGTTTTAGGAGATAAATAGAGATGTTAAATGTTACAGGGGTAAGGTTTAAGAAGGCAAGCAAGGTTTATAACTTTAATGCTGGAGAGATTGAGCTTAAATACGGGGACATGGTTATTGTCGAGGTTGAGAAGGGAATAGGACTTGCAAGGGTTGTGGTTGCACCTGAGCCAAAGCCCATTGCAGAGGCTACTCAAAGACTAAAAAGTATAGTTAGAAAAGCTGATGCAGTAGACCTTGAGCGGTCTGAGTTTAATAAAGAGCGTGAGCAGACTGCTCTTGTGATATGCAAAAAGAAGATACTTAAGTACAAACTCTCAATGAAGCTTGTAAGTGTTGAGTATCTCTTTGATTCAAGCAAGGCGATTTTTTATTTTACCTCTGAGGCCAGAGTAGACTTCAGAGAACTTGTCAAAGACCTTGCAGGAACTTTATTTACTCGTATTGAGATGCGGCAAATTGGGGTCAGAGACGAGGCCAAGTTAACGGGCGGGATTGGCTCTTGTGGCAGAGAGCTTTGTTGCTCATCATTTCTTGGTGAGTTTGAACCAGTAACAGTTAGGATGGCCAAGGAGCAAAATATAGCCCTAAACCCTCTAAAGATTTCAGGTGTTTGCGGTCGCCTGATGTGTTGCCTTGGTTTTGAGTACGGAGGGAGTAAAAAAGATTGTGAAAAACATAAAGGTGCAGGCGGGGGCAAGGGGTGTTCCTCTAAGCACGGTAAGCCTAGTGGTTCTTCCCGTGGTGGTAAGCCTACCCAGCATGGTAAATCAACTGAAAGGTCAGCGGGGGCTGGCGAGGGTAAAAAAGATGTAACGGGTCGAACATCCTCAAGCGGCAGTAAGCCCATTACAAGAGAGCGAAGACCAAACTATAAAAATTCAGATAGAAAAAATTCAGAGAATAGAAGAGGCTCTGAGAACCAAGGAAGCAGAAGAGGGCAGGTGCAAGGTCAGTCCCAAGGTTCGACTCAAAGGACTCCTCAAAACGCAGGGAATAGAAATGTAGCTAGAGTTGCTCAAAGCTCAAAAGAGCAAGCTCCTCAAAGAGCCTCAGGTGAGGGGCAGTCCCCAAGCGGGGAGATTAAGAAAACCATCACAGAAGAACAGAGTGCAAACCAGCGACGTGGCAGAAGAAGAGGGCGAAGAAGAAGGGGGGGCAGGCGAGGCGGAGAGCAGGGAAAAAATCAAAGTACGGATTCGCAAGGTTCGTCGTCCACACCGAGCAGTACTAAGACAGGTAAGGAGGAAGGCTCGTAAAGAGCAAAGAAAAAAACTATGAATAAAGAAAAATTCTACGTTACAACTCCGATATATTACGTCAATGATATCCCGCACATTGGACATGCCTATACAACCGTTGCCGCCGATGTTGTCGCAAGATATAAGAGACTTAAGGGTTTTGAGGTCTTCTTTTTAACCGGTACCGATGAGTACGGGCAAAAGGTAGAGAAGGCGGCAAGTGCCGCTGGGGTTAGTCCAAAGGAGCTTGCAGATAAAGTCGTTGAGCGTTTTAAATCTCTTTGGAAGGTTTTAAATATCTCTAATGATGATTTTATTCGCACAACAGAGCCTCGGCATAAGGCCGCTGTCCTTGATATCTGGGAGAAGGTCAAGGCTGGGGGTGATATTTACCTCGGCGAATATGAAGATTGGTATTGTACGCCTTGTGAGAATTTTTTAACCAAGGCTCAGCTAGAGGATGAAAAATGCCCAGACTGCGGCAGAGAGGTTGATAAGCTAAAGGAGAAGAGTTATTTTTTTAAGCTCTCTGAGTATCAAGACTACCTCGTGAAATTTATAAAAGACAACCCAGGTTTTATCTCCCCAAAAATTAGAGAAAATGAGGTCTTAAGTTTTATAAGCGAAGGGCTTCGTGATTTAAGTATTAGCCGAACGGCTTTTTCCTGGGGCGTGGGGGTACCAGAAGACCCAGCCCACGTCATGTATGTTTGGTTTGAGGCACTCATGAATTACCTTTCTGGCTCTGGGTATCCAGTGAAAAAAGATTTTTGGCCTCCAGACGTACAACTCATCGGAAAAGACATTTTGCGGTTTCACACAGTATTTTGGCCAGCCTTCCTAAAGAGTGCAGGCTTAGAGCCTCCGAAAAAAGTCTTTGCCCACGGCTGGTGGACAGTTGAGGGCAAAAAGATGAGCAAGAGTATTGGTAATGTTGTTGACCCCTTTAAGGTTGCAAGTGATTATGGTGTTGATCAATTTCGGTTTTTTCTCCTCCGTGAGGTGCCATTTGGAAAGGACGGGGATTTCTCAGTAAATGCACTAGAGGGGAGGATTAATAGTGAGCTTGCAAATGACCTAGGTAACCTCCTTTCTCGAACCTTGTCGATGGTAGCAAAGTACAGAGACGAAGTGATACCAGAATTTAAGTCCACAGAAGAAGATATAAAAAATGCAAAAGATAGTGGCTTTGGTTTTTTCTCTCCTGACTTTAAGGACACCTTTGATGAGCATATCTGTGAGGTTCGTTTTCATCTAGCCCTTGAGCAATTATGGGAGGTGGTTCGAGCAATGAATGCCTACGTTGATAAGAGTGCCCCTTGGACGCTTGCCAAGGAAGGCAAGGATAAAGAACTTGATTTGGTTCTCTTTAACCTGCTTGAGGGTTTAAGGATTACGGCTCTTTATCTTTACCCCTTTATGCCAGAGTCGGCTCTTAGGATTAGAAAATCACTTGGGATAGAAGGTAGTATCTCAGCAGTTGATTTTGATAAAGACATCTTATTTAGAGGGGAAACAATAGGGGGATTAAAAACAGATAAAGGTTCTCCGTTATTTCCAAGGATTGAAAAAGAGTAGAGACCCAGTAGCGGGCTTATCTCAAAAAAACACCAATGATTATTTAGAATTTTTTTGGAAAGACTAAAAATTAAAAGGTGCAACTTAAAAGAGATTTGAAATTTTCAAAAAAAACTTTTAGTAAAAAAAAATCCCATAACAATAAAAAACATGACTGAAACGACTATTAATACTGAGCTAATAGACACTCACGCACATCTTGATGACCCGCGCTTTGATAAAGATCTCCAAAGAGTAATTGAAGATGCAAAGACTGCTGGCGTTGGTGAGATTATAAGTGTTGGTTGTTGGAGCGAAAAACTTGGTTTTGACAGGCTCCTAAAGGTAAAGGAGCGTTTCCCTAAGGTACACCTTGCTCTTGGCATTCACCCGCATGAGGCAAAAGAGGTGGTCAGCAACAAGACCTACGAACTGATAAAAAAACTTGCCTCGGAGGCCTCCAAAGACGTCCTTGCAATCGGGGAGACAGGCCTTGATTTTCACTACACAAATTCTCCAAGAGAAAAACAAATAGAGGTCTTCCGCGCGCAGATAGCCCTTGCACGTGAGCTAAAGCTACCTCTAATAATTCACACTCGAGAGGCAGATAAAGAGACAGCAGAGATATTAAAAGAGGAAAAAGCAGGAGAGATAGGAGGGGTAATCCACTGTTTTTCTGGTACCTCGGAGTTTGCAAAGAAAGCCCTAGATATGGGTTTTTACCTTTCTTTTACAGGGATAATAACATTCCCCAAGGCCAGTGAGTTAAGAGCTGTCGTCGAGGCCACACCAATTGAGAAGATACTCGTTGAGACAGATGCCCCATACCTTGCCCCAGTGCCATATAGGGGAAAGAGGTGCGAGAGTGCACACGTAGTCGAGACAGCAAAGAAGATTGCAGAGATAAAGGGGCTCACCCCAAGTGATGTTGCTCGCATAACAACACTAAATGCAAGGGAGTTATTTTGGGGTTTTAATAAAGAAGATAAAGAGAATGAGGCCGAGATTGCCTACGTCATACGTGATTCTCTATACCTAAATATTACAAATAAATGCACAAATGCCTGTACTTTTTGTGCAAAATTTTCCTCCTACACAGTTAAGGGGCATTACTTAAAGCTTAAAAAAGAACCTGATTTTGATGAGGTTCTTGCCGCTGTCAGTGCTCTTGGAAAAGACCCAACTGAGTACGAAGAAATAGTCTTTTGCGGCTTTGGTGAACCTTTAATAAGGCTTGAACTCCTTAGAAAAATAGGGCTTCATTTTAAGAGGATGGGGTGCAGGATTCGAGTTGATACCGACGGCCTTGCAAATCTTGTTCACGGAGGAGGTGTTCTTCCAAAACTTGCTTTCGTAGATGAAATCTCTGTTAGTTTGAATGCACCAGATGCTAAGACCTATAATGAAATATGCAAAAGCCCTTACGGCGAGGAGGCCTACCCAGCTATCTTATATTTCCTGCGTGAGGCAAAAAAACATATTACAAAGGTTCAGGCAACGGTGGTTGGCCTGCCAGGCCTTGATACCGAGGCTTGCAAGCGTATCGCCACCGAAGACATAGGTGTAGCCTTTAGGGTTCGAAAGTATAACGAGGTCGGCTAGGGGGGTTGGTCTACAAGCCTTTTTTAAAAGTCTTCAACCCTGAATGAAATATTGACAACCTTATATTCCTAGATTATACTCCTTATAAGCAGTAACGTTCTACTAGTGATGTTTTTCTTGAGATTTTGTCTTTTAATCGACGCAGGTAGGCTGGTGAGGTGGGCTTAAAAGGGATGAGGGCTACGGAAAAAAAGGGGAGAGGGCTGGATACCACCCAGTGGAATTAAAGAAGGTTTCGCTAACTGGGAAAAAGGATACAGTTAAAAAACCTTGCGTCTAGGCAAATAGTAGCCACGGAGGCGTTATCAAAAAAGTTTTTGTCTTTTGCATTTTTGCACTTTTTCTTTTCTCAAACAATTCTTTTGCCGACCAAGCGGCCACTTACACACCTTCGGTATCATCATCCTACGTAACAAACTTTAAAAAATTCGATAGCTCCTTTGACACCTTGTGGGACGGGCTTCTAAATTACGCAAGAAAACACCATCTAAGCGTAGACCATGAGGAGAAAGGCTACGGAAAGCTCTTTCTCTCTGGCACAGAACGCTCACGTGTTATGGACTGTGGCAAGTATGAACTCAGCGGCTTTGAGATATCGCTAAGCACTATTTATGTGGAGTATGCTATCTCAATTAGAGAGTACTCTGGTGCTGGAACCTCAGTTAGGGTTAATCTTGAGGGTACAGGCCACTGGCAGGCCACTACCGATACAATCTTTGGAGGTAAAAAACGCCTTGATGAAGATGAGCTTACAGAGAGGGGAATAAATCCAAGTGAGTGCACCTCAAATGGTTCATTAGAGAAATTTTTATTCTCTAAGCTAACAATTAGCGTTGCAAATAATAGGGATTTTGAGCGTCAGGCCAAAGATAGTAGTAATGCTACTGATAGTAGTTCTAGGATTAGCAGCTCAATTAATAAGGCCATTAGAGAAGGTAAGATTATAGCTGGAATGAACATTGATCAAGTGGATTCGTCTTGGGGTAGACCCTTGAAGGTAAAACAAGATACTGGGGAGCATGGCGATGAGCAGTGGATATACACAGATAGAGAGGTCTACTTTAAGAAAGGTGCTGTGCTTAGCTGGAACTGGTACTAATAAAAATTTTTAAAACTTAAAAATTTAAAACTTAAAAAGTTTCAAGGCTCCTTTTTTATTGGAAGGGGCTTTTTTTATTCCTTTATTCTCCATTCCTTTGTCCTTGTTGTGTACTCGTAGTTATTATAACGCATACCTTCAAAGCTTAGTCTGTAGCTGTGCCATGTATTTGAGTAATATGAAAAATCCCCTCGCCCAGAGCAGGACTTTGTGCGTGGTAGTTCGTCAATATACTCTGGAATAAGGGATAAGAGTGCGGTCGGGTAGCGTTTTGTAATCTCATGGTGTGCTTGTAGAGCAGAGACAATGAGAAACCCTGTTTTTTTATTAAAAGAATCCTGTTTTTTTGCAAGTGGTATACTGATATAAACAACCTCAATAAAAAATATTATCAGTGCTAGAAGGGTAATCTTAAGTGGGGTTGAGTCTTTTTTTATTAGCATCCAGATGAGTGTGATTGCTACAAAAAAGGCAGAGGCCATCATCCCCATTGCCCCGTAGATTGGCATGTTGCAGGCCTTTAGGTCGAGGTAGAAGCTAAGCCCACCAAGAGAGACTATTACTATTAAGGTAATTAGGATATATAGTTTTTTCATGCCAAATACTATTATTATCCTTAATTAGGGTTTTTGCAAGT
The DNA here is from genome assembly GCA_023134165.1 of Deltaproteobacteria bacterium. GTDB lineage: Bacteria > Desulfobacterota > GWC2-55-46 > GWC2-55-46 > DRQE01 > JAGLUZ01. Next base: position 14,637 of record JAGLUZ010000108.1, on the reverse strand, counting down.
ATGTATTGTCTTTTATTTTTTCATTTGAATTTAACTTGATTATCGCAAATTGTCACTAAGTAGCAGTAATAACCACCTCTACTCGCTTTACTCTAATGCATCTTAATGCTATTCTTTGGTTATGAAAAATAAAACAAACACAAAAGAAAATAAAATCCAAGAACCAAATGAGGCGTCCTTGCCGAAAGACGGTTTAGATAAAGATTTCCGCTCTGGTTTTGTGGCCATCATAGGGAGGCCAAATGTTGGTAAATCAACCCTCCTAAATGCAATTCTTGGTGAGAAGATATCCATTGTGTCTAGGAAACCCCAGACAACTAGGAATGTCATCCGAGGGGTAAAGCACTTTGATGGCGGGCAAATTGTCTTTATCGACACCCCAGGAGTGCATAAAACAGGGGGGCGTTTAAATGCAATTATGGTTCGGGAAGCACTCGGTGCACTCCATGAGGTTGATTGTGTTGCAGTCCTCGTTAGTGCTGATAAACCACCAGGAGAGATGGAACGTTATATGATAGAAGAGGCACAGAAGGTGAAGTGCCCGGTCGTTCTTGTTGTAAATAAGATTGATCTGGTTGGTCGTGATAGCCTCCTTCCCTTAATAGAAAGGTACTCAAAGCTCTTTGATTTTTCGAGCATTATACCTGTCTCTGCTCTAAAGCAAAATGGTATTGATGAGTTTGTCAGTGTCGTAAAGAAGAGTATTCCTAAAGGGCCTCGTTATTTCCCAGAAGATATGGTCACTGATTCCCCGGAGCGTTTTATAGCGGCCGAGATTGTACGCGAAAAAGTCTTTAGAATGTCTAGAAATGAGATTCCCTACTCTGTTGCAGTAATTGTCGAGGAGTTTAAGGAAAAGAAGAAAAAAAACCTTATCTCAATACGTGCCGTAATAAATGTTGAGCGAGACTCACAAAAAGGAATAATAATTGGAAAGGGCGGGGCAATGCTCAAAAAAATTGGCTCTGCCGCAAGAGAAGATTTAGAAGCCCTCCTCGGTGTGAAGGTCTTCCTAGAGCTCTTTGTTCGCGTCTCAAAAGGCTGGAGCGAGAACGCAAGAAGCCTAAAAGAATTTGGGTATGAATAACCGCTAAGGTGTCTTTGCGAGGAGATCCGCCACAAGGCGGGACGAGGTGGCAATCTGATTTTTTTCTTTAACACCATTACTGCCCAGACCATGAGATTGCCACGCTCCCTTTGGTCGCTCGCAAAGACAGGTTTTAGGTTGTTATGAGTTTTAGGCACGGTGAATCTTTAAGGGGTTGAACAATCAAAATGCGGGTTCAATTTTGTAAACGGTCAGAGACCGATTGAACCAAAGTTTTGTAGGACGTGAAATTTTTAAAAACTAAGGAGGTCTTGTTATGAGAGAATACAGAGAGAGTATTATTTGGAAGGTTTTAAATAGCCCGCTTATTGTGGTAGTTGTCGCACTTGTTCTTTGGCCGCTACTCTCTACGCTTACGGCCTCTTATGCAGTTACTTCACTTAAGGATGCGCTCGTTGAATCTAGTAAAGAGATGGCTACAGAGTTTAAAGGTGCATTTAGCGGAAATTCAGAGAAGGAAACCAAGAAGATACTAGACAATATTGAGGTCGCAAAGAAGATTAAACTTGAGAGTGTAAAGACAGCACCATCGTCATGGAAGACCCAGGAAAAGATTATTGGTACAATCACAAATAACTCTAAAGAGATTATAAAATCTATAAACCTAACGGCCTCCTTTTATGATACCTCAGGTGAGCTCATTGATGTTCAGGAGGCGTGGCTAAGCAAGATAAAATACCTTATGCCTGGAGACTCAAAGGATTTTACATTTACAAGAAACCTTGGTAGTCATAGTGACCCCGAAGATGAACTCGCAAAGAGAAAGGGCGAGAGCATAGAGGTAGTGCTTAGTGATTTTAGTATTGTAGAAGAGAGTAAAGATTCAGAGTAATTTTTTTTGGGGAAAATAAAAAAAGATGAAACCAGTAGCCGCCACGGGCGGTTTGACTGCACTAACTAGATTTTATTTTGTTATGAGTTTTAGGCTCGGAGAATTTTTAAGGGGTAGAACAATCTTTGGCCGCCGCTCTGAGCGGTTTGACTTTGCCAACTAGAATTCTGCCTTCGCAGGGTTTAGAGGCTACGTGCGTTAAAGAAAAAATTTAAGCAATATAAGTTTTCTTGAGGTTTTTAAAAAAGATGAAACCAGTAGTAGCAATAGTTGGCCGGCCAAATGTTGGCAAGTCAGCACTCTTTAATAAAATTTTTGGACGCCGTAAGGCCATAACAAAGGATGAGATTGGGGTTACCCGTGATGTAAATTACGCCGAGTGCACTGAGGCTGGGCGTGATTTCACTCTCGTAGATACCGGCGGCTTTGAGCCAGAGGCAACAAGTGCCATTATGGTACAGGTGCGTGAGCAAGCTGAACTTGCCATTGAAGAGGCCGACCTGATAGTTCTCCTTATGGACGGGCGAGAGGGCCCAACCCCAGATGATAAAGAGATAGTAGAGGTACTTAGGAGAACAAAGAAGGACGTCATCTTTGTTGTAAATAAGATAGATACGGGTGCGCTTCAAGCCCTAAGTGCAGATTTCTATAGCCTTGGCTTAGATCTCGTAATGCCTGTCTCTGCTGAGCATGGCCTTGGGGTTAGCGAGCTTATTGAGGAGATTCTAAGCAGACTTTCAACCCCTGCGGAGCCAGTAGAGAGTGATGAGGGAATGGTTCGTGTGGCTATTGTAGGGAGGCCAAATGCAGGTAAAAGTTCACTCTTAAATAAACTCATCGGCAAGGAACGAGCGGTTGTTAGTGCCGTACCTGGTACAACACGAGATTCTGTTGATACGGTATTTGAGCGAGACGGGAAAAAATATTTTTTTATAGATACCGCAGGCATCAGAAAGAAAAATAAGATAAGCAGAAGGTTAGAGAAATACTCTGTTATGGAGGCAATTAAGAGCCTTGAGAACTGTGATGTTGCCCTCCTTGTCATAGATGGTATTGAGGGTTTCAGTGCGCAGGACGAGAAAATAGCAGGCCTGATTGAAGACCGTGGGGTTGGGTCAGCAGTTGTGGTAAACAAATGGGATCTCGTAACAAAAGAGACAGTGACGAGTATTCGCTACGCTGAGCGGATACGTGAGCATGCTCCTTTTATTGCCTTTGCACCGGTACTTTTTATCTCAGCCCTTACAGGGCAAAGAACAGATAAGGTCTTTGATACAATTGATAGCCTTTATGAGCAATCAAGAAAAAAGGTAAAGACCTCAGTCTTAAATGACCTCTTAAAGACAATTACAAGACGCCACACCCCGCCGGTATATAGGGGTAGAAATGTAAAATTTTATTATATAACTCAAGTCGGAACCAGCCCCCAGCGGTTTGCTGTCTTCATGAATATCCCTGAAGGCGTGCCAAAGGCCTACAGAAGGTATATGATAAACCGCTTTAGAGATGCCCTTGATTTTAAGGAAGTTCCAATTCGCCTAACCTTTAGGAGGAGGCATTGATTTTTTTAAAGAGCCTACTCTTAAAGACCTACAGAATAATCTACGCTACAGCCTTGACCTTTGATAAACACAGCTCCTTTTCAAGGGCCTCCTCAATAAGTTTTTATGCATTCTTCTCTGTAATTCCGCTCCTCTTAATCGTAACAGCGGCCTGGGGTTTTATCCTTGGCACTGACGCTGAACTCCTAGCAAAGGTACTTGATGTCGTAAGAGTTGGGTTCCCCTATATTAGCGAAGGCATTGTAGAAGACCTAACAAGTCTTTTACAAAAAAAATCTACCATCGGGTGGGTTGGTAGCGGGCTTTTGCTCGTAAGTTCTCTACTCGTTATTCATGCACTTGAGGGTGCGCTTTATCCGATATTTAGGGCTTCCGCTCCAAGGGGTTTTTTCTTAAGAAGACTCGTAACAGTTGCGGTCTTAATGGTTGTTATCTTACTTATAATTATATCGCTTATGCTCTCGCTCCTGCTAAGTTTTGCAAAGGGCGGAGAGCTTATTTTTTTAGGAATAGATATGAGTCCTTATCTTCTAAGCCTCCTTGGTCTGAAGTCTTTCTTGCCAACACTCTTAACAATTACCGCAACGACCTTTGTCTATAAACTTGTTGGCGGGAGTGCCGTAAATACAAGGGCTACTTTTTATGGAGCAGTCGTATTTACAGTTCTTTGGCAACTGGCTGGCACAGTCTTTTCTTTCTACGTCTCGCACCTAGCTTTTTATAATAAATTTTACGGCTCCCTTGGGGCACTCATGGTGTTCTTGCTCTGGATATATTATTCAAGCTCGATATTTCTCCTCGGTGCAAGCTTTGCAGAGGCTCATAGTGAGGATGAGGGGTTTTGGTAATAATCTCTTTTTCTTTAGTCCAAATCTGGCTCTAAACACGCATTTCTATATGTTTTTTTCTTGATTTCAGTTGTAAAACCCCAAAATCTGTGACAAAATATAATATTAAACAAAATATCAAATATTCTAACTTGCACTTGCAAATTATAGTTAGTAAAAAAGGAAAAAAATGAATCAACTCTATAAAAATATTGCTATGTGGATAATCATAATCGTAGCGGTTGTGCTTATGTTTAGCCTTCTTAGTCAAAAAGATAAGGTATCAGATAAGATTGTATTTAGTGACTTTGTAACGGCTGTTGAGAAGGGCGAGGTTGTTGAGGTCATGATTAGGGGCAGTGACATTAGTGGTAAATTTAATGACGGAAAGGTCTTTAGCACCTTTGCTCCAAATGACCCAGAGCTTGTTGGTAAATTAAAGTCTAAGGGCATTAAGATCTCAGCTGAACCTGTTGTTGATACTCCGGGGATTGGAATGATATTTGTCCAGTGGTTCCCGATGCTCCTCCTAATTGGAATCTGGGTATTTTTTATGCGTCAGATGCAAGGCGGCGGCGGTAAGGCAATGAGCTTTGGAAAGTCCAAGGCAAAACAACTGAATAAGGATGATAAGGTTTATACCTTTAAAGATGTTGCTGGTATTGATGAGGCCAAGGAAGAGGTTCGTGAGGTTATAGATTTTTTAAAGGATCCAAAGAAATTTACAAAACTCGGCGGAAGGATACCAAAGGGTGTTTTGCTTGTTGGCTCTCCTGGCACAGGAAAGACACTTCTTGCAAAGGCCATAGCAGGGGAGGCCGGAGTGCCTTTCTTTACAATCTCAGGCAGTGATTTTGTTGAGATGTTTGTCGGTGTTGGAGCCTCCAGAGTTCGAGATCTTTTCTCTCAAGGCAAAAAAAGTGCACCGTGTCTTATCTTTATCGACGAGATAGATGCTGTTGGTCGCCACCGTGGTGCTGGTCTTGGCGGAGGCCACGACGAGCGAGAGCAGACACTAAACCAATTACTGGTAGAGATGGACGGCTTTGAAAGTAATGAGGGTGTAATTATAATTGCCGCAACAAATCGCCCAGATGTTCTTGACCCTGCCCTCCTAAGGCCTGGGCGTTTTGATAGAACCGTAATAATTCCAAAGCCAGACCTTAACGGGCGAGCTGAAATACTTAAAGTTCACTCTGCAAAGACCCCTCTTGGTGATGATGTTGACTTGGATGTTATTGCCAGAGGAACACCTGGGTTCTCTGGTGCGGATCTCTCAAATCTTGTAAATGAAGCCGCCCTTCTTGCCGCAAGCAGGGATAAGAAGTGCCTTGAGAAAGCAGAGTTTGATGAGGCAAAGGATAAACTCCTCATGGGTCGTGAGCGTCGCTCTATGATAATAAGTGATGCGGAGAAGGAAAATACCGCTTATCATGAAGCAGGACACACCCTTGTTGCAAGGCTTATTCCAGGGACTGATCCAATACATAAGGTCTCGATAATCCCACGTGGCATGGCTCTCGGACTCACACAGCAGCTCCCAATTGATGAGCGGCATACCTATAACCGTGAGTACCTTGTAAATGAGATTACTATTTTTATGGGTGGCAGAGTGGCCGAAGAGATTGTCATGAAGCAGATGACGACTGGTGCGGGTAATGATATTGAGAGAGCAACCGAGATGGCTCGCAAGATGGTCTGCGAGTGGGGGATGAGTGATAAACTTGGCCCACTAACATTTGGAAAAAAAGATGAACACGTCTTTCTTGGTATGGATATGGGAAACCGTGAGGATTACAGTCAAGAAACAGCAGTATTAATTGATAGCGAAATAAGACGTATTGTTAATGAAAACTATGATCGAGCAAAAAAACTCTTAACTAATAATCTAGATAAACTCCACGGCTTAGCCGCAGAGCTTATAGAGAAGGAAGTTCTAGACTCTGACGAGATTGACGAGATTATCTTTGGCGATGAAGGCCCACCAAAGAAGGTTGTAAGACCGCTCTTGAATAAACCAAAGGCAAAGCCAGAGAAGAAGCAAAAAGAGAAAAAGAAAAAAGAAGAGACAAAAAAAGAAGTCGAGACAGAGAAATCTAAAGATGATTCACCGGCAAGTGAAGACCCTTCAGAGGAAGACGTAAATTAAGTAAAGCGATTTTTTTTGAGGGTTTTTGCAGTAATTTTTTTCAATTTTTTAGTTCGCAGTTCTTGGGTTTTTAGGGGTATTCATTTGAGCGTAGAAGTTCGTTGTCTTGAGTTGTTATCACTTGCCCACGGCACCAGTGAGATGAAACGTATTGGGGTTGACCCAGTGGGTGCGGCACTGATGGCTCCCAAGCAGTTCCACTATAATTTACTCCTAAAGGCTATAACCCCACCTCAAGCCAACATACTAAAGCAAGAGATCTTAGCAATTGGTGGGGAGGCCGCCGTCAGCAAAGGGGTTGCAGCTTGCAGGGTCAAGGTAACAGATGTGCTCGTCTCTGGCACACTAAAAGAGCTTCGGTTGCTGGTAAAAAAACTAAGAGCTCAGCCCTACGGATTAAAAGAGGTTAGTGCCTCTATTGAAGAGGTGATAAAAAAAACTCAGAAAGAAGGTACAATCTTTAAAGGTTCTTCTTTTTTATGGAACTTTAACTCCCCCCGTGACATAAGGATAATGGGGGTTTTAAATATAACCCCAGATTCATTTTCTTCTGATGGGGCGTTATATAAAGACATAGATAAGACTGTCCTTAGAGCTGAAGAGATGGTTAGAGATGGTGCTGATATTATTGACGTTGGCGGAGAATCTACCCGCCCTGGTGCAGAGCCAGTCTCAGAGGCTGAAGAGATAAAACGGGTACTACCTGTTATTCGGGCTCTAAAGAAAAAAGGAATACTTGTCTCTGTTGATACAACAAAGGCCTCAGTCGCGAGGGTCTCAATTGATGAGGGCGTAGATGTTATTAATGATATAAGTGCCATGGAAGGTGATAAAGATATGGCAGGTCTTATAAAAGACTGTACTGTTGGGGTTGTGCTTATGCACTCCAGAGGCATGCCAAAGACAATGCAAGCAGATACAAACTACACTGATATTGTTGGTGAGGTTTTCTCGTACTTAAATGAAAGAATAAATTTTACAGAAGAGCTTGGGATTGAAAAAAGTAGGATTGCAATTGATCCAGGCATTGGTTTTGGAAAATCCACAGAAGGCAACCTAGAGATTTTACGGCGTTTAAAAGAATTTTCAAGTATTGGCTCTCCGCTACTTATTGGAACATCAAGAAAATCTTTTATCGGTAATATAACTGGCGTAAAAGATGCTCGGCAGAGGCTCTCTGGAACTATCGCAAGTATTAGCCTTGCACTTGGAGCAGGCGCGCGCATAATCAGGGTGCATGACGTTCTTGAGGCTAGAGAAGCACTTTCCGTTGCGGGAGCTGTCCTTGCTGAAAAATCTCTGACAGAGGCTAATCAAGATACGGGTGAACCAGAGGTAGTCTTGTAGAACTTTAAAATACGCATATTAGTTACTTAGGATAATTTTTTTATGCAACTGCCAGAATTCATACCGTGGTTTACAAATGTCTTTGACCTAGTAGATATTTTTTTAGCGGCTTTTGTCCTCTACTGGGTCATGCTTTTTCTTAAAGGCACTCGAGCTGAGAGAATGCTGTGGGGGATAGCTGTCCTCATAATCGTCTACTTTGTCTCAGGCAGGCTCGAGCTCTTCACATTGAATTGGATACTTAGTAATATTCTAGGTTCTATGGTGTTGATTATTATTGTCGTATTTCAGCAAGACATAAGGCGTGCTCTCGTTCAGATGGGACGCCCTTTTGCAAGCCGTGACATGGCGGGCTTAACTGAGTTTCTAGACGAGGTCTCAAGGGCAGTTGTCACGATGTCCAATACAAGTACGGGTTGTATTATTGCCATAGAGCGAAGCGTTGATCTAAAAGATGTTCTAGATACTGGGGTTACAATAGACGGTAATGTCACAAGAGATTTGCTCCTTACGATATTTAATACCGCAAGCCCTATGCATGACGGTGCTGTTGTTATCAGCAGGGGGCGCATTGCAAAGGCTGGGTGCATCTTACCTCTAACAGAGAAGGAACTTACAAAGGGGATGGGTACAAGGCACAGAGCGGCAATTGGCTTATCAGAGGATACAGATGCTGTTGTTATAGTTGTCTCAGAGAGAACTGGCGAGGTCTCGCTCGTTGTCGAGGAAAGGCTTGAGATGGGGATTGAACCTGCTGCACTCCTTGATAGGTTAAATAAAGTTATTACAACTCAGGGTACTCCAAAAAGTGGCTTTTTAGGGTGGAGGAGAAGCCGTTGAGGTTCTTTAACTTTGCAGATTCTAATAGGGCTACGGCCACTGGCATAAAGGGCTTATTTTTAAATAATTGGCCTTTAAAGTTGCTCTCCCTTGTCTTTGCAAGTATTCTCTGGGTGCTTGTAGTTGGACAAAAGCATGATGAGCTAAGTATGCTTGTTCCACTCGGATTTAAAGGAATCCCAGAAGAGATGGTCATGGTTGGGGAGGCTCCAAAGGATATTGAGGTCAGGATATCAGGGCCTGTTGTATTTATTGACGCCCTCTCTCCGCTTGATATTATTGCCTCAATAGATTTAAGCACAGCTAGGAGCGGTAACAATACCTACCGAATTGAGGCTGAAGACATAAAGACCCCGCGCGGAATTGAAGTTATAAAGGTCAGACCTTCGGCTGTTGAGATAAAGATGGAGGGGCTTATAAGGAAGGAACTTCCTGTAAAGGTCAAGACCAAGGGAGAGCCTTTAAAAGGATTTGAGGTAAAGAATGTTATTATTATCCCGTCAGCGGTAAGGCTTCTTGGGCGGGAAAAAGACCTTAGACGAATTAAACGAGTCTATACTCAAGAGGTGGACATAAGTGGCATCAGCACGCCAGTCATTGAAGAGGTCTTTATGGATATAAGTGGCTTAAAAGGGGTTGTTGGGGTAGAGCCAGAGAGTTTGGATGTTCAGATTGAGATAGGTAAGATAAAGAAGAAAATTAAAAAGAAGAAGAGAAGTAAGGGAAAATAGATGAGCAAAGAAAAAAAACTTTTTGGAACAGACGGCATAAGAGGGGTTGCTAATATTGAGCCAATGACGGCTGAAACTGCTCTTAAGCTTGGTCGTGCCGTGGCTTACGTATTTAAGAAGGGTGATCACCGCCATAGGATTGTCATAGGCAAAGACACGCGTCTCTCTGGGTACATGATTGAGAGTGCCCTTACAGCAGGAATCTGCTCCATGGGGGTTGATGTAATGCTTGTTGGACCACTTCCAACACCAGGGATTGCCTTTATAACCTCTAGCATGAGGGCAGATGCTGGGGTTGTTATCTCAGCCTCTCATAATCCATATCAGGATAATGGGATAAAATTTTTCTCAAGAGCAGGGCTAAAACTCCCAGATAGTGTTGAGCACGAGATAGAGGATTTTTTCTTTGGTGATGATAGTGACCCAACCCACAGACCAACAGCAAGTGAGGTTGGTAAGGCCTTTCGAGTTGATGATGCGGCCGGCCGGTACTCAGTATTTGCAAAGAGCACATTTCCGCAGGAACTAACCCTTGACGGCCTAAAGATAGTTGTTGACTGTGCAAACGGGGCAACATATAAAGTAGCCCCGGAGGCTCTCTACGAGCTTGGCGGCGAGGTTATTCCAATTGGAGTTTCCCCAGACGGTGAGAATATAAATAAAGACTGCGGCGCACTTCACCCAGAGTCTCTTGGAAAAAAAGTCGTTGAGTGCGGAGCTGATATTGGTATCGCACTAGACGGCGACGGCGACAGGTGTATGCTTGTTGATGAAAAAGGTAAGCTCGCAGACGGCGACCACATAATGAGTATCCTTGCAAAGGATATGCTCGTAAAAGGCACGCTAAAGAAGAAGACACTCGTTAGTACGATTATGAGCAACTCTGCCCTAGAGGAGACAATTGAGAAGGCTGGAGGTCACGTTGTTAGAACTGAGGTCGGGGACAGGCACGTAACAGCTGAGATGCTGAGGCATGGATATAACCTCGGCGGTGAGCAGTCTGGCCATATTGTTTTAATTGATCACACAACAACAGGGGACGGTTTTATTACTGCCCTCCAGATACTTGCGATAATGGTTAGAGAAGAGAAAAAGCTCTCAGAGCTTGCCTCTATTATGGAACCCTATCCGCAGGTACTCCTAAATGTAGCGGTAAAAGAGAAGCGAGATTTAACAAAGATTAAAGCCCTAAATGAAGTGCTTATGGATATTAGAGAAACGCTTGGTAAAAAAGGACGTGCTTTTGTTCGCTACTCAGGGACAGAGTCCCTTGCAAGGGTAACTATAGAAGGTCAAAGCAAGGGTGAGATAGATAAGATGGCAAAACAAATTGCAAATGTAATAAAAAAAGAACTTACTTGATTTGAGGTTTGATAATGGCAAGACTTTCTGTAAATGTAGATCACGTTGCAACTGTAAGACAGGCTCGCCTTGGCGTGGATCCTGACCCTGTTTCAGCGGCTTTTTTAGCCGAACTCGGAGGGGCAAGTGGCATTACTGTTCACCTTCGTGAGGATCGTCGTCATATCCAAGACCGAGACCTGGCTCTCCTAAAGAGAACGACCAAGGGGGAGTTAAACCTGGAGATGGCCGCTACGGTAGAGATGCAAAAAATAGCACTTGAGGTAAAGCCAGACCTTGTGACCCTTGTCCCTGAGAAAAGAGAGGAGCTTACAACTGAAGGCGGCCTAGAGGTTCGCACACAGATTGACCTTATAAAAAAATTCATTAACCCTCTTTCTGTTGCAGGGATAAAAGTAAATCTTTTTATTAACCCAGACCCAGATAGCATAAAGGCCGCACACAAGATTGGTGCAGACGGAGTGGAGCTTCATACTGGCGGATACGCAAATAAAAAAGGCAGGGAGCGTGAGCTTGAGCTTAGACGTATTCAGGACTCAGCGGTACTCACAAAGAGGCTTAAACTTAGTGTTCACGCAGGTCACGGCCTTGACTTCGGAAATATCAGAGAGGTTGCCGATATTAGAGAGATAACTGAGTTTGCAATTGGGTTCTCAATTGTTGCAAGAAGCCTCTATGTTGGAATGGAAAATGCAGTTAGGGAGATGAAGAGGTTAATTGGATAGTTTTTTTGATGCCCAGCTAAAGAGATGTGAGTGGGTTGGGTTGAAAAAATGCAATAAGAGAGACGGAGAGATTAATTGAGTAGTTCTCAATTAAATAAAGATGCAAGTGGGTTGGGTCGAAAAAAGCTGTTAAAGAGATGTGTGTGGGTTGGGGTTAGCCCCGAGATGGTTGCCTACCATGATACAGAGTGGGGCCTTCCAGTTAGGGACGATAACCAGCTCTTTGAATTTTTAACACTTGAGGGTGCACAGGCTGGGCTTTCCTGGGCAACTATACTAAAACGACGTTCTGGGTACAGGAAAAATTTTTTAAATTTTAACCCTAAAGAAGTTGCACTTCTTAAAAAGCCAGATGTAGAGAGGATCTTAAAGGACAAAGGTGTTATACGAAACAGGCTAAAGGTTGAGTCTGTTATAACGAATGCCAGATGTGTACTGGAGTTAAAGAAAGAGTTTGGAAGTTTTGAAAAATTTATATGGTCTTTTGTTGGTGGTCGTGTAATTAAAAATACCTTTAAATATCTCTCCGAGATTCCAGCCGAGACAGATAAGTCCTTAGCAATGAGTAAGGAGTTAAAAAAAAGGGGCTTTAAGTTTGTTGGCTCTACAATAGCTTACGCTTTTATGCAGGCCGTTGGGATGGTAAATGACCACACAACGGATTGCTTTCGCTATAATAAATGCGGGAGCTGAGTTGGGCTTGGGGTTACAGTGGAGGCCAAGGGGGCAAAGAACTAACGGTGGCGGATTTGAGCAAGTAATTCGTACTAGGTAATTGTTGATTATTATTTAGGAGTGTTATTTTTCAGGAAAAATTTAAATATCGAAAGAGATAAAAACGAGGCATTGAGTGATACACGGAATTGGCACTGACATCGTAAATATCGCGAGGTTTGAGAGGGCGATGAAAAAGTGGGGTGCTAGATTTAAGAGTAGGCTCTTTACAGATGCAGAGCTTACTTACGCAGAGGGAAAAAAACGCCCTGCCCTTCACTTGGCTGCTCGTTTTGCGGCAAAGGAAGCACTCATTAAGGCTTACGGAAGATTTGTAACATATAAAAAAATAGAGATTCAAAGAGACCCCGAAGGGGCTCCAAAAATAGAGGTAGAGGGGGAGAGCGATCTTAGGTTTTTTGTATCAATCTCCCATGAGCAGGAATTTGCAGTTGCTCAGGTCGTTATTGAGAAGTAGTTAAAGGGAAAAAGAGGTTGCTATGAAACTTGTTAACTCTAAGGTTATGCGCTCAATTGATGCTCGTTCAATAAAGGATTTTGGTACTAAAGGGCTCGTGCTGATGGAAAACGCTGGGGCTGGTGTTGCAAGAGTTGCCAGAGATTTTATAAAAGAAAATCCCTCACTCTTCCCGGACGCATCACCTGGTAAAATATCAATTGTAACAGGGAAGGGCAACAACGGAGGCGACGGTTTTGTAGCGGCAAGGCATCTAAAGAATGCGGGCTTTGAGGTTCAGGTCTTTACCCTTGCCGAGGCTCGAGATATAAAGGGGGACGCCAAGGCAAATCTTTTGATATGGCAAAAGATGGGCGGAGGCACTTATCCTGTAAACTCACTTAAGGGGGCTGAAAAACACGCCCTTGCTTTTAGGCACTCAGGTCTTATTATTGATGCTATATTTGGCACTGGAACTACAAAAGACGTAACAGGGCTTTACGCAAGTGTTATTGATATTATAAATAAGGTTGGTAAGCCAGTCCTCTCAGTGGATGTGCCTTCGGGAATCTCAGCCACAACGGGACGCGTCCTTGGACGAGGCGTGAGGGCAACAATTACGGCAACCTTAGCACTACCAAAACTTGGGCTTTATCTTTACCCCGGGCGTGATTTTGCTGGCACTATCAAGGTCATTGATATTGGGATGCCAAAGGAACTGCTCCTAGACAGTGCTATAAAATGGCACCTTACAACTGAAGAGATGGTGAGGTCTTTACTAAAACCAAGGAAAAGAAATACCCATAAAGGAAGTTACGGACACGTATTATCGATTGGTGGCTCAACAGGGAAGAGCGGGGCAATTTATTTGTCCGCTATGGGGGCAATGCGTATTGGCGCAGGACTTGCTACAATTGCCCTTCCTGCTTCGTTAAATCAAGCGATGGAGGCAAAGACAACTGAGATTATGACAGCCCCCCTTCCAGATAACAAAGAAGGGTTTATTAGTCCTATGGCTCTCAGTGTAGCACTTGGCCTTATCAAGGGTAAGGATGCAGTTGTAATTGGCCCGGGCCTAGGGGATGTTGGTTGTGATTTTGTACTCGGCGTAATTAATGCCTGCGTTGATGAAGACATCCCTGTAGTGGTTGATGCAGATGCGCTTAATTGTTTTAAGGGGGATTGTAAGGCACTAAAAAAATCCTCAGAGAACGGGGCTCAGGTGGTATTAACACCACATCCGGGAGAGGCGGCAAGGCTCCTTGGGCGTCTAGTTACAGAAGTACAAGCAGATAGAATTGGTTCAGCCGAAGAACTAGCAAAGAAGACAAATGCAACAATACTCTTAAAAGGGCCTTCAAGCATTACAGTAACAGGTGAGCACCAAGCGTCAAGAGAGGTATTTATAAATCCCACAGGAGGCCCTGCCCTTGCAAGTGCAGGCACGGGGGACGTCTTAGCTGGGATGATAGCTGGGCTACTTGCTGAAGGACTAACCATTGCCGAGGCTTCAATTAGTGCGCCGTTCTTGCACGGCATGGCCGCTGATATGCTCTCTGCTGAGATGGGAGAGGCTGGGATGATAGCCTCAGATCTCTTCACAATTCTTCCCCCGCTCCTTAGCTCCTATACCACAGAGGCTTCGGACTAGTGGTGGCTCAAAAAGACGGCCTTAGTAAATCTGTGGTAACGAAGTCTTCTATCGAGACCGAGGATCAGGGTAGAGAGTTTGGAAAGAGCCTAAAACCTGGAGCCTTGGTTTTTTTATCTGGTGAACTTGGTGCAGGCAAGACCTGCTTTACAAAAGGCATTGCCCTTGGTCTTGGGATAAATGAAGATATAAAGAGCCCAAGTTTTACGATTATAAATGAATACGTGAGTGGCACCCTACCGCTCTTTCATATCGACCTCTACAGACTTGGCGGAGGTGATATCTTTGAGCTTGGAATTGATGAATATATCAGTAGGGGCGGGGTCACTGTT
>JAGLUZ010000107.1 GCA_023134165.1 Deltaproteobacteria bacterium | reverse complement strand
GATTTTGCACACACCCACGGAATCGTTCACAGGGATATAAAGCCTGCGAATATAATGGTTACCAAGAAAAATGTTATAAAGGTAACGGACTTTGGTATTGCAAGGATTCAATCAGCATCACAGACAAAGACAGGTACTGTTATGGGTACGCCAAGCTACATGAGCCCAGAGCAAGTAGCCGGTGATAAGGTCGACGGCAGGAGTGATATCTTCTCCCTTGGTGTTGTTTTATTTGAACTTTTAACGAGCAAAAGACCTTTCACTGGCGAGAGTATCGCCAATATAATGTATAACATTACAAATAAAGCAGGCACGCCACTTAGTGATTTCAGAAGCGACCTCCCAGAGTTTTGTCAGGCTCTTGTTGATAAAGCTAATGCAAGGGATCCTGCAAAGAGATTTCAAACGGGCGGCGAGTTTAGTAAGGCAATAAAATGGTGCATACAAAAATATGGAACTAATATCTAGTTTTTTAACAGATACGGGTAGAAAACGTAAGGCTAATGAAGATTCAGGGCTTGCCGCTGATTGGCTTGGTCTTTATGTCGTCTGCGACGGAATGGGCGGGCATAGTTGTGGTGATGTGGCAAGCCAGACTGCGATAGAGGTTATTAAGGGGAGTATCGAGAATGCCAAGAAAAAAGGCACTCTTGAGACAAAGCCGTGTGAGGTTTTTGTTGATGCCATAAAACTAGGTAATAGGGCTGTCTGGGAACTATCGCAAGGTATGCCAAAGTGCGCTTCAATGGGGACGACTATGGCTGGTGTCTTAATCCACGGTAATACTTTTTTTACAGCTCACGTGGGGGACAGCAGGGTCTACCGCATACGCGGTGGAAAGATTGAGCCACTAACAAGGGATCACAGTTTGGTTGAAGAGCAGATTGCACTTGGTACACTAAAGCGAGAGGACGCACGCAACTCGCCGGTTAAAAATGTCATCACACGTGCAATGGGTTTGAATGCAGAGGTTAAGGTAGAGACTGCTCAGTTTGAAGCTCTTGCTGGCGATTTTATTCTTATCTGCTCGGACGGGCTAAACGGCATGATAACGGACGAAACCATAGAAGAAGTTATAAATAAAAATACTACAGATACTTTAAATGCCACAACCGCAGAGTTAATTGAGCTTGCAAATCTAAACGGAGGTACAGATAATATAACGGTTGTACTCCTTAAATTTTAGGCCTTAAATTCCACACTTGACATATCTCTTCTCCAAGCATATAAATAGAGGTGTTGGAATTTTTTTTTAAATAGATAAAAGTATGCATATTTCAAATACCAAACACATATTCACAAAAGATGACTTCCCTTTTGCCTCTCTTGATGACCTTATCAGAAAGGTAACGAGCGAAGTTGGTGATGGCTACATAATGGCCACAAGTGGCGATACCGTGCGTTTTCTTTTTATGATAGGCAAGGTGCTCTACACCTCTGGCCTTGTTGAGGAGGAAGAAGGTTCAGTTCTGCCTGTTAAGGATTTCTTTAAATGGTATAGCTCCCAAGGTAGGGCTGATATAGGTGTCTACGGTGCTGATAATAAATTACTTCTCTGTATGCTTGTAAAGATGGCACACCCGCCGTCACAGAGCTTTACAACTGATGTGATAAACCTTGAAGACGCTCTTAAGATGATAGAGGGTGCAAAAAAAGATGTTATTATCGCAACAAAATATGAGTCAGACTGGGGCTTTGCTATATTTATAAATGGCAAGGCGGTCTTTGCCTTTCTGCCAAATACCACTGATAACGATGATGGCACACCGCTTGATAGGCTCTTGCTCTACTCCTACAGTTTGCCAGAAGATAACCCGCTTAGCGTAAATATATATACAGAGACAAAGGTTATTCCTGCACCAGATAGCTCGCCTTTCCCAAGTGCGGGTTCTTTGATGTACCTAGGCGGTGCCATACCAGCGGATGCCATTAAGGACGGAGATGTTTACGTCGAGGTCTCTGAAGGTACAGAATCCAGAGGTTTTTATCTTCTTCAAAATGAACTCACTATTGGCAGGGATGACGATTGTAATATATGTTTAGAAGAGTCTGGGGTTTCTAGGAACCATGCTGCTATAAAGGTTGTTGGCGAGAGTTACGTTCTAGAAGATAACGAGAGTGCGAACGGGGTCTCTGTAAACGGAGAGAAGATTACCAAGAAAGAACTCTCAGATGGTGATGAGATAACCATAAGAAATTATATTCTTCGCTTTACCTCACCTGTGGTTGAGCTTATTGAAGAAGCTGAACCAGTGATTGAACCAGCTGAAGCAATTGAAGAGATTGAGGTAGCAGAGGTAGAGGCAGAAGAGATTGAGGCCATTGAAGAGGTTGAGCCACAGGAAGATCTTGCAAGCCAGACAATCTATGCCAAGCCTTTTCCCGCAGCAGTAGGTGGCAGTGATGCACCAAATGCTGCAAAATCAATACCGCCAGTGGAGGTTAAGGTTGCCTTGACAATGGAAAATGGCTCAGTCTTTGAGCTTGCCTCTATAACCACAATTGGTAAGGATGATGACTGTGATATTAAACTCGACGGAGTGCTCGCTGGCAAACGTCACGCCTCTATTATTAGGGGTCGTGGAATGTATAAACTCTTAAAAAAAGGTGGTCTCTCGCCAGTTAAAGTAAACGGTGAGAAGATTACAGACCACACCCTAAGGTATGGTGATGTTATAGAGATAGGGAATCAAAAAATGACCTTTAATGAGGTTGTTGAGGATGACCTGAAGATGAAAATGGAAGACGAGTAGAATTTCTGCAATGCCCCCCCTTTTTTTTGTAAAGTGTTATTTTGAGTTCATCCAAAAAATATTTCAATGTATTTTAATATCAAAGTAGATTTTTTAGATTATAATCCCACCAAAGAATTACGACCCTGGTTTTATAAGTTGAACCTTTCGCTACCCCCCCGTACACTTTCTTTCCAATAGTTGATTTAACTTTTTTCAATTGTTATATTAAATCCATGGCTGGAGTAAAAGTTTATCTTGTAGGCGCAGGCCCCGGTGACGCTGAATTAATAACCCTAAAAGGGGTTCGTGCCCTTAAGCGAGCCGACTGCGTAATATATGATTTCCTCTCTAATGAAAGTCTCCTCTCGCACGTAAAGGCAAAGGCAGAGACCATTTACGTTGGAAAAAAGGGTGCATTCCGTCACGTCACACAGGGGGAGATAAATGAATTAATCCTAAAAAAAGCAAAGGCTGGGAAGGTTGTCGTCAGGCTCAAAGGTGGCGATCCTTTTATCTACGGTCGTGGTGGTGAGGAGGCTCTAGCCCTTGTTAATGCAGGCCTTTCTTTTGAAATTATCCCAGGCGTAAGCTCTGCCGTTGCGGCTCCTGCATTTGCAGGCATCCCGCTAACACACAGAGGTGTGGCCTCGACAGTTACTTTTCTAACTGGTCACGAGAGTCAGTTTAAAAAAAGCTCAAAGGTTGAGTGGGAAAAACTCGCAACCTCTGGCGGGACACTCGTAATTCTCATGGGGTGGAAAAAACTCGCCCTAACAGTTAAGAGACTAAGTGACGGAGGTATGAATCAGAAGACCCCTGTTGCAATCATCAGGTGGGGATCAACCTCAAAACAAAAAACAATCACAGGCACGCTTAAAACAATAGTAGCTCTCGTAAAAGAGCATGCCATGAAACCCCCGATTATTACAGTCATCGGGAATGTTGTCACACTTAGGGAAAAACTGAAATGGTTTGATTCAAGGCCTCTCTTTGGAAAAAAAATCCTGGTAACACGCACTGCCAAGCAGGCTGGAACCTTCTCAAGTAAGCTCACTGAGATGGGTGCAGAGGTAGTTAGCCTTCCCGTAATTAAAACCATTAACCCGCCGAGTTTTGCAAAACTTGATAAGGGAATAAAAAACCTAGAGACCTATGACTGGGCAATATTTACAAGCGTAAATGGCGTGGAATATTTCTTCAGTCGTCTTTATAAACTCGGCCTAGATATTAGAGCCTTAAAGGGAGTTAAGATTTGTGTTGTAGGGTCTGCAACAGAGCAGGCAATAAAAAACCGAGGAATTCAAGTTGACCTTGTGCCAAAAAAATTCGTTGCCGAAGGAATATTAAAGGCACTTGGAAAGAACGGGATTAAAGGAAACAGATTTTTGCTTCCACGCGCTCTCAAGGCAAGAGAGATACTCCCAGACGAGATACGTCGCCTTGGTGGGATGATAGATGTTGCCCCAGCCTACAAGACCATACGAGTTGCAAAGACAGGTAGCGAGATTCTAAGTCTACTTAAAAAAGGTAAGCTCGACGTAATTACATTTACCTCGGCCTCGACAGTGAAAAACTTCTTAAGTTTTTTTAAGAAAAATGAGGTCTCAAAATTAACAAGTAATGTTATAATTGCCTGTATTGGTCCGGTCACAAAACAGATGGCTATTGATAACGGACTCAAGGTTGATATAATGCCAAGCAGGTATACGATCCCAGCATTTGCCGAGGCTATGGAGAATTTTTTTAGTGCAGATAAAAATTCATAAAAGTTTTAAGCTTACTTATAATAAGTAAAAAAAGAGAGGACAGAAAAAAATGAATTTTCCAGATTACCGCCCAAGGCGACTTAGAAAAACAGAGACACTTAGGCGTATGGTCGCTGAGACCGTACTCTCAGTCGATGACCTTATTCTCCCGCTCTTTGTGGCTTACGGAACAAATGTAAAAAAACCAATTAGCTCGATGCCGGGTCACTTTCAATTATCGGTTGATCTCATCATAGAAGAGGCTCGTGAGATTGAGGCTCTTGGTATTCCAGGCGTTATTCTCTTTGGTATTCCAGAGACAAAGGACGAGCTCGGGTCAAGTGCAAATGATCCAAAGGGGCCTGTGCAGGAGGCAATTCGGGCAATAAAAAAAGTTGCACCAAAGCTCTGTGTCATCACAGATGTCTGCATGTGCGAGTACACTTCTCACGGTCATTGTGGTATCATAAAGAATGAGGCTGGCATCGTAACAGTTGATAATGACAAGACCTTAGAGCTTCTTCAAAAAGAAGCCCTCACGCACGCAGAGGCTGGAGCTGATATGGTTGCCCCCTCGGATATGATGGACGGTCGCGTAGGGGCGATACGCACCGCCCTTGACAGTAAAGGTTTTAGTGATATCCCTATTATGGCTTACGCCGCAAAGTACGCAAGTGCATACTACGGCCCTTTTCGAGAGGCCGCCGAGAGTACACCCTCAAGCGGAGACCGGAGAAGTTATCAGATGGACGCGGCCAACACAGATGAGGCCATAAGGGAAGTTAGCCTTGATATTGCCGAGGGAGCAGACATTGTCATGGTAAAACCAGCACTCCCGTACCTTGATATTATTCGCCGCATTAAGGATGATTTTGATTACCCAATTGCCGCCTACAACGTAAGTGGCGAGTATAGTATGATAAAGGCCGCAGAAGAGAAAGGCTGGATTGACGGCGAACGTGTCATGATGGAAACGCTCCTCTCAATAAAAAGAGCCGGAGCAGATATGATACTCACCTATTTTGCAAAAGATGCGGCAAGGGTGCTAGCGCACGGCAGAAAGTAATAATTAGCAGAATGGATTTAATTGGTTAGGAAAAAAAATAAAAAATAAAGTGCCGTAGCAGGACAAAGTTTCAAATAACTTTCTGCGGCTTAAGGAAGGAGACGATATGCAAGGAGGAATGCCACCAAAAGGACATCCACATCAGATGCCTGGAATGAAGGACGGACAAGGTCACAGTGGAGGCCACCCTGGGGGTCACCCTGGAGGCGGAGATCAAAAAACAAAAGACGGAAAAAAAATATGGCTACCAAAACTTATTGCTTGGGAGATGACACGGACCTGTAACCTAAACTGCATCCATTGTAGGGCGGCATCACGTTTTGGAAAATACCCAAATGAACTTACAACCGAGGAGGCCTTTAAATTCCTCGATGATGTTGCAACCTTTGCAAAGCCAATTATCATTATGACCGGTGGTGAGCCAATGCTCAGAGACGACGTCTGGAAAATTGCTCAACACGGCACAGACCTTGGGCTTCGTATGGTAATGGCACCTTGCGGTTTTCTCGTAACTGAGGAGACAGTGCAACAGATGATAGATGTTGGCATTCAAAGGGTTAGCTTCTCTATAGATGGTGCAACAAAAGAGACCCACGATGCCTTCCGCAGAGTGGACGGTGCTTTTGAGAGTGTTATGACTGCCATTGAGAGTTGTAATAAAATTGGGATGGAGTTCCAAGTTAATACAACAATCAGTAAGCACAACCTCCATGAGCTTCCAAAGATACTTGAGCTTGTGATAAAACTTGGTGCAAAAGCACATCATCCGTTCTTGCTTGTTCCAACTGGCAGGGGCGAGACCATGAAGGATATGGAGATATCCCCTGAAGAGTATGAGAAGACCCTTACATGGTTCTATGAAATGCGCGATGAAGTACCGATTCAATTTAAACCAACATGTGCGCCTCATTACTATAGAATTTTTCGTCAAAAAGAGCGTGAGAAGGGCATCACTGTTACGCCCGAGACCCACGGTTTTGATGCAATGAGTAAGGGGTGTATGGGAGGGCAGTCATTTGCCTTTGTTTCCCACGTTGGTAAGGTTCAAATCTGCGGCTTCCTAGAAGAAGAGTGCGGCGATATTCGTCAAGAACCTTTCAGTAAGATTTGGAATGAGTCCAAGGTCTTTAAGCAGATGCGTGCTTGGGACGACTATAACGGACGTTGCGGTTACTGTGAGTACCGTTCGGTTTGTGGTGGTTGTCGTGCAAGGGCATTTGCCTTTACAGATGACTACATGGATGAAGAGCCGTTTTGCACGTATCAGCCACCAGAGAAGGCAAAGATTGCTCGCGATAAAAAGAAAGAGAAGGAAAAGGCCGCCGCAAAAGAATAACTTTTTCTTTAGCAATGGTTTTATATAAAAGAAAAGAAACAAAGACCCTGCCCTTTACCTAGAACTAAATAAAGCGGCGGGGTTTTTACCATGAAGTTGATTCTCTACCTTAAAAAAAAGGAGAAAAATTATGAGTGAGAAAGGACACCCAGGCGGTCATCCTGGCGGACACCCCGGCGGAAAAACTGGTGGTCACCCAGGAGGCCATCCCGGCGGAAAACCAAAGGCGGGTATGCCAACCGCACTTCCTGGTTTTGATATGGAGACCTTAACTGATACTCGCGAAAAAGGTGCAGAGCGAGACGGAGCAGAGCAGCGACTGGACAAGCGACTTTTTATGCAACTTATTTGTTTCGGCGAGTGTAAGGACACGGCTCCTCTTATAAAGGAGTTGGAGGCAAGCGGGATGGAGGCGGTTTTATATGCTGACGTATCTGATGCAAGAGGTGTCGGGCTACTTACGATGAGCGAGGATCCAGAGTTTTTTGTAACAAAACTTAGAGATTTTTTAAATACAAGTGGCTTTGCCGCACTTAAGCCAAGACCAAAGTTTACGATGTTTGGTCGAACCTATGCAATTGGATTTGAAAAAAACTTAGAGGACTGGTTACTGAAAAGATCTCGCCGCGTATCATGCACTGAAGAGTGGCCTTGGGCGGTTTGGTATCCGCTTAGACGTAGCGGCGAGTTTGCACTTCTCTCAAAAAAAGAACAAGGTTCAATCTTGATGGAGCACGGCGTCATAGGGCGTGCCTTTGGCGAGGCCGACCTTGGTCACGATATCCGCCTTGTCTCCTACGGCATGGATAAAAATGATAACGACTTTACAATCGCCTTGATTGGAAAGGACCTGCACCCACTCTCAGTGCTTGTGCAAACAATGAGACGCACAAAACAGACCTCAACCTATATTGAAAAAATGGGACCCTTCTTTGTTGGCCGAGTGATTTATTATAAACCGTTCGCATAATTTTTTTAGTTTTAGAGAGAACCAAAAAAAGATTGCGGGGTTTTTGTGATGGAGTCATTAGAGTACAAAGTTGTTGAGTTATCGGTTGTAACGGATGAGGACTTAACTGAGGTGATAAATAAGACTGTAGCCAAGGGGTGGGTCTTTGACGGGATAAACTTTGCGATGAGGGACGCCTCAAAACGCCCAGCCATGGCCTTTGTAATCTTTACAAAAAAAAACAAAGACAACTGAAAATGAAAAGTAATTGGGAAAAAGTAGATGGACTTTGAAAATATACTAGAGGCCTATCAAGGCGAATATGATACGACTGCTTACCAAAAGGCAGAGCTTTTGGAGCGGGTAGTGGCAAGGGTCATTGATTTTTTAATCGCTGGAGGGCTTTATTTTTCTCTCCCTCTCCTTGGCCCTTTGGCCAGTGTCACCTATATTCTTATTGCCGACGGACTGAAGAATGGGAGAAGTCTTGGCAAGAGGGTGGCTGGGGTGCATGTCGTCTCGGTCTTGACGGACAAGCCTGCTAGCTTTCGTGACTCTATCTTTAGGAATTCTTTATTTGCTTTTGTTGCTGGCGGGTATTTTGTTTTTGGGGTTGTACCTTATATTGGTAAGCCTGTTTTTATCCTCATAGGTTTAGGCGTTCTTTTGTGCGAGGTGGCAATCCTCCATAACGATGAAAAAAAAATTAGGCTTGGCGATAGATTGGCAGGCACTATGGTTGTTCAAGGTTCTCTCTCAGTTACAAATAAAGGTTTAGATGTAGTTGTGGAGAAACCTTCAAGTAAAGAGAGAAAAAGCAAGACGAAAAAAGATACTGAAATCTTAGAATCCTCTTCAGAAAAAGAATCTACAGTGGAGGAAGAAATATAATAAATTTTTCCTCTATTTTTTGTTCTTTACAAAAGTTCCGTCCGCATATTCCTTAAATGCAAGATCCAGCTCTTCTTCTGTATTCATAACAATTGGCCCCCTCCATGCGATGTCTTCCTTAATCGGAGTTCCAGAGAGGAATAAAAACCTAACTTCCTCGCTACCTGTTTTAATGGAGACCGCTTCACCATCAACCTCAAAGAGAATTAAATTTTTATTGCCAAGCAGAGTCGGTTCGCTGGTCTCATTACCTTCGGGGTTAAAGTCTACGCTACCTCCAATTATATAGGCAACTGCGGTATCTCCTTTTTTTGTTGGGATTTTTTCTGCTGAATTTGGAGGTAAGGTTACGTCCAGATAAACTGGGTTGGTCAGAACATCTTGGACAGCTCCTTTTTTGCCAAATACCTCACCGCTTATTATCTTTATCTTTGCCCCGCTTTTTCTGTCTATATTAGGGATATCTTCGGGGCGTATGTCTCTGTACCGAGGGGCAATCATTTTATCTTCTGCTCGAAGGTTTGTCCAAAGCTGGAAGCCCCACATGAATTCCCGCTCATCACCAAGCGGCATCTCTTGGTGGATTATCCCGCTCCCAGCCGTCATCCACTGAACGCATCCATCTGAGATAATGCCAACACTTCCAAGGCTATCACGATGCTCGACTTTTCCTCGCAGGATGTAGGTGATGGTCTCAATCCCTCGGTGCGGATGCCACGGAAAACCTTTGATGTATTCTTCTTTTTTTTCAGAGCGGAAGTCATCAAGCATTAGGAAGGGGTCAAAGAGGGTTGGGTCAGTAAGACGACCAAAGGCGCGGCTGAGATGAACGCCCGCGCCCTCGGTAACCTTTATTGGTTTAAAAACTTTACGTATTTTTCTAGTTTTTTTCATATTTGCTACGCTCTCCTCTATACCCAAAATCCTTGAGTATAGAGAAATTATAGCAGGAAAAAAACAAAGCCTATTTGTTACGAAAAAAAGAGAGATTATTTTTTTATCTTGTAGCCCTCTTTCTTTAAAAGTTCTGCTTCAATCTTTGGCCCTAGTGCTTTACCCCATTCCCTACCAAAGTTCATGATTTCCTTTGATAACCCAGGCATAGTCTCTATTGTCTTCTTTCCAGCCTTTGATCTGTAAAATTCATCAATTGTCTTTAGCTCTTCAATTGTGAAGGCCTCATCATATAGGGTGACGATTTTTTCGTAGTACTCTGTGAAACCGTCATTTACTGTATTATGAACAACATTGATGACTGCATCAATATCGACCTTACCCTTGTAGGCCTCATCCTTCGTTAGTACATCGGTATACATCTTTGAGTAGCCGTCTTTGTATGATTTAGCCGCAAGCCCTGGATTTCCTATATTTACAATCTTCTCAATGAGTGTTCTTTTTTTCTTAGAGATCTTATCCTCTTTGGCTTGACTCTCTCCAGAGAAACCAAATACTAAAGTACATACTATTAATGCAAGTAAAATCTTTTTCATCTTTGTGCTCCTTGTTTTTTTATTTAAAATCTTTCAAGTAAAGATATTCCTATCAAGAGGCCTCAACTTTTACGGCCTTCCAGTCGTTCCCAACCCAAACCCCAATTACCAAAATCTCTGGGTACCAAGATTTAATTCTATCAACAGCTGCGAGAATGTCTTTTCGGTGATTTTCTTCATCAATAGGATTCCCTGCACAATCTGCGTGACCTGCAATGGTTATTACCTTTGAGTGATGTTTGTGAATTGAGATCTCAAGTTTTGTTTTTAGTCCCTTAATCACAGGCTCATTGTCTGAGAATTTTGCTACGATTACGTCAGCCCCGGCCTCGGTAATGATATCCACGTATTTGACATTAAAGTTGTCCTTGACAAAATTAACAGTTGTCTCGTGAGCTCTTCCGTCCATGCACAGTACGGCTGTTCCAAACATTATAGTATTCCTTTGGTTTTTTTTAAAGTTTTTTTATATTTTAAATTTCTCTATTTTAAATTTACCGTTTTCTAGGGTCAAGTGGCTTCCGTTGTCTGCAAAACTTCCAGGATTTGCATAGAGGCCGCCCTCAAACTCACCGTCTTCACTAACAACAGCAGAATGCGAGTGAGCCATTACAACGGCAGAGTAACCAGATTTTAGCCGTCTTTTTGCAAAGGCCCGAAGTCGCCTCTCTATCCTCGAGGAACGATCGTCATTATAGGAGCGGCTCTTGCTTGAGAGTGCCTGCCCTATTTTCCAGCTTAGTCCGGAAGGTAGGATTTTAGCCAAAAATCTTCCAGGAAGTCCTCTGATAAAGAAACGCCACATAGCGTAGCCAAGGGTCTTATCAACAGAGTCACCGTGTGAGATGTATATTTTTTTTCTATCAATTGTAATCTCTCCGAAGTCTTCTATGACCTTAGCTCCTAGGGTCTTGGTAAAGTACTCACCCATAAAAAAATCATGGTTTCCCTCGACGTAGGTAATACTCACCCCACTATCAGCAAGCGTCTTTAGCGCATTAAGTAGCGGGAGGTACTCAGAAAAAATAGCTTTATCTAAACCTACCCAAAAATCAAAGAGATCGCCGAGGATTATAATTCTCTCTGGACGGTCTTTTTTTTCTTGGTCAGCAAGAGATGAAAAAAAAGCAGAGAGCGAGCCCTGCACTGGGTCGTTAATACCACTTATGTGTGCGTCTGCTATGAAGATAGTTTTCACTACTCTACCTCGATTCTCCGTTAGTGGTTTTTTGTTTTCCGTCAAGCTGAGTTATAATCTGAATAGTTGCAAAGTGCATTGTATCAATTGGGGCTTTTTCGCCGGTCCAAAGTTCAAAGCCGAGAGCACCTTGATGGACGAGCATACCAAGGCCATTGTGAATCTTTAAGTTGCGAGCTTTGGCCTGCGTAAGGAGCGGGGTCATGAGCGGCTTATATACAATGTCAGAGACAACGGCATTTTCTGAGAGTAGGGAGACGTCTATTGGGGGAGCCTCCCCGCCCATTCCCATCATCCCAATTGAGGTTGAGTTTATAACGAGGTCTGCGGTTTTAGAAAAATCTGCTGCATCATCGATAGAAGAGCTTAAGATTTTAGGGTCATTAAAGTACTGACCAATATCTTCTTTTAGCGTTACTGCGTGTTCCACTGTTCGGTTGGCAATCATTACAGAGTGTGGCTCTCTCTTTAGGGTGGCATATAGCATGGAGCGTGCGGCTCCGCCTGCACCAAGGAGGAGGATTTTTTTATCTTTAATATTAAAGCGAACCTCACTTGTGAGATTCCTTACGTAGCCCTCGCCGTCGGTATTGTAGCCGCAGAGCAAGCCGTTTTTATTTACAATTGTATTTACTGCCCCAATCTCTAGTGCTTCCTTATCAACCTCGCCACCAAGTGAGAGTATTATCTTTAATGCCTCTTCTTTGTGCGGGATGGTGATATTAGCTCCTAGCATATCTAGGGCAGGGATGGATCTAATGGCAACCTCCAGGTTCTCGGCCTTGACGTGAAAGGGGATGTAGACACAGTCAAGGGAGCGAAATTCAAGAGCCGCATTTTGTATTGTTGGCGAGAGGGTTTGAATTATAGGGTCTCCAAAGATTGCAATAAGTTTTGTGCTTCCTGATATGTTCAAAAAAATACTCCTTAATTTTTTTATGCCTCAAAGCCCCTTTGATAAAAGGGCGCGAGTTTTTTTTATGTCTTGCTCAATCTGAACTGCGAGTTTGCATGCTAATGGAAATTGTTTCTCTGCCCGAATAAACTTTACAAAAAACAACTCTATGAATTTACCATAAAGCTTGGAGTTAAAGTCAAGAAGATGTACCTCAAAGATTGTTTTTTTTCTCTTAAAAGTTGGAGCCTCTCCGATATTTACGACTCCTTTATAAAGTTTTTTTCGACCCGCAATCTTTACGTACGTCGCATAAACCCCAACCCTTGGAATTAGCTCGCACTTTGTCTTTAGGTTTGCCGTTGGATAACCAAGGTTTTTGCCCACACCACGGCCCTTTATGACCTCTCCTGTTAGGGTAAAGTTTCTACCCAAAAGTTTATTTGCTTCTGTAATCTCACCGTCCAAAATAAGGGAGCGTATCCTTGAGCTACTAACAACCTTGCCACCCTTGGTCTTTGCACTAACTATTCTAACCGCTATGCCCTCTTTTTTTGCAAATAGTTTTAGACGCTCTGCCGTGCCTGAGCGGGCCTTGCCAAAGCAGTAATCGTGTCCGATTATTATCTCTTTTGGGCGAAGTTCTTTTAGGAGAATTTGCTCAAAAAAATCCTTAGCCGAGAGGGAGGCAAATTCTTTGGTGAAACGAGAGAGGATGAGTGTGTCTATTCCAAAGGAGGCGATGAGCGAGGCTTTTTGCTCGCCGCTGATTATGAGCGGGGGATTTTTCTTTGGTGAGATAATTTTTAAGGGGTGCGGGTTGAATGTAAAAAGTATAGTTGGGAGCTTTAGTTTTTTACCGCGTAGGACAAGTGTCTTTAAAATCTTTTGATGCCCTAGGTGGATGCCATCAAAATTTCCAAGCGTGATTATCCCACCTTTTAATTTAGAAAAATCAGATTTTCTTGTAATAATCTCCATTTGTTAATTTGCCGACTCTCTGGTTTTAGAGACCCTTTTTTCTTCCTTTTTTCTTTTGTGCTTTATTTTTTGTCTTTGAAGTTTTTGTAGTGCGTCCGTTTTTATTTTTCTCTCTTTCTTCTTTTTTTCTTTTTATCTTTTTAGATGCTCTCTTTGAGCTTTTACTGGAGGATGATTTCTTTCTCTGTTGAGTTGTCTTTGTCCGCTTTTCCTCACCTTCTTCTGGGGCAAGTTCCAAGTCAAGACGGCGTTTCTCGATATCAACCTTTGTGAGGATGACGCGGGTAGCGTCGCCTAGGCGAAAGTACCGCCTTGTTCCTTCCCCAACAAGGGCATGTTCTTTTTCCAGGTAATGATAGTAATCATCACCAAGGGTTGTGATGTGGACGAGACCCTCGACAAAGAAGTCCTTTAGCTCAACAAAAATTCCAAAGTTTGTAACCCCTGAGATAAAACCGTCAAATTCTTCTCCGACCTTATCCTTCATGAACTCAGCTTTTTTTAGACCAACGGCCTCACGTTCTGCCTCCATGGCAATTCTTTCTTTGGTTGATGTATGAGAAGCCGCCGCTGGTAAAAACTCCTCCATGCGAGCGACCTCGCGTGTGCTGTACTTTTTCTTTAAGATTTTCTTTAAGAGCCTATGGACGATTAGGTCTGGGTAGCGTCTTATTGGGGAGGTAAAGTGGGTGTAGTTCTCAAAGGCAAGGCCAAAGTGGCCTTTGTTATTATCAGAGTAAACAGCCTGCTTCATGGTGCGAAGTAGGACGTGGTTTATAAGCTTCTCAGCAGTGTGGCCTTCAAAGTGTTTCAGGGTTCTTTGAAAAGACTTAGGCCCCGTGCCTTGCACTACGTACCCAAGGGTTCCAGCAAATTCCTTAAACTCTTCAATATTCTCTTTGTCTGGTTCTTCGTGGATGCGGTATATGGCTGGGACCTTGGCCTCTTTAAAGGACAGTGCAACAGCACGGTTTGCGGCCAACATGAATTCCTCTATTATTCGGTGGGCAATGTTTCTCTCCGAGCGAATTATATCTTCAACGCGACCTCTGGCGTCAATTATAATCTGCGGCTCTGGAAGGTCAAAGTCAATGGAGCCGTCCTTGGAGCGTTTTACATTAAGCTTTAGGGCAAGCTCTTTCATCAAGGCAAGATCACTAGTGATGCTCGAGTAAGTTTTCTCTAGTTCTGTGTCTTTGTCTTCTAGTATTTTTTTTACAGTTGTGTAGGTAAGACGCTCCTTACTTCTGATGACACTCTCGTAGAATTTTTTCCCCTCAAGCTCTCCCGAAGCATTAAAGTCAAGCTCAGCTGTCATGGTGAGCCTGTCTTCTGCGGGGTTAAGACTGCATATCCCGTTTGAGAGAACCTCTGGGAGCATGGGGATGCATCTGCCTGGAAAGTAGACGCTCGTTGCTCGATCAAAGGCCTCAGTATCTAGGGCAGTATTTTCTTTTACGTAATGGCTAACATCAGCAATAGATACAAAGAGGGTGTAGCCACTTTTCTTTCTCTCTACGTAAACTGCGTCATCAAAGTCCTTGGCAGTCTCGCCGTCGATGGTTACGAGCTTTAGGTCTCGAAGATCTACCCGACCTTCAATCTCACTTGTGAGGATTTTCTCGGGTGTACCTGTTGTTTCTTTTAATACGTCCTTTGGAAAATCACAAGGCACGGAATATTTTTTTGCGATAACATTAATCTCAACATTTGGATCCGAGGGGTCTCCGATGACTGAGATGATTTTTCCAAACGGGGGTAGTTTCTTTGCAGGCCACTTTGTTATCTCAACCTCGACGATATTACCGTCAAGTTCCTTGCCATGAAACCCGGCTTTGCTTAAGCCTTCGGTGGAGATAATTACGTCATCTAGGATTCTCTCATCCGAGGGGATAACTATTGTCTCGCCTCTAATGCTTCTTAGAGTTCCAACGATTCTTTTATTTACACGTTTTAATATCTCAATTATTCGCCCGTCACGTTTGCCTCCTGGTTTTGAACCCTCTACGCGAGCAACCACATGGTCGCCGTGCATTGCCCCCCTTAGCCCAGTTCTACTGATAAATACGTCGCCAGTTTTTTTCTCTTCCTCGTCCTCAGGGAGTACAAAGGCAAAACCATTTGGGTGGCACTGAAGTACACCACTTACGAGGTTTAGTTTTGAGGGTAGGCCGTAGCGGTTGCCACGAATCTTTACGAGCAGGCCGCTGTCCGTAAGTTCACGGAGCATCTGCTTTAGCTCTTTTCTGTACTCAGAGGTTAGGTCAAATTTATGGACGAGTTCCTTTAAGGATAGAGGGCGAGAGGCGTCCTTCTCCAAGCAGGCAATTATATTTTTTGTACTGAGTTTTTTTGTCATGGTAGGAGTGCGTCCGTTGCGTAGAATTTTAGTTTGTTACGAGTAATATAGTGTATTTTTTTTGGTGTATCAAAGACAACGCGTCCGCCTTTTTTTAGTAGTATTCTTTTATCCAGGGTTAGTATTTTTTTCGGTTCCTCACTAACGCCTGGTTTTCTTTGAACAACGAAGACCTCACCGTCATTTATTACAACGTAGGTTGCAAGGCCGTCATCGTCAAGTTGAAGTGTGCCTTTCATTACTGCGTCGTAGGGTTCGTGGGCGATTTGATTGACGACTACAATCCAGCCGTCTTTGTTCTTTGCAATGTAGGCAAGGTTGGAGCCGTTAGGGCTAAAGGTAATGCTTTCTCGGCCAAAGCTTGCGTAGGGGCCAATGGCTGGCTCGCCAGAGCTTACAAAAAACCACTGTTTTGGTTTTTTTGCCGCGTAAGCAACGACCTCTCCGTTTGGAGAAAATCTAGTTGTCTCTTCGGCGATGTATTTGTACGGGGGCGAAAGCTCGTCGCCAAGCACACCGTAGACAAATTTATTCTTGGTTGCAGAGAAAAATAATCTTTTACTATCAGGGCTAAAGACAAGGCTCTTCGGGAAAATTTTATCAAAAGATTTGGCTCTTGTTACCACTCCATTACTATGCGTGACGATGAACCAGTCGGCGCCAGCTCTGGCTGCGTAAGCAAGTTTTTTGTTATCAGGGCTAAAGGTTATACTCTCTGGGAGTATCTCGTCATAAAGATTACCCTTGATATTATCTAAGATAACAAAGCTCTTGGAGTTTTCAGAGAAGGCCACAGCAAAGCGAGCAGAGCTTGGGCTAAAGACAAGGCTCTTCATCAGAATCATCTCATAGGTCGGCCCTGATTTTCCGTCTAGGACAACTAACCATTTGTTATTTTTTTGTGCACCGTAGGCAACCCTCTCTCCGTTTGGGCTAAAGACAAGTGTCTTTCTTGCTATTGCTTGAAAAGGCTCGCCTTCTTCTCCGTTAATTACTGTTAGCCACTGGCTACCTTTTTTTGCGACGTACGCAACGGTATTACCCTCTGGGCTAAATACAAAGATATCCCTCCTGATAAAGTCAAAGGTCTTTTCCCTTTGATTATTTATAACAAGGTACTGCCCCCCGCCTTTATCTTCTCTTTCTTTTGCAATGTAGATTACGGTCTTGTTCTGTGTGTCGATTAAGACTGAACCCGCAATGACGCTCTCTTTATCTATCTTTGTTAGGAGTTTTCCAGGCGTGCACCCGTAGCTTAAGGTGAGTGCGAGTAAGAGGGGGAGTGTGAGAAAAAACCTAAGGTTTAATCTAATTATTTTTTTTTGCTCTCTTGATTTCATAATTAAGTTGTGTGCTTTTATCTGTAAAAATATTCTTTAGGGTTTTACTCCGCCGTAGGCGGCAAAGATGCCTCGCTTAAAGTAACAGTCAACCTCGCTAAAGCCAAGGGTCTCTAGCATTTCCATCTGTGAAGATAGGGTGTCAATCTTTGCATGGTGTTCTTTGTCTTTGTGACGGTCTGTGAACTTACAGTAGTCTTTACTAATCCTAGCGAGGATGCGTTTCTGCTCACTTCGCTTGGCTCGTAGTTGAAGGTAGAAGTCTTCAAGTGCCTTTGAGGGAGCAAGGACGGTATCCATATTAATAAAAAAGCCGCCTTTTTTTAGGAGTTTTTTTATTAAAGAAAAAAGTGCTTTTTTCCCGTTGGCATCAATGTGATGGATTGCCAATGCCGAGCAGATAAGATCAAAACCTTTATCATTCTTTGGTAGAGGTACCTCTACGGAACCGTCTAGTAATTCTTCAAAGGTTGCTAGGACGTATGCAAAATCTTCTTTACCGCTAAAGCGTTGCTTTGCTTGTTCTATCATTGTCTCGCCTGCGTCAAGGATAGTTGCATTTATATTTGACGAGACCTCTAGTAGTTCTTTTATGAGTGTGCCGTCACCGCTTCCAAGGTCTAGGACGTTTTGTACTTGGGGGCTTTGGTTTCTTGGAAGAAAATAATCAGTATAAAAGGACTTAAAGACCTCAAAGAATGCACCTCGCTCAGGGATTAAGATATCAGCACACTCAATATAATCTTTTGCGTACTCGCCCCTTGCCCACTTGGAGTTATTAAAGTCTTCATTTGTCTTTGTTTTATTTTTATTGTTATCTGTCATTATCTTTTTCAAAGCCATTAATCTAAAATCAATGGGATTGCTCTTCTTTTAGGGAAAGAAAAAATAAATTAATACATAGACCGAAGGTGGAGTATAAGTAATTGCTTTTTTTTCTTTGATAATTTTTTATATGAAGGCATAGCAGATTTAAAGGGTTTGCCTCCGTCAGTTATTGCCCACATAAGGTACCCTACTGTTGCTTCTGGCTGAATTACAAGGGAGTAGAGGTCAGTTGGTCTGGGGGTGAGCCCTTCACCAGCGGCTCCGTCGCCCTTTGCCTTTGCACCGTGACAGGTTGAGCAGAGGCTCTGATAGAGCTTAGCTCCCTTATCTAAATTTTTTTGATTTGCGATTATTGGGTTTGTCTTTATCTCTCTATATTTTTTTGGCAAAGGATTGTTTGTGGTAAAATCAAGCCTAACTGACTTTGGCCTCGGCGGAACAATAATCTTCCGTGCCTTGTATTTTGGTACGCCGTCTGTGTACTCTACCTCTGCCTTAGTATCTACCTTTGGCTTTATGCTCTGGGTCTTAATGGGAACTTCTTCTTTTTCTTTTTTCTCACACCCAAGAGAAAATAGGCTTAGTGAAAATACAAATATAAGGATAAATAAAAAATTAGAATTCTTCATACTCGCCTCACTTTATTCTTTCTTTAGGTTTATTCGTAAAGACCAATAAGTAACTTATCAAACTTGGCCTCGACTTTGCTACGCTTTATCTTCATGGTCGGGGTCAGCTCGCCACCGTCTTCGGTTAGGGTGTCCTCTATTAGTGCAAAATTACGAAGCTTCTCAAAGCGAGCAAGTCCATTTAGTTTATCACGAATTCTTTTCTGAAAAAAGCTCATTAAATCTTTATTCTTTAATGCCTCCTCTGTCTTAAGTTCTGAGAGTGAAAGTTTATCTATTATCTCTTGAAGTTTTTCCTGCTCTGGGATTATTAGTGCCACAAGGTGTGGTCTGCCATCGCCGTAGACAAGGGCTTCTTTTATGAACTCGTCAGTTGTTAGGAGAGTCTCTATCTTTTGTGGAGAGATGTTTTTCCCTGTTGAGGTGATTAAGGTATCTTTTTTTCTGCCAGTAATACTTAGAAAACCATCAGAGTCAAAATGGCCAAGGTCG
Source organism: Deltaproteobacteria bacterium (assembly GCA_023134165.1). GTDB lineage: Bacteria > Desulfobacterota > GWC2-55-46 > GWC2-55-46 > DRQE01 > JAGLUZ01. The sequence continues at coordinate 4,122 of JAGLUZ010000107.1, read as the reverse complement.
CCGGTTAAAAAGTAGCCATCACAAAATGCCTCTTTGGTAGCATTCTCCATTTTGTGGTAGCCCTTCATAACGGAAGGCCCTTTTACGAGTATCTCGCTGTCCTTAGAGATTATCACATCAACACCGGGGAGTGGTTTTCCAACTGTCCCAGCCCTGTTCTCACAAGGTCTGTTAAATGATATTGCTGGTGAGGTCTCGGTTAGGCCGTACCCCTCAAGGATAAGAAAACCAAGGGAAGAGAAAAACCGAGCCATCTCTTCACCAAGTGGTGCTCCACCAGAGACAAAGAAGCGTAGCCTAGGGGCAATCTTATCTCTAAGGTTCTTTAAGATAACTCTGTCAGTTAATGGAGCTATAAAAAAATTAGAGGTATTCCACTTGGTCGCTATGTTAAATAAAAAACGCTTCACTCGGCTTGCCTTACTAACACCTGTGAGGATGCGCGAGCGAAGACGTTTAAAGAAAAAAGGCACACCAACCAAGACGCTTGGTTTAAATAAGGCAATATCAGCACCAACGTAAGCAAACCCACGTGAGTAGGCAATGGGGGCTCTTTGGTGAAGCATCAGGTGATGCACCATGCGTTCAAAGACGTGGCTAAGTGGAAGATATGACAGATAGCTGTCCTTTGAAGATACGTCGAGTATCTCTAGGGTTGCCCTTATATTAGAGAGGATATTGCCGTGTGTTAGGACAACCCCCTTTGCACGCCCTGTTGTCCCAGAGGTATAAATAATAGAGAAGATATCTTCCGTGGTGAGTGAGTCTATTCGGCTCTTAAATTCTGCTTTTGCTTCTTTGGATTTATCAAGGTTCTTAAGTTCCTCAAAGGTCTTGTCTGTATCATTAAACTTTTCACCCGTACTAATGATGGTCTTTAGCCTTGGGAGGGTATCTCTTACCTCTGTAATCTTCTTAATCACCAGAGGCGAGGCAATGAGGTGGGTTGCCTCAGAGTCATTTAATATAAAGACAATCTCTTCAGTGCCAAGGGTTGTGTAGACGGGAACACTTACCCCGCCAGCAGAGGTAATCGCAAGGTCAGAGATTATCCATTCTGGGGAGTTCCCCGTTGCAATACCAACTTTATCGCCTTTACCTACCCCAAGGGTAATTAGCCCCTCGCCAACTTTTGTAACGTTTTCCCTTAATTCCTTAAGGCTAATATTTTTTATCTTAGAGCTATCATTTGGGTCACGGATAATGAGTACAGGGGCAAGTTCTGCCCCTGCGAGTTGGTCTGCCTTGGTTGAGGAACCTTGAGGAGTGAAGAAAATCTGTGGAATAGTATTCATTGTTCTTATCTTTATTGCTTGGGATTACTTAGGAACTTTTTCCCAGTCTGCGAGAAACTTCTCTAAACCAGCTTCAGTTAGCGGGTGCTTGGAGAGTTGCTCCAGCACCTTAAACGGTATGGTAGCAATATGAGCCCCGCTCATTGCCGCCTCAAGCACATGCATAGGGCTTCTGACACTTGCAACAATTAGCTCGGTTGGAAAATCATAGTTATCAAGGATATCTAAGATACTATGGACAAGATCCATCCCTGGGGTTGAGATGTCATCTAGGCGACCAATAAAAGGGCTTACAAAAGTTGCCCCTGCCTTGGCCGCAAGAAGAGCCTGCACAGCCGAAAATACGAGCGTTACATTTGTCTTAATCCCCTCTCCGGCAAGCGTCTTTGTGGCCTTAAGTCCCTCCATTGTCATCGGTATCTTTACTACTATATTTTTATGAATCTTTACAAGTTCTTTGCCTTCCTTAATAAGCCCTTCGGCGTCAAGGCTAACTGCCTCAGCACTAATTGGGCCGTCAACAATAGTGCATATCTCGGCAATAACCTCTTTAAAATCACGACCCTCTCGTGCAATAAGCGAAGGGTTGGTTGTTACGCCGTCGACTAAGCCGTATTCATTTGCCTCTTTAATCTCTTTAATGTTTGCGGTATCAATAAAAAATTTCATGGACTTGCTCCTTATTTTAATTATCTTTTTAGTTAATTTTTTAAAAAATCTTGACTTGAATTTATTAGTATGTAAGTATTTTCTTCAAGTTTTTCTCGCCTTTAGTATGGTAAACTATATACCGAAATTAGAGCCATTGCAAGTTTTGTTAAAGGCCGTTATGCGTGAAGCGGAAAGGCAAAAGTCTTTGACTTTGTAGGTTGGGTTTCTGTGTAATAACCCCCAACTCTAAAAAACGGTGGGCAGAGCCCACCCTACAAAAGACAAGTACGCCGAAGTGGTGGAACTGGTAGACGCGCCAGATTCAGGGTCTGGTGAGCGCAAGCTCGTGGGGGTTCGAATCCCCCCTTCGGCACCACTACTGCGTAGAGCAGTAAAAGTTTTCGCTGTTTGTGCTTGACCTAAGTAGCAGGGTTGAATATGCGTTGTATTTTTTGTAAAGAAGACTCTTCCTCTTCCATATCAGTTGAGCACATTGTTCCAGAATCACTTGGGAATACTCAGCATATGCTTCCACGTGGTGTTGTCTGTGACAAGTGTAACAATTATTTTGCCCGAAAAATTGAGGCTCCCCTTCTAAACTCTATTTACTTTAAAGAACAACGATTTAAAATGGCTATTGCAAGCAAAAAAAATAAAATTCCTTTTATTAGTGGTGTTCATCTTGAGTCATTAACAAAGATAGAAATGCACAAGCAAATTAAAAGTAATGATACTAGTGTTATGTGTGCAATGGGCGAAGCGGATGAGTCACCTTTTATTCACTCTGTTTTAAATCAAAAAAGTGGTAGGCTTGTATTTCCTGTATCTTCCTATCCTCTAGAGGATTACGTGCTCTCTAGGTTTATTGCAAAGGTTGGGCTTGAAGTGTTGGCCTCAAATTTTTTAAAGATTCCTGGTGGAGTTGATGAAATTACAGACAAGGCTGAACTTGACGAACTAAGGGAATATGTGCGGCAAGGCACACCGGAACGAGTATGGCCTTACTCTAGTCGCCCAATATATTCTCCAGAGTTTCTATTTGTCAAAAATGGGGAGACCTTTGAAGTTTTACATGAGTTCAAGGTTATTATTACAGACATATCAGAACTTTATATAGTATTAGCAATTTTCGGAATGGAATATGCGTTAAACCTTGGAGGAAGAACGCTAGGTGGTTACTATAAATGGCTTAAAGATAATAATGAACGAAGTCCACTTTATATTTAACTTTGTGAGGTTGTGCGCTGTCAACTTAATGATGGCACGGAAGCAATTGACAAACATCAAATCTTTTACATGATTTTATAAACAAAGCTAACCTATGAAAAAAGTCCTCATAATAATCCCAGCATTTAACGAAGAAGAAGCCCTTGGTGGGGTTATTAAGGGGCTTCGCCTAGACTGCCCCACCGCTGATATTCTCGTTGTTAATGATGGCTCACTTGATAAGACCGCCTCGGTTGCTAGATCTTTTGAGGGTGTGAGCGTCTTAACGCACCGCTTTAACCTTGGCATAGGGGCGGCCATGCAAAGCGGGTATAAGTTTGCCCTAAGTAATGATTATGATATCGCCGTGCAATTTGATGGTGACGGACAACACCCCTCTGAAGGGGTTGGGGATTTACTTGAGCCACTTTTAAGTGATACGGCAGATGCAGATATGGTAGTAGGTTCACGCTTTTTATCTAAAGAGGGTGAAGGCTACTCACTAACACTTGCCCGTGGTATTGGTATTGCTTTTTTTTCTAAAGTTGTGTCATTTATCCTCGGACAAAAATTTACCGATACTACCTCTGGCTTTAGAGCAGTTAATAAAGATGTCATTAAATTCTTTGCTAGTAATTACCCCGAGGACTACCCCGAAGTTGAGGTGCTGGTTCTGCTCCGCAAAAAGGGTTTTACTATTAAAGAGATTCCAGTTACTATGAGCAAGAGAAAGGGCGGGAAGAGCTCTATTACCCCAGCTCTTTCTGTCTTTTATATGATAAAGGTCTTGCTTGCTATAATGGTGGATCTTATAAAAAAAGTACGCTAGCGTTTTAATGAAATTAATTTAGGTAAATTAGCAAAGAGGCAAAAAAATGCACCCATTTCAGATGCTTTCGATATTTGCGTCTATAATATTCTTTGTCCTTGTAATAGATTTTGTTAGGCGTGGGTTACTCAAAGAAAGGTA
>JAGLUZ010000106.1 GCA_023134165.1 Deltaproteobacteria bacterium | reverse complement strand
ATGTACTCAAAGAAAGGTATGCTGTGCTTTGGCTTGCCCTAAATATTGCGGTCATTGTGCTTGCTATTTGGAAGGGGCTACTTGACCGCATCGCAATCTTCCTTGGTATCTCTTATCCGCCGTCCCTACTTTTTTTGGTGGCCTTTATGTTCGTACTCCTAATTCTCCTGCATTTTTCTATCGTTATCTCTTCGCTAACTGAGAGGACAAAAGAACTAACGCAGGAGCTTGCCCTACTTAAAGAAGAGGGCGAGAGAAAGGAAGGGCAAGGTTATGTTGATGATTAGGATATCTTGAAATTTAAAAGATGTTGACCTTTGGATTTATTTTTGATGTAATAAGTAATATACGTCAGAAAAGAGACCTTAGGTGGCTTAAGTTATGGAAGCAAAAATTGCAGAGAATAATCTAAAGACAGTTATCATCGCCGAGGATAATACCCTTACGAGACGTTGCATAAAAGGGCATATGGAGATTCTTGGATATGATGTAGTAGGGGACGCGGCAAATGGTGAGGACGCTGTTACTCTCTTTATGGAGCACAGTCCTGCACTTGTAATACTTGATGTTAAGATGCCAAAGATGAGTGGTCTTGATGCGGCAAGGGCTATAACCGCTATCACACCAACCCCGATTATACTTGTCACAGGACACTCAGAGGAATCCCTAGCTGCTGAGGCAGTAGAGGCAGGTGTCTTTGCCTACCTCGTAAAACCTGTAACAAAAAAACACCTTCTGCCAGCGATAAAACTTGCAACAGCTCGCTTCTCCCAGTTCCGTGAATTAGATACTGAGGTGAGTGACCTAAAAGAAGCAATCGAGGCAAGAAAACTAATTGAGCGCGCAAAGGGAATATTAATGAAGCGTTGCGATGTTGGTGAAGCAGAGGCCTTTAAACTTCTTCAGACGCAGTCTCAAAAAGAGAATAAAAAGATGAAAAACATTGCAGAGATGGTTATCTCGGCAAGTAAACTTATCTAGCTCATTTGTCCTTTTCCACTCTTGCACCTCATTAATTCTACCATCCTGCTTCACCGTTCTCATTCGCTTGTTAATTTAAACTACCCGCTGTTCACTTCACCCACTACTCCCTAATCAAGGTTAGGTTTTTGTCCAAGTCTCTTCGTAGTACATAGTACGTATGCACTTTATCCACACTCGTATCTTCCAAAAAAACCTTGTTTTTTAATTCATAACAAGTCTTTGTTGTACTACTTTGCTAGAGGCTTTGACTGTAAGATATTCTCAAGAAAAAAATTTAGAGAATACTTCTTAGCGTAGTAAAAACAAAGAGCTTTCAGCAGTTGACATCGATTGCTAGATTTGTTATCTTTTCATCTCTATTTGTACATTGTATACAGTATACAAATCTTCTAAATTTTGTTTCGTTTTTGTACCTAGATTTTTTGAGTTAATTGGAGTTAATTCGATGACGTCAAAGAAAAAACCAACTAAAGAAGAAAAAGGCCAAGTCTCTAGGCGTGGATTCCTAAAGGGTGCGGCCCTTATGGGTGCAACTGCTGTAACTGCAACAGCTGTCTTTAAGGGTGTTGTTACCTCAAAGGGCAACTCTGGTAAAGCAGAGGCGGCCTACCAAAAAGATGTGCTTGCTGGTGACGTGGCCATGAAAAAAGGTGGCTATGAAGAGCTATCAAAGAAAGAGATAAAGGCAATGGTAAGTTTCTTTGAGAGTAATTACAAAAAACTTGCATAAACCTACTTAAACTTAAAAAGAAAGATGAGCGATAATAAAAAAAATAAATTTAAAATTAGCGATTACTTAGCCGATATTACGGACTTTGTTAAGAGTGCTAAGCCTAAAGAGAACGCTAGTGCCAACTTTGATGAGGTAATGGGTGAGGCAACCGACGGTTTCCCTCGCCCAGAACTCCTTGGTAAGATACCTGACTCTGAGGCCAGAACTGAGTCAAGCTCTGGCTCAGCTTGGAACGCATTAAATAATCAGGAAAGCAGTGGCAGAAGAGACTTCCTAATGAAGGCCGGGGTCTTTGCCGGAGCCGCCGCTCTCCTATCTGGTGCAAATGACGCTGAAGCGCGTACTACCTGGGCCGAGTGGTTTCAGGGTAATTACCGCCTAATGAGTGATAAAGAGCGTAAGGAATCCGTAAAACGCTTAGAGGCTCGCTATACAGAAGAATATGGCAAGAAAACATTTGTTGATGATATGCCAGCAGAAAAGGACGTTCTTTTTGGATACGCCCTAAATATTCAAAAATGCATCGGGTGCAGAAGATGCGTAAAGGCATGCGTTAAAGAGAATAACCAGTCCCGCCAAGATCCAGAGATTGAGTGGATACGAGTTATTCGTATGGAGAAGGGTACCTTTAACAAAGGGGATATGGATAAAGGATACTCTGGATTAAGTGGGGAAAAACACGGAATCCAGGTTGGTGGTTTTGCACATAAACCTGCTGGAGTTGTCCTCGAAGGTCAACATTATTACGACCCAAAGCTTGTTCCAGAGAAAGACGCTTTTTATTTTCCAATCCAGTGTCAACAGTGCGAGAAACCGCCTTGCGTTAAGGTTTGCCCTGTTAGAACAACCTACCGTGACCCAGATGGCATCGTTGTTATTGATTATAACTGGTGCATTGGTTGCAGGATGTGTATGGGCGCTTGCCCTTACTGGGCAAGGCGATTTAACTGGGGGCCACCAAATTTATCAAAAGAAGAGATGAACCCAAAGACCCATTACTTTGGAAATAGACCAAGGATGAATGGAGTTGTTGAAAAATGTACCTTCTGCCTCCAAAGAACACGCAGGGGCAGATACACAGCCTGTGTTGAGGTCTGCCCTGTAGGAGCTAGAAAGTTTGGAAACCTCCTAGACCCAAATAGCGAGGTACGCAAAGTCCTAGACCGTAAAAAAGTCTTTAGACTCCGTGTGGATCTAAATACCTACCCTAAATTTTTCTACTTCATAGACTAGTGGGCTGGTGATGGGGGGTTGGAACAAAGATGGGGTTGGCGAAAGAAAAACCAAATGCGGGTTTAATTTTGCAAATTGAACCTTAAGATAATTATAGCAAAGTCTCTTTAGTATTTTTAAGGTAACAGGTACCTTACTTAGGGCAAAAAACTTATGAGTATACGTAGCATTATATATTTCGGAATAGACCTCTTTATCTGTTCCTGGCGGGGAAGCCTCTTCTATTACGGATGGCTGGCCTTCCTAGGGTTCTTCATTATGCTTGCTGTCTGGGGTAACTTTGAGCAACTCACAAAGGGAATGATTGTTACAAACCTAAATGATCAGGTGACGTGGGGTATGTATCTCTCTAATTTTGTCTTCCTGGTCGGTGTTGCGGCTGCGGCCGTAACGATTGTTTTTCCTGCGTATTTCCTGAAGAATAAACACATGAAGCACGTTGTGGTGCTTGGCGAAATAGTAGCCATTGCCGCCGTTATAATGTGCCTGCTCTTTGTAGTAAATCACATGGGACGCCCAGACAGGGCGTGGCATATGACCCCAAGCTGGTTACCAGTACCAATATTCCACGGCATCTATAACTGGCCAAACTCCATGCTTACTTGGGACGTAATCGTCCTAAACGGCTACCTTGCCCTTAATGTCTTTTGTGCTTTTTACTATATGTACATGAAGTACCTTGGTCGTGAGGTTAATAAACTAATATATCTTCCGGTTGTTTACCTGGCATGCGTCTGGGCACTTAGCATCCACACAGTAACGGCTTTCCTCATAAATACAATGCCTGCAAGACCTATGTGGCATCACTCAATACTACCGATAAAATTTATTACAACGGCATTTGCCGCCGGGCCTTCTCTAATAATAATTGCCTTTTCAATTATAAAGAAGGTTACAAAGTTTGAGATAGGAAAAGAGGTCTTTGACTTCCTCTCTAAGGTCGTACTCTGGTGCTTGGGAATTGCTTTATTCTTAATCCTCTCTGAGCTTGTTACTGAATTTTACGCTAATACCGAGCACTCGTTCTCTCTTCGCTACCTTGTTACAGGGATGTATGGTCTCTGGGGGCTTGTGCCGTGGTTCTGGACAGCGATGGTTCTTATGATAGGTGGTTTTGTTCTCCTCCTTATTCCAAAGATTAGGAAGAACCTCATGCTCTTGCCGTTTATATGTGGCATGGTTTTTGTCGGAATATGGATTGATAAGGGCATGGGCTTTGTCATCCCTGGCTTTATTCCAAGTCCAATTGGCGAGTTTAGCGAATATACGCCTTCGTTAATTGAGATTGTAAATTCACTTGGTAACTGGGCCGTTGGGTTTATGGTATTCACAATGCTTGCAAAGTGTGCGATTGCGATATCAACCGGTGAGGTAAGGTACCGCGACCCTAAGTCTATTGTTACGCAGTCAGTTGACCCGCCAAGCTTTAAGGGCGGAGGAACCCCTCCTTGGCAGAGCGGAAGATGGGGGGCTTAAGGCATATAAAGATGAATAAGTCCTTTCTACATATAACCAAGGTTGGTGTTCTTGTAGCGATTTTTTTCGCTTTCATACTAATAATGCAGAGACCTGCAAGTGCAGAGGAATGCTTTGAGAGCAGGGACGGCGGAGCAACCTCTGTTGATAGTTTTGAGATACGCAGTGGTTGGCCAAATGTAAAGTGCTCAGAGGAGACCGGCGGCGTACTTTGGTGGGGCGATCCTTTTGATGGTACTATCCCAATGGGGAAAATGCCAGATAACGCAGAGAGTACAGACAATAAGATAGAAGCTGATTATTTTTACGAAGAAGCCTTAGTAAAACCTCGCATAGACAAGCTCATGTTTTATCCTTGTAATAATTGCCACGGTACAATGGTTCGTATTCCAAAGGATAATAATCCTCGCACACTAAAGTCTCCAATGTATCCGCATGAGGGTTATGCCCCGCGTGAGCCAAAAGACCTTAAACACGGCAAGGGTGCTATTTGGTGCCTGGATTGTCATGATAGAAAAAATAGGAATAACCTTGTCTCACACCGAGGCGAGGCCATTAGTTTTAATCAACCGCAAAAACTCTGTGGAAAATGTCACGGACAAATTCTACGTGACTGGAGGGACGGCATCCACGGCAAACGTATTGGATCGTGGAAAAAAGGTGGCACTAAACGCTGGTGGACATGCACGGAGTGTCATAACCCGCATGATGTTCAACCTGGATTTAAGGCTCTTGTCCCAGAACTTGCCCCGATGTTACCAAAGGGTATGAAAAATGCTGACCACGAGAGACATCATGGTAGTGACCACGGTGATGGCATCCACGGCGAAAGTAGTAGCCTTGACCACGGCACTGCTACAAGTACAGAACATCTTGGAGACTCCCATGGTGAGGTTATTACAGAAGAAGTAGTGCCAGCTCCAGTTAAGAAAAAAGTTACTCCAAAACCAAAGACCGTAAAAAAACCAAAGGCAAAGATAAAACCAAAGGCCAAAGCAAAACCTAAAGCAAAACCTGTAGTAAAAAAATCACCAAAACCAAAGGCCGAAACCCCAAAGGCTAAGGCTCCAGCCGAGAGTACGCCTGCTCCG
>JAGLUZ010000105.1 GCA_023134165.1 Deltaproteobacteria bacterium | reverse complement strand
ACGCTAGTAGGTCTTGCAGACAGCAGAAAAGCTTGCAGACGGCGAATAAGTTAAAACCAAAATATCACAAGTTGAGTTCTCCGCCCTGCGCCAGCAGTCTTGCAGACAGCAGAAAAGTTATAAGCAGAACACTTAAAGTTGAACCATCCGCCCTGCGCCAGCTATCCGCCCTACGCTAGTAGGCCTTGCAGACAGCAACTAAGATCTTTTCTCTCTTTCTTTTGCCGTGATTCTTCTAAAACCAGAGCAAGCCAAAACCTCGGTATTGTCATCAATTATTTTATCTAGGAGGAGGTTTAGTCCAAGCGTATCACTTGAGATATGCCCTGCAAGAATTACATTTATGTGGTGCTTTTGTGCCTCTTTTCTGTGTTCCTCGGAGATATGCATCCCAACGACTGTGCCTACGCCTGCGGTTGAGAGGCTATCAAATATTTTTTTACTCCCACCAGTTCCACCCGTCATATCCACAAAGACCTTGCCAACTCTACGCTCTTTTGTACCAACGGTCATGGACGGAGCGACTGCTTCTTTTCTTGCATCTTCGTACTCTGGAATGGCATTTAAGATATCCAAAACCTCAGAGGTATAGCGAGGATTTTCCTTTTCAATTAAATCCTGGAGGTAGGTTGTTACAAGATTATCTGAGGGTGTGTGCATGCACATGAACGGAATATTCAAGAGGCGAGCCGCATCAACAGAGCGAGTGTGATTAACTGGGCGAAGCCTGCGTTCTACTTCCTTTACTCTTTCTGCCATGAGGTTCTCTGCAACGTGAATCGGCACGCCCTGTTTTAGGAGTATACCAGCCTGCATATCCATAACATCGTGAAGCTCAGCCATGGCTCGACCTTCTGGGTGGTGCGCTACGATTAAGTCAACTGGTGTTCCACGCTCTGCAAGCCTATCAGCTAAAAGCACTTCACCAACCTCCATATCTATTCCAAGCAAGATGCGCTTTATCTCTTTTTCCTCATCGCCAAAAAGTATCCGAGTATCAGCGTAGGGATTTGTAAAGCGTTCATTATCAAAAAAATCTTTCTCTTTATCTTTTAATGATTCATAATCCTTCTTTGATCTCTTTAAATCCTCACCAACCTCATCAACACCCCTTGGGTCAGCTTCTATTCCGTACTTTACAGCCCGCTCATAAAAATCTCTTATTCTCATAATATCCTCAGTATCCTTTTTTTAGTTGCCAAGAACTTCTTTTACAATTTTTTGTACGACAGTACCGTCAGTCTTTCCCTTTACCTTACTCATGACAGCTCCCATGAGTTTTCCCATATCAGCCATTGTCGTTGCACCAGTTTCACTTACCGTTTCTTTAACTATTACTCGAAGTTCGTCCTCAGTCAACTGCTCTGGGAGAAAGGTCTTTAGGATTTCTATCTCTGCTTCTTCTTTTTCCGCAAGCTCAATTCTATCCCCTTTTCTGTACTGCTCAGCGGCCTCACGCCTCTGCTTTGAGAGGGTTGCTACGAGTTGAAAAAAAACATCTTCAGGAATATCTTCTTTTAGATCTAACTCTTTATACTTAAGAGCAGATAGAAGCATCCGTAAAGTTGTGAGGCGAAGTTTTTCTCCAGCTCCTCCCTTCATGGCAACTGTTATCTCTTTTGATACTTTTTCTTTTATTGTCATAATAGTTCAAGTCTTCCTTTTTTTTTAGTATCTGCAAAAAAAAAGCCCTGTATAAAAAGCCAGGGCATAGTTACGAAGATAATATTAATTACAGTAAATTATGCGCCTTTCTTAAGCTCAGCTAGAACTAATTTTACGACAAGCTTTAAGGTCTCAAAGACACCTGTACCGTCCATTGCGCAGGCCTCAAAATCAGGAACGCCATTTGGATTCAAGACCTTTCGTAGTTCTTCAACAGGGACAATGTCATCCATGTCACGTTTATTGTACTGAATGACGTATGGAACTTTCTTGATATCAAGGCCGTGTTCCTCTAGGTTTAGCTCCATATTGTCAAGGCTCTCCATATTTGCATCCATCCTCTCAACCTGAGAGTCGGCAACAAAGACAATACCATCAACTCCCTTTAGGATAAGTTTTCTAGATGCGTCATAGAATATCTGACCTGGAACAGTGTAGAGATGAAAACGGGTTTTAAACCCTTTGATATCTCCAAGTGCAAGTGGGAGGAAGTCAAAGAAGAGCGTCCTCTCTGTCTCTGTTGCAAGAGATATCATCTTGCCCTTAGAATCAGGGTTTGTCTTTTTGTAGATTACATTTAGATTACTTGTCTTGCCGCAAAGTCCTGGGCCGTAGTAAACAATTTTACAATTTATCTCTCTTGCGGAGTAATTTATAAATGACATGAGCTACCTTTATAATATCGTTTTTTTTAACGACTTATTAATCAAACACACAATAAATCCTAGTTAAAGAGGTTCTCGATATCATCATCAGTAATCTCTTCTAGGAGATTTTCTTTAGCTGATGACGACTCCATCCTCGTTACAATCTTTTCTATAGTGTTACCGAGTTCGTCATTTGCTTTTCTAACGCGCAGACGTACCAAACCTAAAGAGGAGTTTTCATCGAAAATAACGACGAGTATTACTCTCTGGGCAACAATGGATATGTGAATATTATCTTTCTCACCTTCATGAAAAAGAATAGAGAATTCCTTCTCTCCAATTAGTTTTGCAAGCCCTCCGGTTGCGGCAATATTGCCGGCCGTAAGGGAGGCTAGGGAAGTGGCGTCAATCCCTGTGGTATCTCCAGACTGTGCTATAAGCTGACCGTCTTTATCCACAAGGTAGGAACTCTTTGCATTAGCTTCCTTAACAAGTCTCTCAATAATCTCAGAGATCTCGTTTGACTCTTCCTCGAACATCACGAGCGAGGCCTGTGACATGGTGTAACCTCCTTTTACAATACAAGATCTAAAAAAATAAGTTCTTTACAGATTATACCTCAAAAACAACTATTATTATTTTAAGGTACAAAGTAAGACCTTATAGTTATATAACGTATTTACCGTCTAGGTCAAGTAACCTTTCCCATTCTTCGTCAATATCAGCTTGAATCTTTTTAATGAGTTCGTCTCCGCCCTCTTTAAAGAGGTGCTTAAACCTGCCCTGCAACTTTAGCCAATCAAGAATAGGCTTCTTTTCTTTAGGCTTGTAGTTAACCTTAAGCACACCTTCCTCTATTTCATAGATTGGCCAGTAACAGGTATCAACTGCAAGCTTTGATATCTCCATTGATGACTCAGGCTTTGAATACCAACCAAGTGGGCAAGCACTGATGACATTTAGAAAGGTAGGACCCTTTATTGCAAATGCTTTCTCTGCCTTCATGGAAAGGTCCTTCCAGTTGTGTGCTGAACCCTGAGCAAGGTAGGGAATATTGTGAGCCGCTACGATGCGAGTTAGGTTCTTTCTTTTTTGCTCCTTACCTGGGTGAACAACACCGGCTGGAGAGGTTGTCGTTGCCGAGCCAAAAGGCGTAGCACTTGATCTCTGGATTCCGGTATTCATGTACGCACCGTTATCATAACAGAGATAAACAAAATCATGGCCGCGTTCTAAAGCTCCAGAAAGTGCTTGCAAACCAATATCATAGGTTCCACCGTCACCGCCAAAGGCGATAAACTTTGTCTCCTTATCTTTTGCAATCTTCCCTTTTCTTTTTAAAGCAACGTGAGCGGCCTCAGCCCCACTTATTGTTGCGGCTGCATTCTCAAAGGCCGAATGAATCCAAGGAATTTTCCACGCTGTGTACGGGTAAATCGTAGTGCCAACCTCTAAGCAACCTGTAGCTGTTGTGCCAACAACAGGGGCTCCAGCACTTCTAAGTACGAGTCTTATTATCTGAGGAATACCGCAACCAGCACATAAGCGGTGGCCTCCGGTAAATAGTTCTTCTTTCTCTGCAAGTTTTTTTAAAGTAGCCATTTTATTTTTCCCTGCCTTTATTTTAGATGGTTATATAACCTGTTGTTTTTTCAATCTTGCCTGCTTCAAGTGCTTTAAATGTTTCTTCAAAGACCTCTTTTGCATTAGCAACGTTAAAGTCCCTGCCACCGAGGCCAAAGATACGTCCCATAACGAGCGGAGCATTCTCTATACCGTAGAGTGCAGAACGTATATCAGTAAAAAGAGGGCCTCCAAAGCCACTCATAGAATCAGCCCTATCAAGGACACATACTGCACCAATACCTTTAAGTGCTTCTGCTATTTCTTGGTGCGGAAATGGTCTATATAGTCTTGGTCTAAGTACACCAACTTTCTTACCCTCTTTTCGAAGCTCATCAACTGCCGCTTTTGTTGTTCCAGCCGCAGAGGATAGAACAACAATAGCAACGTCAGCATCCTCTAGATTATAGCAATCAAGCAAGCCATACTCACGACCTGTTAGTTTGCCGTATTCTTTGCCAATCTCTACGACAACTTCCTTTGCTCCTGCGATTGCATTACTCTGCTCAAATTTAAAGTTCATATAAGAGTCAGGCATTGTCATCGCACCCATTGTTACAGGGTTATCAGTATCAAGGAGTGAATGCTCTGGGGTGTAATCACCAACAAAACCCTTTACCTCGGCGTCTGTAGCAAGGGTTAGGTTCTCAATTGCGTGACTTGTAATAAAACCATCCATACAGACCATGGCTGGAGTAAGAACTCGCTTATCTTCTGCAATCCTTATTGCTTGAAACATATTATCATAGGCTTCCTGAACCGTCTCACTATAGATTTGAATCCAACCACTGTCTCTTGCACCCATTGAGTCGGAGTGATCACAGTGAATATTAATTGGAGATGAGAGGGCTCTATTTACCGTTGCCATAACAATTGGGAAACGCATACCAGAGGCAATGTAGAGAACCTCCCACATTAGGGCAAGACCCTGAGAGCTGGTTGCGGTCATAACGCGTGCACCAGCGGCTGAGGCTCCAACACAGGCACTCATCGCAGAGTGTTCACTCTCAACTGTTATAAACTCTGTATCAACCTCTCCGTTTGCAAAATAATCAGAGAAAGTCTCTATTACAGCTGTTGAAGGCGTAATAGGGTACGCTGGGCATACGTCGGGGTTTATCTGCTTCATAGCTAGAGCTACGGCTGAGTTTCCAGTTAGCCCAACCTGATCCTTTAATTTTTTAGCACTTGACGCCATTTTTTAGTTCTCCTATTTTTTTATCTTCTAAGTCCTTTAAATCTTTTTAATCTCTAAGGATTTTGTCTTTACTTTTTTTTAAAAAAAGCTGAAATCCTTAGACCAAATCTCAAAGACCGCTTCTTGGACTAACCCTTTTTTGCAACCTTCTCATCTATCATAGCAATGGCCTTTACCTTATCTGGGCACTCAACATCGCATATTCCGCAACCCTTACAGTGATCCAGATTAAATCCAACCATCTTGCCGTCTTCTACTATGATTGCACTATCCGGACACATTGCCCAGCAGATAAGACAATCAATACACTTCTCTTTATCCAGAATAGGTCTAAACTTTCTCCACCCACCGGTATCATAATCTTCACATGTTCCGCCCTTGTTTATTATACCACCAAGAGGCATCTTGTTTTTTTTCTCACTACTCATAACTATTCACCAACCTCCTTAAAGCCTCTTTCCATTGCACTAACATTTGCCGCTGTTACTTTTTCACCAAACTTTTTTCCGTAATTATCCTTAAAGTTTTTAAGGAGAGACTCAAAGTCAACAATACCCGTGACCTTTGCCAGTGCCCCAAGCATCGGGGTATTTGGAATATGTCTGCCAAGGGTATCCATGGCTATTGTTGAGGCGTCTACGGTATAGACTTTTTTATCATCACTAACATCCAAGGCCTTGCGCACCTCAGCCACAGGATCCGAGGTATTAACAATAAAGACCGCACCATCAGTTGCCCCGTCAGAGACACCACTTGAGGTCTCCATACCACCAGCTAAGGTTATACCAATTAAGGTTGGGTCTACGATAAGTACGATACGCGGGTTTGTCACCTGACAGTGAATCTTTATTGGGTCATCAGAGATTCTATTGAATGCCTTAACTGGAGCACCCATTCTTTCTGGGCCAAACTCAGGGAATGCTTGGACAAATTTACCTTCAAAAAGTGCGGTCTCACCAAGTAGTTTTGCCGCAGTAACAACACCTTGTTGAGCCCTGCCATGCCATCTTACTTCAGTATAACCTTCCATATTTTTTTTTCACCTCAAGCCTTTCTTTGATTTATATTTTAAGTGCAATATGCCAAGACCAAGGTCTTGGCATAAGGGTAAAAACCTATAACTTTCTTCTTCCGTCCATGGCACGCGAGAGTGTGGAGGCGTCCATGTACTCGATACTTCCCCCGACCGGAATTCCAGCGGCAATCCTACTAAGACTTACTTCTGTGTCCTTTAGAAGCTCACCTATGTAATGAGCCGTGGCCTCACCTTCGCCGTCAAAAGGGGTTGCTATTATAACCTCTTTTACTCCATGATTGCCAATTCTTTTTGCAAGTTCTTTTAACTTTATCTCTTCAGGGCCAATTCCCTTTAGTGGTGCAAGGAGACCGTGAAGAATATGGTATCTGCCATTATACACTGAACGGATATTAATTGCACTAGATTTTGTAAATGAAGCCTCAATGGCTATCATGTCCTTATAGTCACCAACTACGCAGATTACCTCTTTATCTCTGGAATCATCGCCGCAGATACTACACGGATCACTCTCTGAAAAAGTCATGCACTCACTACAGAGCCTAACATTATCCTTAACATTTATGAGACTCCTGGCAAGTTCTTCAGCGTACTCTCTGTTGGTGTTAAGCACATAAAGAGCAAGCCTCCCGGCTGTCTTCTCTCCAACCCCAGGGAGCCTTGAGAGTGCCTTTACAAGTCTCGTTATCGGCTCTGCATATTGCATTGTACAGAAATAAAATAAAAACGCAAACCTTTTGCGTAGATTATTTTTCCTTTTTTTATTTTCTCACTGCGTGAGGGCAAACACTGCGTGAGGCGGCTAATATAAACCATTCCCACCCACTGTCATCCTGAATTCATTTCAGGATCTCGCACTTGACTTTGTAGTCACCCTGAACTTGTTTCAGGATCTCGTCTTTTATAAAAATTGAAACCGCATCACAAACTTGGGCTTAAACGGCAGAGTCACTTTTAGGAGACTCAGCTGGGGTTAAATTTATTTCAAAACGGTGGGCTGTGTCACCATTCGTTTTGCTACTTCCTTGTCTTTATGCGGTGGGCATAGCCACCCTACAAGGCTGCTCAGCTTATCCAAGACACCAAACGTAGCAATGTTAGATTTGCGCATCAATTGCGAAGCACCATCGACGCGGCGGTATTCCGAAATATAATTTCCGATCTAAAAAATGTCTGCTCGGGTGCAGCACCAATCATGACAACTGCCCCTTTCATAGTGTTCACACAGTAATGAACGCTGGTCATTTTGATTTTTGCGGCTGGATTGTACGCTGTAGACTTCAACCATACTACTGTACGTCTACTCGCCAAAATTTTCCCCGCATCCTGAGTCACTTGTGTGGCCTGCAATTCAGCCTTATAGTTACCACACATGTACGCAGGTGTACCACTGTCAAGAACTGTGATGCTATGACCGCCTGGGTTAGTGAAAGTGGTAAGCACTTGTGCAAACTTTGATGTGCCTCGCTTCCAACCCTCTGGAGGCGAAAACGAAATATCACGTGTGACATCATGGAATCTCTTCTTACTCAAAACACTATCAATAGGTGTTAACCGAAATGAATCAACAAATCTTTTAAAGTTCTTTTCTGCATTACCGTCGTTTATAACGTATAACTGTGACAGTCGAATGTGTTCCCCATCCACAATAAGAACTATCCCTCGTCCAATTACAGGCACACCTTCGATCTTGTGAGTGTATTTATACTCGATTGCAGGAAAACCAAGAAACCTGATTTTCCTCGTGTATTCTAATGCAGGTTCATCCGCTCCCTTAATTAGACCGCTAACCATACCTTCTAAATACGCATCTATCGAGTCATCTTCAAACACTCTCTTTGGTGAGTGTCCCACAAAAACGGAGTGCTGCGAAATTGGATTGACGACTAACGCCTGGTAGGAATTCGAGTATCCGTATTCCAAATCTTTGTCTGTTCGAAATTCCAGTGGTTTTTGAGGGAATTCAACTTCGAATCCATCAGCAGGAAAACGATATAGACTAAAATGATCTGGTTCAGCAGACCAAGTAAAGGTCGCAGATATGTTAACAATAATTACGCTAAGGACTACGATACGAATCATCCAATTATATTTTGCTATATTTTCCATAATAGTTTCGTAGACTGAGGTACACTCTGCACCACTCCCCCCTCACCCTAACCCTCTCCCCCAAATTTTGCCTTTACTTCCTCTCCCCTTTTTTAATATCAGGCGAGGTGTCAGAAACACACGGATTGAGGTGATGGGTATTCATAAATAAAATTTTATAAAAAACAGATTGCCACGTCGCCCCGCCATACGGCGAGTCTCGCTCGCAAAGACAGGTAGTGGGGTTTTCGCTACCTGCAAACCACAACCTAAAAAACCCCATTATTAAATCCCCCTCAGTCCCCTTCTCCAAAGGGGGAAGATAAGGAACTCCTATCACATTCCTGGGATTCCAAGGCCAGATGTAATCTTACCCATCTCATCATTGACCATATCTTGGGCGCGTTTCGTGGCCTCACTTACGGCTGCAATAATTAAGTCCTCCAGCATCTCAACATCTGCTGGGTCAACCACCGACGGATCAATCTTGATTGACTCAAGTTTTACGTCCCCATTAACGACAGCCGTCACCATTCCGCCGCCTGCACTTGCCTCGCAGGTTTTTAAGGATAATTCCTTTTGAACCTCAGCCATTTTCTTTTGCATCTTCTGAGCCTGCTTCATCATATTTCCCATGTTAGACATTTAATCTCCTTCGGTCTTCAACGACCCTTGCTCCAAGAATTTTTCGTGCATCTTCGACAAGCGAATCACCCTTATTATTTTGTTCCCCTGTTTTGCTATTGTTCTCTGACTTTAATTCTACCTCTTTTTTTGCATTTTTTCCAAGGTTTTTGCTTTCTTTTTGCACTGTTTTCTGCAGGTTTTGCGCATCTTTTTGCAGGTTTTCTCCGTAATCTTCGCCTATTTCCTCGGTCTTCTCTGCTGGTTGCACAGAAGTTCCGTCAAAACCCGTAATCTTTATCTTTACCTTTGCACCTAAATATTTCTCTGCCAGATTGAGTAACTCAGGGCGTTTTAATTCAATAAAATTAAGGCTTTGCAAGGGTACGGCAATCATCAACTTGTCTTCTGATAAGGTTAATTTACCTTGCTCCACTACATTTGAGAGTGCTCGCTTGGCGTTTTCATTTATAAATTTAATTAAACCTTTTACGTTTTTTTCACCTGCATTTTGTTCATAACCTGTTGTTTTTTCAGGTCTTTTCTCTTCATCTGGCGTAGAATTCTGCGCAACTTCTGCAACACTTTGCTGGGTAGCATTGTCATCTACCCGTGGAACAAAACGACTTTTGGTGGTATTCTCTTCTTTGTGATTATCACCTAAGTCATTGATTTTAAAGTTTTTTTTACCCTGACTTGGCTCAAAACCACCTGAGCCTTCAACTGCTTTTTTAAGCCCCTCTAACCGTGAGATTAACTCTGGAATTGACCTGATATCGTCAAGGTTTGCAGCTCTAAGGAGTCCCATCTCGAGTGAATACCGAGGCGTTGAAGAGCCTGAAATCTCTTGGAAGGCCTTGATTAATATAGCAAATATCATCTGGAGCGTGTCAAGGGATATGCCCTCGGCAAGGGTACTAAGACGTTCTAGCTCAGAGGCTGGAAGCTCTAAGAAACCAGCTTTTTTGGCATCTTTTCCATCCCCTGAGGCAACCTTAATTACAGTTAAATCACGCACATGCTCAAGAAGTTCATTTGCGACCTTTTTAAAATCATAACCAAAATTGTGTGCTTTTTCGATGATTTCTAGGCATTTTTGCCCATTTTTGAGGGTTATTGCCTCAATTAGGTCATAAATAAGTGACCTGTCCATAAGCCCCAGAACCTCTGCCACATTACTCTCACTAATCTCCTTACCAGAGAAAGCAATAATCTGCTCCAGCAAACTCTGAGCGTCACGCAGGCTACCCTCAGCCTCACGTGTGAGCATATAAAGAGCCTCTTCATCAATACTAAGCCCCTCTTCTGTGGCTATGGTCTTTAATTGATCTTGTATCTGCGTCAGGGGGATACGTCTGAAGTCAAAACGTTGACATCTTGAGTGTATAGTTGATGGAATTTTATGGGATTCTGTTGTTGCTAGGATAAAAATAACGTGCGAAGGTGGTTCTTCGAGGGTCTTGAGGAGCGCATTGAATGCCGCTGTCGTGAGCATATGCACCTCATCGATGATATATATCTTATACTTGCCAATGCTCGGAGCAAAGCGAACATTCTCCCGAAGCTCTCTAATATTATCTACACCTGTATTGGAGGCTCCGTCTATCTCAATCACATCAACGGATGAACCTTTTGCTACTGTTTTACAAATTTCACAATTATTACAAGGAGTTGCGGTCGGTCCTTCTTTACAATTTATGCACTTAGCAAATATTCTCGCAACTGTAGTCTTGCCCACACCATGCGGGCCGCTAAAGATGTAGGCATGACCTATTCTTTGAGATTCTAGTGCGTTGGTCAGTGTCTTTACTACGTGACCTTGACCAACGACCTCTTCAAAGACACCTGGTCTCCATTTTCTGGCTATTACGAGATGAGACATAGTTTTAATTAGTAGGAAGAATTACGCCGTGCAGGCAAAGAGGGGGAATAATCTTGATAAAAATAAAACCTGCCGACAACTTTGTTTGATTAGTAAAAAAAGATAAGAAAACTTTTCTCCTTAAACTTTTAAGAATCCACCTTGTGTATAGAGCTGATAGCCAGGCACCCTCACGGCACATAGATAAAACACTTACCGTTGCTTCCTTCCGGACCTGGCGGGGTTAGGCGCTAACCCATTGCGTGAGACCCGGCTATCAGCCCAGTACACAAAAGAAAAAAATGGCGGAGAGGGAGGGATTCGAACCCTCGATAGGGTTTACCCATACTCCCTTAGCAGGGGAGCGCCTTCAGCCACTCGGCCACCTCTCCGGTGGGCGCAAGTGTAACGACCTGCAGCC
>JAGLUZ010000104.1 GCA_023134165.1 Deltaproteobacteria bacterium | reverse complement strand
CGCCGCGCTTCTTTAATTTTGCAATATTTTCCCTAACAGCCAGGCTCTCATACATATTCGTATTCATCGCAGGTGCTAATAGAATTGGAGCTTTTGTAGCCATCAGTACTGTTGAGAGCAGGTCGTCTGCTATCCCATTTGCGAGTTTACCAATAATATTTGCCGTGGCCGGGGCAACGAGTAAGACATCTGCAATCTCAGCTGGTTTTAGGTGGCTAAGCCCCTGCCCGCTTCTTGGGGTGAATAAATCTGTCGCAACGTAGTTTTCACTAAGTGTTGCAAAGCTAAGCGGGGCGACAAACTCAGTTGCGGCCTTGGTCATAATCGGGAAGACCTTTGCTCCTTCTTTCTTTAAAAGGCGAACAACCTCTAAAGACTTGTAAGCCGCAATACCGCCTGTTATACCAACAACTATATTCTTATTTTTTATTAGCATATGTCTTTATCCCTGTAAAAATGAATTTATAAGTTTTTCGTCGCCAACTGAACTTTCGCCGCCGTGACCGGGGAATATCCTAACACTATCTGGGAGTGGCATTATCTTGTTCTTTATAGATGCTATAAGGGTATCAAAATCCCCGCCTGGCAAATCTGTTCGCCCGATGCTTGCGGCAAAGAGAGTATCGCCTGTAATGATAACCCCAGCACTTGGAATATAGAAACAAACCCCGCCCCTAGAATGCCCCGGCGTATGCAAGACCTCAATACTAATATCACCGATACTTAAGGTTGCTTTGTCCTCAAGCAAAAGCTCAGGTTTTTCAACCTCTGGGGCAGGTAACCCGTACTGACTTGCCATCATAGGGGCTCTCTCCAAAAGCTCAACATCATCACTATGAATTGCTAGCCCAACACCAAAAAGACGCACAAGCTCGGCATTTGACCCAATATGATCAAAGTGGCCATGAGTATTAATAATACGTACTGGTTTTAGGGAGCGGTCATTTACTTCTTTAGCAATCATATCGCCGTCACCACCGGGGTCTATTATGACGGCCTCTTTTGTTGCCTTATTCCAGAGAACATAACAATTTACATCGAGCGGCCCAACAACGAGCCTTAATAAACCAAGTTTTGATTGTTCACCTTCTACAAAAATCTCTACCTCTTCGCTAATATTCAAAAAAACTCCTCTCTTGATGCTTATTTTTTTATCTGTCTCTAAATTGTCTTCTCTTTTACTTGCCAACCCCTTATTTTCTCTGCATAGATTGAGGCTAATTCCTTTGCACGCTCCCCTGTTGAGGCCTCAGCAACAACATGAAAGTATGAGTGGCTTTGACTTGGGTAAGCTATTAACCAGTCATCACCAAAGTTTATGCGTATACCATCAATTAAGACTGTTTTCTTTTTTTGAGAGTCTTCGGCAAGGCGTCGCATTATCATGCCCTTACTCTCCCACTTGCACGGGACCTCTTCTTTTACCATAAAACTCGGTGGAATTTCACGAAGAAGTCGGTGAGGTAGGGTTTTTTCTCGCGCTAACATCTCAAGGGTCTTTGCAAGGGCAAAGATACCATCAAAGACGGGTTGAAACTCAGGGAAGATAAAACCCCCTGTCTCTTCACCAACAAAAAATGTATCATCTGCGATAGCGGCCTCCATTATCCCCCGTGGTGTTGTCTTTGTACGCAGTACCTCGTAGCCATAAGAAGATGCTAATTCTTCAACAGCCCTTGAAGCCGTAACTGGAACCGCAAGGCGACCCTTTTTCTTTGCCCTCTTTGCCGTCTTTAGGGCAAGGAGGGTAATTATATCGAGAGATGTGGAGCCATCAATTATGCCGCCTGTTTCATCGACGAGGAATATTTTTTCTCCCCCAGCGTCGAGTAAAAAACCCATATCAGCACCAAGTGAGCGTACGATTGAAGAGAGCTGCTTTAGTGAGTTCTCAAACTCATCAGCACTCCTTGTCACTCGCCCTGGATCCAGGTTTGCATTTAAGGCAATGCATTCGCAGTTTAATTTACCAAGTATTGAGGGAAGCACCTTTGAGGAGCTACCGTGCGAGTAATCAACGATTATCCTAAACCCTGCTTTCTTTATAACCTCAGCATCTATTGAGTTCATAAACCCATTTTGATAGGTCTCCATGGCGTGAACTGGGAAGACTATCTCTCCAGTCTCTTCTATTGGTGCGCGAATAAAGTCTTCTCTAAAGAAAAGTTTCTCAATTGTCTTCTCTTGCCCTGGGTGAAGGTCAAGACCAGAATCATCAAAGAATTTAAGGTCAATTAGGGTTGCGTCAAAGGGACTACGTCTGGTATGTATGCCTCCAATCTCGATCCCACCCTTTGATAAGTACCTGACAACAGGCATCGGGGTAACGCCGTAATCATGGACATTTACCCCAGTTGAGAGAATCCCCGTCATAACGGCACGGTTGAGCATACGTGAGGTCTTGTGTAGGTCTCTGCTCGTTGAGACGTAAGATCCCTTTGGAAGTGAGGCTCCGTAGGCGGCTCCAAGTTTTGCGGCAAACTCTGGGCTTAGCTCAATATTTGCAAGCCCTGTTACGCCGTAAGTTGAAAAAACCTTTCTGCCCCATTTTTGTCCCCAGATAAGGCTAGAGGCAAGGGTTGCGTCATCATCAACCTCTTTGTGAGGCCATACCTTAACATTTGCCTTAACTGTGCTGTTTTTTCCAATCCTACAGTGGTCACTAACAACAACACCAACCCCTAGGTAGGCTCCTTCTTTTATCGTAGTTGAGTCTCCAACGACATTCTCTTGTAGACTTGCACTGCGCCCAATACCAACATTATCCCAGATAACAGAATCAACTATATTTGTACCCTCACTAACTAAGCAATTATCCCCAATAACAGAGTTCTCAACCCTAGCACCACTCTCAATTACTGAGCCTGCACCAATAATAACAGAACCCTCCATCTTTGCGGTGTAATCAACCTTAGCACCATCACCAATCCATATCCCAGAGCCAGTGTTTTCCTCTACCTCTGATTCACCAAGGCTCTTCTTTTCATCATGGCTAGCCTTTTCACCAAGGCTAGCCTTGTTCTTCCCTTTAGCTTTCTTTTTTAATACCCTCTCGCCTAAGATACCAACACTTACCCTACCTCTTAGGATATCCATATTAGCCTGTCTATACTCTTGAAGACTTCCAACGTCTTTCCAGTACCCATCAGCCACATAGCCGTAAAGGGCTTTCTTCTTATTTAAGAGTAGCGGAAAGAGGTCATTACTAAAATCAAACTCCCCCTCTTTTGGAATAAAATCAAGAACCTTATCATCAAGGATATAGATACCCGTATTTATGGTATCACTAAAGACCTCACCCCAACTTGGTTTCTCTAAAAATCTATTTATCTGTCCTGTCTTCTCTGTTATTACGATACCAAAAGATAGAGGATCTGGCACGCGAGTAAGAATAATGGTTGCTAGAGATTTTTTCTTTTTATGAAATGCCAAAGCCTTGGCAAGGTCAATATCAGTTAACACATCACCACTTATGACAAGGGTTGGTTCACCTGAGGTGGTTTTCTTTGTTTTTTCAGCCCTCTTTAGACGCATGGCATTTGCCACACTCCCAGCCGTACCAAGGTCTGAGGTAGGTGAGACGTATTCAATAGAGACCTCGGAGCCAAATTTCTTGCCAGTTCCAAGGCAATCTACTATTGATTCAGGTTGAAAATACAAGAGGGTAGTTAGGTCTTTAAAACCGTGAGAAGAGACAAGCTCTACTATATGCTCTATCATCGGGCGCCCAGCCATGGGAACCATTGGTTTGGGAAGGTTATTGGTAAGGGGTCTGAGCCTGGTGCCAAACCCCCCGGCCATGATTATACATTTCATCTCAGAGTTACCTCCATTAAAAGACAGGTTTTAAGAGAAAGACGCAATTTAATTTTATCAGTAAAATGTTAAATCGTCAAGACAGGGCAGAGAAGATTAAAGGTTTAATAAAAGCTAACAGATGCTTTCTAGTTTTGGATATATTACCAAGGTAAAAGACATTAGATCCTCTTTTATAACCCTAAATAATCACCACTATCACAGTCCGATTATCCTTGACTTTTCCTCCTAAAAAACATATTCTTCATTTTATTAAATCTTAAGAGGACAACTATGGAACAGAATGCAATTATAGCAATAATCATCTTCGTCGTAGTTTATGCCTTTCTCATCTGGGATAAGATAGACCGTGCCGTCATCTCCATGCTCGGAGCAGGTCTGCTCATATACCTTGGTGTTACAACACAAAAAAACGCACTCCACGGAGTAGACTTTAATACGCTCGGACTCCTAATCGGAATGATGGCAATCGTTAGCATCTGCCAGCAAACAGGGATGTTCCAGTACTTGGCAATTAAGAGTGCCAAACTTGCAAAGGGAGAGCCTTGGCGTATTCTCTTGTATCTCTCAATCGTAACGGCTGTTCTCTCAGCTCTCCTTGATAATGTTACAACAGTCTTACTTATTGCACCGATAACACTACTCATCACAGATGAGCTTAAGGTCACGCCTTATCCTTTTCTTTTTGCCCAGATTATGGCCTCAAACATTGGTGGTGCGGCAACCCTAATCGGTGACCCACCAAACATAATGATAGGAAGTGCCATGGGCTTCTCATTTGTTGACTTTATTGTAAATGTCGGCGTCATTATGCCAGTTGTATTTGTTGCTACCTTCTTCATACTCAAACTCATCTACAAGAAAAAACTTAAGGTCTCGGCAGAGAACAGAGAACGCATAATGCAGTTTAGAGAACTTGAGGCTTTAAAAGATATGCCTTTACTCAAGAAATCTCTCTTTGTCCTTGGTCTTGTGATAATGGGTTTTATGCTCCACGACTACACCCACGTTGAGCCTGCTACAACAGCACTCTTTGGTGCGGCTCTCTTAATTCTAATTGCAGGTCAAGAGCTTCACCAAACCATGTCAAAGGTAGAGTGGACAACTATCTTCTTCTTTACAGGTCTCTTTATCGTTGTCCACGGCTTGGTCGAGGTTGGTATTATCTCAAGCATGGCGACAGGTATGCTTGAGCTTACGAACAACTCCCCAGAGAATGCTATGTTTGTAACCCTCTGGGTCTCTGCAGTTGCCAGTGCTCTTGTTGATAATATCCCATTTGTTGCGACCATGATACCTCTTATCCAGGAGATGACACCAGCCCTTGGCGGTGAAGTTGCTACAATGCCAGTTTGGTGGGCACTCTCCATAGGGGCTTGCCTCGGAGGAAATGGCTCAATCATCGGTGCAAGTGCAAATGTAATTGTTGCAGGCTTTGCCGCAAGAAGTGGTCATCCAATTGGGTTTCTTCGCTTCATGCTCTTAGCCTTCCCTTTAATGCTAATGAGCATTGTCATTGCAACTGTTTACATGTACTTTAGGTATATTTAGAAGTATTTACTGCTACACGCTTAACAAACAAGTGAATCAGTGATATAATGACCTCAACTATTAGTCAATTTATTTAAGGAGTTCAAAATGTTAGCTTCAAAGATGATGAGCACAGATATAATCACACTAACCATTCACGACACACTAGACGATGCACTAAAGCTCCTCTATGACGTAAAGGTTAGGGTACTTCCAATAGTTGATGATGAGAAGAAACTGGCTGGGGTAATCTCACCGAGGTTGCTTCTTCGCCGTGTGCTTCCAGGCTATATCTCAAAGGGTTACCTAAAGGACGTTGCCTTTGCCCCAGACCTCTCACAGTTTATGGAGAATATTGAAAAACTAAATGAATGCAAAATTGGCGATTTCTTAGAGAAACCTTGTTGTTTGATTACACCTGAGACCAGTGCCATGGAGGTGGCCGCAATATTTGTTAATGCAGATCCCCCGCTTGAGAGTATCATCGTAGTTGACGACGAAAAAAGGATCCTCGGGCTCATCTCTCCGGTGGATATATTTAAAAGACTTTGGGAATTCAACAACAAACAGACAACACCTTAGGCATATATATTCATATACCTTTTTGTATGTCTAAGTGCAATTACTGCGACTTTAACTCTGTTGCCTCCCCCCACCTATTCCTAAAGACCCCAAACTCTGCACCGCTAAAGGCTTTTTTTGGTAAATCTCGTACCCATTCTGAGGACGAATACATAGACGCCCTCACCCTAGAACTTCGCAGTCTTTTAAATAATCAAGAAGAACTTAAAACTCGAGAGGTTACCTCCATCTACTTTGGTGGTGGCACTCCGTCAATGCTCCTACCGGGAAGTATTGCAAAGATCATCTACGAGATAGAAGACACCTTTGAGATGAAGAACAAAGAGGTCGAGGTAACCCTAGAGGCAAACCCCGAGACAATAGATACAGAAAGACTCTCTGCCTTTAAACGCTCTGGGATAAATAGACTTAGCATTGGGGTGCAGTCCTTTGATGACTCCGTCCTTAAGATACTTGGCAGGCAACACAGCGCAAAGAGAGGTGCCGATTCTATCCTTCAAGCCCGCGAGGTGGGCTTTACTAATATTGGCCTTGATTTAATCTTTGCCGTACCAGAGCAAAGCCTTAATTCTTGGGCCTCTTCAATAGAGCAAGCAATTGAGCTTAATACCGAGCATATCTCAATCTACGGCCTAACTATCGAAGAAGGCACACCTTTCTTTTCTACCCTTTCAGAGGACTCTGGATTTAAGCTCCCAAGCGAAGAGAGTGAGGTTTTGATGTATCAGACTGCAATTAAAGCCTTAAAAAAAGCTGGCTTTAACCATGACGAGATATCAAATATGTCAAAGACAGGCTTTGAGAGTAAGCACAATCTTCGCTACTGGAGGGGGGGTGACTATATTGGACTTGGCTCTGGAGCTCACTCTTATCTATCGTCAAACCCAGACGGTGAAAAGAGCAAGGTCTGGGGTAGAAGGTGGCAAAACGAGGCGGATATAAAAAAATATATTGAGCTTGCCAAGGCTTCTAACCCTCTAAGACAAAAGGTAGAAGACCTTAATTATGACGACGCCCTTGCTGAGGCTCTAATGCTTGGGCTTCGCCTGCCAGATGGGATTGATGTCCGTGCCTTTTCAAAGCGTTTTGGTATTACCCCAGAGCTTGCACTCACCAGCAAGGCTCACGCAAAGCACGGACTAACCCACACAAAGGACGGTTTTTTCTCGCTCACAGATAAAGGCATCCTCTTCTCTAATGAGGTTTTTTAAAAAAAAGCTTCTCTAATATCCCTCCCCTCCTTCCCTTTAAAGTAAAATATCCGTCTTTATTAACCCACACAACAACAAACAAATCCTTTAAGTATTCTAATTTACTTTAATATTGACTTCATTAACAAAGATTGCTACCCTCAAATTTGGCTAAAGAGTTTTTGCTTTACTTAATTCAATCTAGAAAAGGAGAACATGATGATGAAGAAAGTATTAACAAGACTAATGCTAATTGTATTGACGCTCTGTGTATTGGGATTTGGGTTTTCAAGCGAGGCGTACGCGCACGGTACCAACGGTACTTCGATTACCTGCTCCGTTGATCAGATTCTCAAATTTAATGGTACAGACTGGGTTTGCGCAAATGATGGCTCAGCCGCTGAAGTAGCCACACTTCAATCTCAGGTTGCGGCTCTTGAGGCTAAACTTACCCACCTTACAGTTTCGGGTAACG
>JAGLUZ010000103.1 GCA_023134165.1 Deltaproteobacteria bacterium | reverse complement strand
GATTACAAATCAGCTGCTCTACCATTGAGCCACGCCAGCAAAAATTAGTACGTGCGTAGGCATACTTCTTCACTGATAATTATATAATACGGAATTAGTATTTATAAAACAAAAACAGTGGTCTTGTCAAGGTTTTTTTTTGTTTTTTTCAATTAAAAAACTACTTTAAAAAAGGGCAGGTTAAATAATATAAAATCAGGGGAAGGTAGCGTGAGGTACAATTGGAGATAAAAAAGATACAGTAAAAAAAACAGAGGTTATTTTATTACATTTTTTTTATTTTTTTTGTCTGAAAAAGCACGAAAATACGATAAAAATGCACTGAAGTAGCCATAGAAAAAACTCTTCTCTCTCTTGAACTCTTGAAGATTTAATAAACCTATTCCATCAAGAGGTAGGCCTCAATAAAACTACTAATATCACCATCAAGGACTTTCTCAACATTGCTATTCTCAAAATTACTGCGGTGATCCTTTACGAGTTGGTAGGGCTGGAGTACATAAGAGCGAATCTGGCTACCCCATTCTATTTTTTCCTTCACTTTATGGAGTTTTGCAACCTTCTCCTCCTCTTCCTTTAGCCTTTGCTCATATAACCTCGAGCGAAGTATCTTCATTGCAAGAGCCTTGTTCTTGTGTTGACTTCTCTCGTTTTGGCACTGCACAACAATGCCAGTTGGAAGATGCGTTATCCTAACGGCAGAGTCTGTTTTATTTACGTGTTGGCCACCAGCCCCGCTTGCGCGGTAGGTATCAATCCTAAGGTCAGCGTCATTTACCTCAACCTCAATCTCCCCTGTTACTTCGGGGTAAACAAAAACAGAAGCAAAAGAGGTATGCCTTCTCTTTGCCGTATCAAATGGGGATATGCGAACAAGCCTATGGACGCCAACCTCGGCCTTTAAAAGTCCGTAAGCATACTCGCCTGTTACAGTAAAGGTAACGCTCTTTATACCGGCCTCTTCGCCTGCAAGGTACTCTACGGTCTCAGTCTCAAAGCCCTTTAGCTCAACCCAACGTAGGTACATCCGAAGGAGCATTCCAGCCCAGTCTTGAGCCTCAGTGCCACCTGCTCCGGGATGGATTGAGACTATGGCATTTAGATTATCCCCTACTTTGCCGAGCATACGCAGAGCCTCGGCACTTGCAAGTAAAGATGACGCCTCATTTATTTTAATTTCAGCCTCAGTTGCAGTATCAGAGTCTGCCCCTTCTTCAGCAAGAGAGTAAAGCACCTCAGCATCCTCAATTGTTGTCTTTAATAACTCAAAACCATCTATCTTTGCAACAATATCGGATTTTTTCTTCATCAAGGCCTGAGCCTTATCTTTATCCTCCCAAAGGGCTGGGTCAGAGGCAAGTGATTCTATATCCTCAAGTTCTTTTTTAAGCGTATCTGGGTCAAAGATAACCTCTTATCTCGTCAAACCTCCCCTCAACCTCTTTAAGTTTATCTTTTAACTCGTCAAACATTACGCTCCCTCCTCTTAATAACAAATAATATCAATATTGATAAAACAATACAGAATGCTGGCATAAACCAAGGAAACCTAGAGAAGACAGTTAGCCCGTCTGATTTAAAGTTTACCTCGCCTCTAACAACTGCATCGGTAAAAATATCACTCTTACTCTGAACCCTACCAAGTGGGTCAATAATTGCACTAATCCCAGTATTTGCCGCACGAACAAGGTAGACCCTGTTCTCTACTGCCCGAAGCCTGCTCATCTCAAGGTGCTGAAAAGGAGCTGAAGTATGACCAAACCAACCATCATTGGTGATATTAACGAGCATGGTTGCTCCGTTTTTTACGAGCCTTGCAGAGAGTTCAGGGAATATTGCCTCAAAACATATAAGAACACCAAGAGCCTCTCCACCGCTCCCCTCCAACTCAAGTGGAATAGCTCCAGGGCCAGGCTTGAAGTCCCCAAGACCTTCAGTTAATTTTTCTACAAAAAATAATACCTTCCTAAACGGCACGTACTCCCCAAAAGGCACAAGATGCACCTTATCATACCTTGATGCAATACTGCCTGATTTATCAATTAAAAAGGCACTATTATAAAAATTCATCTCTTTGCCGTCCTCACCAAACTCAAAGTACGGCGCCCCTGTTAAGAGAAAACTCTCTGCCTCTACGGCTACATTTTTTACCACACGTGACAAGAACTCTTCATATGAGAAAAAAAACGGCATCGCAGTCTCAGGCCATACAATTAACTCTGGCCGAGTCTTGCTTTTATCTGGGGTAAGGCTTAGAGTTCGGTACTCTCTAACAGCCTGCTCTTTTTTAAGTGGCTCCCACTTCTCTGATTGCTCCACGTTTCCCTGCACAAGAGCAACACTTAAGGACTTCACCTCGCTTACGCCTTCAGAGGCAAAAGGAACCTGACTAATAGCACTTAACCTGAAAATGCCGTAACCCAAGACCAAGACAATAAGTACAACTGTTAAAGCTGTCTCTTTCTTTGCAATCTTTCTTCTTCTTATAAATCCAGAAATATTTAGATATATAACGACATTTAAGGTCATAACAAAAAAGGATAAACCCCAAACGCCTGCTATATCTGCAATCTGGATAACGTAGCTATACTCGATTTGAGAGTACCCTAAAAGAACCCAAGGGAACCCAGTAAAGATAATGCTACGGAGAAACTCAAGTGAGACCCAGAGTGCTGGGAGAAAAAGAAGTCTCAGATAATCTTTATATCCTGAGGTATAAGAGAAACCAAGAGCAAAGAGAGCAAAAAACAAGGCCAGATAAAGGACTAGTAGGAGCATCAAAAAGACGCTTAGGATAAAGGAGACCTCACCGTAGAGGTATAGGGAATTTACGACCCAATAAATAGTCCCTAAAAAAAAGACTACTCCAAAGATATAACCGTGCTTAAAAACCTCTTTTTTTGAGGAATTTTCAAAGATAAAAAAGAAAGGAACAAAACAAAACCACGAAAGCCACCCAAGACCAAAGGGGGCAAAGGATAAGACAAGGAGCAGGGCAGAGAGAATAGAGAGCAGAATTTTCATAAAGTATACAATCCAGGTAGAGTCAAAAAACTCAAAAAAACCCCAAGATAATTACCCAAAAAACTTCGGCGTTAATTTGGATTATTTTTTTTATAGATTGAGAGAAAAGATTCTTCTTTTTTTCGCATCTTTGCGGCCTGCCTTCCACCATTAACATGGTCATAACCAAGAAGGTGCAAGGTGCCATGAATAAGGAGGCGAACGACCTCTTCCTCAAATGTGGCGTCGTAGTCAAGGGCCTGAGCACTTGCTCTATCTAGCGAGATTGCAATATCACCGAGCAAGACAGGGTCGTCCATTGGAAAACTAAGCACGTCTGTTGCTTTATCAATTCCACGAAAACGCTTATTTAACTCGCAAAGCTCTGCGTCATTCGTTAGGAGTACGCTAAGTTCGGCCTCACTTAACTCCGAGTCTTTTAATACCACTTCTACCACCGTCCTTAACCTTGAAGATAGAACCTTTGGCTTCCCCAAGGTTTTTCTCACCTGAATCTGAACCTTCACTACCCTCCTCCTTACCACCATCTGTTTGCTCTGGGTACTCAATGCGTTTATGAAAAATACCAGCCAAGACGTGGTTAAAACTACTCGTTATAGAGTGCAAATCTTTTAGGGTTAACTCGCACTCGTCAAGTTGACCGTCAGTGAAGATGCGGTTTACTATCTTCTGAGTTAGTCCTTGAATCTTTGCTGGAGTCGGGTCTGGTAGAGTCCTGCTTGCGGCCTCAATTGAATCGGCAAGCATAACAAGGCCTGCTTCCTTGGTCTGCGGCTTTGGCCCTGGGTAGCGAAAATCCTCTTCATTAACATCTTCTGAGTCCGCCCCCTCCATGTTCTTTGCCTTTTGATAAAAATACTTTATCGTATTTGTACCGTGATGTTGCTGGATTATATCTGTTATCTCCCGACCTATGCCATGTTTCTTTGCAAGTTCAACTCCCTCTTTGGCGTGCTTCGTTATAATAAGAGCACTCATGCTAGGAGTAAGTTTATCATGCCTATTCTCGCCGAGCATATTTTCAATATAATAGAGCGGCATCTTCATCTTTCCAATATCATGATAATACGCACTAACGCGGGCCAGAAGCGGATTTGCATTTATGTCTTCTGCTGCGGCATCAACAAGAGTTCCGATTACTACCGAGTGGTGATACGTTCCCGGAGCATTTAAAGCAAGTTCTTTTAGGAGCGGGTGATCCATTCTGGAGAGTTCAAGGAGTTTTATATTTGTGGTATATCCAAAGGCCATCTCTAGTAGCGGGGCAAGGCCAACAGTTAAGACTGCGGCTAGGATGCCGTTTAGAAAAGCACCTATTATAATTAGAAAGGGCTCGCCAAGTGTAGTGCCACCTCTTACTGCGGTAAGGCTAAGGAGTACTACGCAGTTGACAAGCCCAAGGTGTAACCCAGCCTTCATAAGTGTTGCCCTCTGGGTTGCGTGCCTTACCCCAATTGATGCAACAACACCACCGATAAAGAAATAAGCTGTAATCTCAAGGGATTTACCTAAAAACAGCCCCGCCATAATTGAAACAACTGTTGCAAAAAGAAAGGCCGTCTCTGAATTTAAAAAGAGTCTGACAAGCATGGAACCAGCGGCAACAGGGATCATGTAGATAAATATTGTGGAAGGAATGATAGGAAATACAGACTGCATAAAAAGAGCAAGGGAGCCGAAAAAACGCACTAAGAATAGGACAGAGATAAAGATTA
>JAGLUZ010000102.1 GCA_023134165.1 Deltaproteobacteria bacterium | reverse complement strand
GAGAGGGAAAGACTAAGACTTGAGAAAAACCTCGGTGGAATGCGTGGTCAAAAAGGCCACCCAGGGGCAATCTTTGTTGTTGATTCCAGAAAAGAACAGATTGCAGTAAAAGAAGGCCGTAAACTAGGCATTCCTGTTGTTGCAATCGTTGACTCAAACTGTGACCCAGATGAGGTCGATTATATTATTCCAGGTAATGACGACGCAATTCGTGCAATTGAGCTCTTCTCAAATAGCCTTGCTGATGCGTGCATTGCAGGGCGTGCAATTTACGAAGAAGGGCTTCAAAAAGATACAGATAAAGAAACCACAGCTCCTGTTGTAGAGAGTGATTTTGAGGTAGTAAAAAAGGAAACCACTGAGGCTCCAAAAGCAGAGGCCAAAGAGGCTCCAAAGCAGGCCGCTCCAAAAACAGAGGAAGCCCCAAAGACCGTAGAAAAAGATGCCTAGTTGGCCGGTGGGCTGGTCGGTGTCTTTATTGATGCAGGCGAAGTTGGGCTTAACGTGTGTTGGCTTGGTGAGTGGGCTTAAAAAGAGGCGGGTTTGATTGTAGAGGGTCGACAGGGTAAGGACTAGCTTACTATATCGTGCTTACTTATTTAGTTAAGTGGGCTTAAAAAAAATTGGAGGATTTAATCCTGATGCAGATATCAGCAGAAAACGTTAGAGAACTTAGAGAGAAGACAGGTGCTGGAATAATGGATTGTAAGAGGGCACTTACAGAGACAGATTGTGACGTAGAACGTGCGATAACCTTTCTTCGTGAGAAGGGGCTTGCCGCGGCTGGAAAAAAAGCTGGCAGAGCCACAAACGAAGGTCTCGTTACCCCGTATATTCATTCTGGTGGAAAAATCGGCGTCTTACTTGAGATAAACTGTGAGACAGATTTTGTTGCCAAGACCGATGATTTTCAAAACATGTGCAAAGACGTTGCCATGCATATCGCTGCCATGAACCCAGAGTACGTTAGAAGGGAAGACGTACCGGCCGATGTTATTGAGAAAGAAAAGGCAATATTTATTGCACAGGCCAAAGAGAGTGGAAAGCCAGAGAAGGTAATCGATAAAATAGCAGAAGGAAAACTAGATAAATTCTTTAAAGACGTTTGCTTGCTTGAGCAGTCAAATGTAAAGAGCCCGGACTCTTCTATTCAAGACCTTGTAAAAGAGGCAATCGCAAAACTCGGAGAGAATATGC
Source organism: Deltaproteobacteria bacterium (assembly GCA_023134165.1). Lineage (GTDB taxonomy): Bacteria > Desulfobacterota > GWC2-55-46 > GWC2-55-46 > DRQE01 > JAGLUZ01. The sequence goes on along the minus strand of JAGLUZ010000102.1, from coordinate 12,222 downwards.
AAGTAAGGCGTTTTGTGCGTTTTGATGTCTCCGAGGGCGAGGACTCAACTCCAGAAACTGAAGACGCTTAATCGGCATTTAAAGTGGAAGGATGGTAAGCTAAATTTTATGGGTATGAGAGGAAAAGGGAGCAAGAACCCTCGGGGTTGTAAACTCTTCTTAGGGCTTTTTTTAAAAGAGTCTTTGAAAAACTTCTAGCTTTAAAAAAAGACAGAAAGGTTTAGAAAAAAATACAATATGGCAAAACCCAAATACAAGCGGATATTACTGAAGTTATCAGGCGAAGCCCTCCTTGGCAAAAACTCATATGGTGTTGATGTTGATGTGGTTGACGCAATAGCTGAGGAGATAAAGGATCTTCATTCAATGGGGGTTGAGATAGCTGTTGTAATCGGGGCGGGTAATATTTTTCGTGGTATAGAGGGTAGTGCTCGCGGTATGGACCGTGTTACGGCTGATTATGCTGGAATGATTGCAACCGTTATAAATGCTCTTACCTTGCAAGACGCATTTGAGAAGAAGGATCTAAATACAAGGGTCATCAGTGCCATAGAGATGAAGGAAGTGGCTGAACCCTATATTAGGCGAAGGGCTGTAAGACACCTTGAGAAAGGACGTGTTATTATCTTTGCCGCAGGCACAGGGAATCCTTTCTTCACTACAGATACGGCGGCCTCTTTAAGGGGGATGGAGATTGGGGCTGAGATTATCTTGAAGGGCACAAAGGTTGATGGTGTATACGACTCTGACCCTATTAAGAATAAGGACGCCATTAAGTTTGAGGAGCTTTCCTATATAGATGTATTAAAGAAAGAGCTTCGTGTGATGGACGCAACAGCGGTATCCCTTTGTATGGATAATAAATTACCGATAATAGTCTTTAGTATTAAAGAGAAGGGCAATATCGTACGGATTTTAAATGGTGAAAAAATAGGGACTCTTGTGGGTGCGTAAAAAACTATGAAAGATGTAATCGCAAATGCTGATAAAAAGATGGGTTTGTCAATAGAAGCCTTTAATAAGGATATGACAAAACTTCGTACAGGCAGGGCAAATACTGCTCTCTTGGATGATGTTAGAGTTGATAGCTACGGCTCTTTGATGCCGCTTTCGCAGGTGGCCACGGTTGCGGCTCCAGAAAGTAGGCTTATAACTGTGCAACCTTGGGATATAACACAACTTCCAGCCATTGAGAAGGCGATAAATAATTCGGATCTTGGACTTAATCCAGGTAATGATGGAAAGATTATACGCATCCAAATTCCAGACCTAACTGAGGAGCGACGCCTTGAGCTTGCAAAGATTGCAAAGAAGTATGCTGAAGAGTGTAGAGTCTCTATTAGGAATGCTCGTAGAGAGGCAAATGAAGCCTTAAAGAAGCTAGAGAAGTCTAAGGATATTACGCAGGACGATCTAAAGAAGGGGCAGGACGAGACTCAGAAGCTAACGGATAAGCGAATAACTGAGGTAGAAGGACTTCTTAGTTCTAAGGAAGCTGACATTATGGAGCTTTAGGTTTTTTTCTTTTTTAATTTTACGATGGGGTTGAAGTGTGGAGAGTGTACCTGAAAAAATTCCTGCTCACGTAGCCATTATAATGGATGGTAATGGTCGGTGGGCTGAGCAGAGAAAACTTGGTCGTATTGAGGGCCATAGGAGCGGGATAAAAACTGCCCGTGAGATAGTAAATTATAGCTCTGAGATAGGGATAAAGTACCTGACCCTCTATACTTTTTCTCGTGAAAATTGGAACAGACCAGCAGTTGAGGTGAATATGCTGATGCGCTTTTTGGAAAAATACCTAAAGCGTGAGGCCGAGAACCTCTTTAATAGAAATATCAGATTTAAGGCCATAGGTAATTTAGAAGATTTGCCAAGTGGTGTTTTAAAGGTCATTGATAGTGTTACTGAGAAAACCTCAAAATGTGAGGGCATGACACTTCAACTTGCCTTAAGTTATTCTGGGCGTGATGAGATCTTGGACGCAGCCAGAAGCCTTGCACGCAAGGTTTCGGAAGGTAGTCTTGACCCAAATAATATTGATGAGGACTTATTCTCAAAGGCTCTTTATACGGCTGAGATTCCAGACCCGGATTTATTAATACGCACAAGTGGTGAGAGTAGGATATCAAATTTTCTCCTCTGGCAACTTGCATACACCGAGCTTTATATAACAGATGTACTTTGGCCAGATTTTTCCAAGGACGAACTCTTAAAAGCGATACGCGACTTTACGAGCAGAGAGCGACGCTACGGACTAACCAGAGAGCAAGTTGTCGGGTTGGTCGGTTAAGCCTTGCAAAATAGTAAAGTGGAGAGAGAGACGTATTGTGAAGAGGTTCTTTGCTGGTATAGTTTTAATTCCAATTGTTGTAGCACTAGTTCTCTATACCTCCCTTTTTTGGCTAACCCTTGTTATAACTCTTATAACACTCCTTGCCCTAAATGAGTATAATGCAATATGCGGAAAGCTAAAGGGTGAACAAACCCAAGAGATTTATAACTTTAAAACCAAAAGAGATTTATTTGTCCTAGTCTTTGGTGGTGGTTTGCCCTTACTTTTTCTCTACCTTAGTGGTGTGGCAACCCTACCTTTTTTAACCTTTTTTTTGGCCTTACTTTTTCTGCTTGGCCTCTTTACCTCTAAAAACACAGAGGCTATCTTTGAGGTTATAAAGAACGCAATATTTGGAATAGTCCTAATTGCTCTGCCACTCTCACACCTTGTCCTAATTGGTGGCGAGGAAAAGGGACGTCTGTGGATACTCCTTGTTCTTGTTGTTGTCTGGTCGGCCGATACAACGGCCTACTGTGTGGGAAGGATAATTGGAAGGAGCAAGCTTTGCCCAAGTGTTAGCCCGGGTAAGACAATTGAGGGTGCAATTGGTGGTATTATTGGCGCAGTCCTAGCAGTCTTGATATTTGATTACTTTACTTTCCTTGGCCTTGGTTCTGTATTTGCTGTTGCCCTTGGTTTTGTTCTTGCTCTGCTCTCAATAATTGGAGACTTAATTGAGTCAGTATTAAAACGAAGTGCTGGGGTAAAGGACTCCGGCACACTTATCCCAGGGCACGGCGGGGTCTTGGACAGGATAGATAGTTTGTTCTTTGTTGTCCCTGCTACTTATTTTTTTATGACATTTGTTTTAGTACTTAGGCAGGCAAATTAATGAAAGGTATCTCGATACTTGGCTCAACTGGATCAATTGGTGTTAGTACCCTTGAGGTTATAAGGCAAAATCCAGAGCGTTTTAAGGTTAAGTCCCTAAGTGCTGGCAGTAATATCAAAGTTTTAAAGGAGCAAATTCAAGAGTTTCGCCCAAAGTTTGTATCTGTTTTAAAGCAGGCTCATTTAAAGGAATTAAAGAAACTTGGCCTTAACTTTAAGGTTGGCTACGGTGAGGAAGGTGCCTCTGAAGCAGCAACAATAGCTGGCGTTGATATGGTCGTTAGTGCAATTGTTGGAGCAGCTGGCCTCTTGCCAACGCTTAGTGCAATTCGGGCAAAAAAAGATCTTGCACTTGCCAATAAAGAATCCCTCGTAATAGCTGGAAGTCTTGTTACAAAAGAGGTTCGAAAAAACAAGGTCAAACTTCTTCCAATTGATAGTGAGCATAGTGCAATTTTTCAGGTACTACGGGGGAGTAGAAAAAAAGACCTAAAAAAATTAATTTTAACGGCCTCAGGAGGGCCTTTTCTTCGTCGCCCCTTAAAGACCTTTGAGAGTATTACCCCAAAAGAGGCGCTAAATCATCCGACATGGAAGATGGGGCAAAGGATTACAATAGATTCAGCAACCCTTATGAATAAAGGTTTTGAGGTAATTGAAGCGTGCTGGCTCTTTAATGTTAAGGTCGAAGACGTAGATGTTTTAATTCACCCTGGAAGTACTGTCCACTCAATGGCTGAATTTATTGATGGCTCTATTATAGCCGAGCTTGGAACAACTGATATGAAGGGCCCTATTGCTTATGCACTTGGTTTCCCTGAGAGACTACCTTCGGCAAAGGCTCCTTTTAACCTTGCTGGCAAGAACCTAAAGTTCATGAAGGTTAATTCAAGGCGGTATCCTTGCCTTGGGCTTGCAATGGATGCACTAAAGGCAGGTGGCACAATGCCTGCAGTATTAAATGCCGCTGACGAGGTTGCTGTTGGGGCTTTTTTAAAGGGCAAGCTTTCTTTTACTGGCATTGCAAAAACTATAGAAGAGACTCTTTCGCTTCATAAAAAGAAAGAGGTCTTAGATGTTCAAGATGTTTTAGAGGCCGATACTTGGGCACGTCTTGAGGCCTTGAAGATTATAAAGAAGAAGAAGTTTTAAGAAAATAAAATAAAAAAGAAAGAAAATTTAAAAGGATAAATTCATATGATTACGATGATAATCTCAGTAATACTCGTCTTGGGTGTACTAATTTTTGTACATGAGCTTGGTCACTTTGCAATGGCAAAGTACTGTGGTGTTGGGGTTGAGACCTTCTCACTTGGTTTTGGAAAGAAGATTTTTTCATTTAAACGAGGAGAGACAGAGTATTGCCTCTCAATTTTGCCACTTGGTGGTTACGTAAAGATGGTAGGTGATAACCCCGAAGAAGCCCTTAGTTTAGGTGATAGCAATATGACAGGGGACGAGATGGAACAACTCCTGGATAATCACAAGGCTAAGTCCTTTCTCTTGAAGCCGCTTAGTAGCAGGATTGCAATCGTTGCCGCTGGGCCTATCATGAACCTAGCCTTGGCTTTTCTAATTTATCCGATTACTTTTTTAATCGGTGTAAGTTCTCCAGCCTACATGGTTGAGGCTCCTATTGTTGGTTATGTTATGGAGGGTGAGGCCGCTGAGCAGGCTGGCTTTAAGGCAGGGGACGAGATTATAAAGATGGACAATATTAAGGTCGGTACGTGGGAAAAATTAAATGAACTTATCGGGATGAATCCAGGTAATACCGTGTCTGTAGTAATTAATAGGAATGGTACCTTAATTGACACGACCCTTACCCCTCATAAGGTTAAAGAGCAGACCATGGGAGTTCAAATTGGTGTCGGTGGTTTTGCCCCTCCAATGGAGCCAAGGATTGGTGGTGTTGTAGAGGGTAAGGCCGCAGATAAATCAGGTTTACTTCCGGGAGATCTAATTAAGGCAATCGATGGTAAGGCTATAAATCACTGGATTGAACTGCCGCTTAGTATTGGTAAGAGTGGCAGTGAGAGAACCTTTACAATAGATAGGGCTGGCAAGGTCTTTGACGTTTTGATAACACCTGTCTTAAATGTTGATTACGGCGCACATCTTATTGGCGTTACGCAGACAGAAGAAACAATTACAAGAAGCTACGGCTTAGTTGAATCTGTAAAACTTGGTTTTGCAAAGACAATTGATAGGACAATTCTGCTCTGTTCATTTATAAAAGGGCTTGTAATGGGTAAGTACTCACTTGGTAGCCTCGGCGGGCCAATCCTCATCGCTCAAGTCTCGGGCAAGATGGCAGAGTCTGGGCTGTCTCCGTTCTTGGCATTTGCCGCTTTTTTAAGTCTAAACCTTGGGATACTTAACTTTCTCCCAATCCCTGTTCTTGACGGTGGTTTCCTGGTTTTCTTTGGTCTTGAGTGGATGCGGGGTAAGCCACTTAGTGACGGCTTTATGATTGCAACGCAAAATGTGGGGTTTTTCTTACTGATAGGGCTTATGCTCTTTGTAACGTGGAATGACCTTGTAAGGGTCGTTACTTCTTGGGGCTAGTTGGTTGTAATGAGAAATTACTATTGGGTAGTAGGACGCTACCATATGAGGGGTGAGTATGAGGGCGGGGTTGCTTAGAAAGACTTGGAAAAAGAATTGAGACTTTTAGCGATAGATACATCTGGGACAGCCGGCAGTGTAGTTGTTTGCGGCGCAAGTGGCACTCTTCTCGCAGAGGTAAGTGCCACTGATGTTGGGACACACTCGGTCTGGCTTATGGGTGCAATTGATGAGGCACTAAAGAAAGCTAAGACTACTATAGATGAGATTGATTACTTTGCAATCGGAACAGGCCCTGGTTCTTTTACAGGCCTTAGAATTGGGGTGAGTGCAATAAAGGGGCTTGCTTGGACACTAAAGAAACCCGTAATTGGTTTATCAGTCTTAGAGGCACTTGCCATGAATAAAGAGGCTGAGCTAACTGAGAGCGAAGCCTTAATTTGTCCAATATTAGACGCACGTAAGAATGAGGTCTACGGAGCTTTATTTAAATACGAAGGTAATACCTTAAAGAGAGTCACTCCTGACTTGGCCATGAGTACGGGTAAATTACTTGAACTCGTAAAGGAAAACGGTACTGGTAAAAAGATTTATTTTCTCGGTGGTGGCCTTAAGCGTTACGCAGACGAGATTAGTTCAGACTTTAAAGAGACAGTTGAGGTCGATATTTTACCAGTTGAGTTATGGCATCTTAGAGCCTTAAATATCTCTAAACTTGCCCTTGGTTTTTTGGATAAAGACAAAGCTGGTACTCTCGCAGGGAAACTATATGATGCCTCTGAATTATTGCCAGTATATCTTCGTAAATCCGAGGCAGAGCTTCGAAGAATTACCTCTAAGGGGGCTTGATTTATCTTAAGTTAATAAGTGTTTACCGAGTGTTCCGTACTGTTGACAGGCCTTCGACTATGGGGTAGAATTTTTAAAACAACAAGAGATTAACTAACTATTGAATAGGGAGGAAAAATATGCCATTTAGTGAGGAAGTAATTCAAAAAACAAGTGAGGTCAGCTCTGATTTTCGTGATTTGATGAGCGAGCATAAGGGATATAATAAGAGAGTTGAGAAGATAGAGAAAAAAGGTCACCTTCTTGCCGAAGACGAGGAAGAATTAAAGAAATTAAAGTTACTCAAATTAGCTGTAAAAGACAAGATGGAGAAGATTATAGGGGAAAACGCTGGGGCTTAGATTTTTACGGTTTTCGAAAGTTATGAAAAATTAGAAATATAAAATTACGGGGTTGAAAATATATGCGTAGTGATAGGATGAAGAAAGGTTTTGAGAGGACACCGCACCGCGCCCTTTTATACGCAACAGGTGTGCCAAAGAGTGGGATGAGAAAACCCTTTATCGGTGTTGCCACAAGCTTCACTGATCTTATTCCAGGACACATTGGAATGCGAGATCTTGAGCGTTTTATTGAAAAAGGTGTACATACAGCTGGTGGTTATCCCTTCCTCTTTGGTGTACCGGGTATCTGTGATGGCATGGCAATGGGACATAGAGGTATGCATTATTCCCTACCCTCAAGGGAACTTATAGCTGACTTAATTGAGAGTGTGGCTGAGGCTCATTCCTTGGATGGCCTTGTTCTCCTCACCAACTGCGATAAGATAACCCCGGGTATGCTCATGGCCTCGGCGAGGTTAAATATTCCCTCTATTGTTGTAACGGCTGGCCCCATGATGACCGGGAGAAATAAAGGAGAAAAACTCTCCTTTATTCGTAATACCTTTGAGGCAACGGGCAAGTATAAGAGCGGGGAGATTTCAAAGGATGAACTTCAGACCTGTGAGCAAGGGGCTTGCCCTGGAGCTGGAAGTTGTCAGGGATTATATACGGCAAATACCATGGCCTCACTTACTGAGGCTATGGGGATGAGTCTTCCGGGTTGCGGCACGACACCAGCTGTGATGAGTGATAAACGACGTATTGCTTATGATAGTGGTGAGTGTATTGTGGAGCTTGTAAAAAAACAAATACTTCCAAGGGACATTCTCACTCGCGCGGCCTTTGAAAATGCAATCAGAGTTGACCTTGCCCTTGGTGGTTCTTCCAATACGGTCTTGCATCTACTCTCGATTGCACATGAAGCAGGCGTAAAATTACCACTAGATTTGTTTAATAAACTTAGCCTAACGACTCCGCACATTGCCTCACTAGAGCCAGTTGGCCCTTATTATATGGAAGACCTTCACTGGGCTGGGGGTATTCCAGCTGTACTAAAGCGTCTTGGTACCAAGATAAAAGACAACCCAACGCTCTCAGGGAAGACGATAAAGAAGATTGTCTCTGAGGTGAAGTATATAGACGAAGACGTGCTTCGCCCAATGAGTAAAGCGCATCACAAAGAAGGCGGCATCGCAGTTCTAAACGGCAATATTGCCCCACTTGGCTCTGTTGTAAAGCAGTCGGGTGTGAGTGATAAGATGATGCATTTTATAGGCAAGGCTCGCGTCTTTGATTCTGAAGAGGCAACTATGCGTGCCATTACTGGCGGCAAGGTCAAGAAAGGCGAGGTAGTTGTGATACGTTACGAAGGCCCAAAAGGCGGCCCTGGGATGCGTGAGATGCTAGCCCCTACGGCCATGCTCATTGGCATGGGACTTGGCGATAGCGTTGCTCTTATAACAGATGGTCGTTTCTCTGGTGGTACACGCGGCCCGTGCATTGGTCACATCTCTCCGGAGGCGATGGAGGGTGGACCTATTGCTTTAATTAAGAACGGAGACTCTATTGAGATTGATATCGCTAAGAGAAAGATAGAGCTTAAGGTTAGTGAAAAAGAATTAGAAGAACGCAGGAAAAAATGGAAAGCCCCAAAACCAAAGATTACCACGGGGTGGCTTGCTCGCTATGCAAAGGCCGTAACAAGTGCAAATACTGGGGCGGTCTTGAAGGCGTAAGGTTTTTTAAATGCCTAGTAATTTGATTGGGCACTAAAAAAAACCAAATGCTGGTTCAATTTTGCAAACGGTCAGAGACCGATTGAACCTAAGACTGTGACAAACATTCAGACTAAAAAAATAAAAAAACGGACTTGAAAATAATGAAGCAAAAAAAAGATGACAAAAAAAATAAAGAACTAACTGGGGCTGAGATTTTTTTAGAGTCCCTTGTTAAGGAAGGCGTTGATACGGTCTTTGGCTATCCCGGCGGGGTTGTGCTTCCAATCTATGACGCACTTTATAATTATAAAAAACTTCGCCACATCCTTGTTCGCCACGAGCAAGGCGGGGTGCATATGGCTGACGGCTACGCCCGTGCAACAGGTAAACCCGGAGTCTCGCTCGTAACCTCAGGGCCAGGGGCGACAAATACAGTCACAGGGCTTGCAACGGCTTATATGGATTCAATCCCAATCGTTGTTTTTACAGGACAAGTACCAACTGGGTTAATAGGCAATGACGCCTTTCAGGAGGCTGATATTGTTGGGATAACAAGGCCGTGTACAAAGCATAATTACCTTGTAAAGGATATTAAGGACCTTGCTCGCATAATAAAAGAGGCCTTTTATATCGCAACAACTGGGAGGCCAGGCCCTGTCTTGGTTGATCTTCCAAAGGACGTACTAACGGCAACGCATAAGTTTCACTACCCAGCCAAGGCAAGTATACCAAGCTATCAGCCAACCTATAAGGGGCATCCCGGGCAGATTAAGCGTGCGATGGACCTTATTGTAAATGCAAAGAGGCCTGTTATTTACGCTGGAGGCGGGGCTGTAAATTCGAATGCATCAAAGGAGCTAACGGCTTTTGCAAAAAAATTAAAGATACCTGTTACAACAACCCTAATGGGGCTTGGAGCTTTTCCAGGAACAGACCCGCTCTTTATGGGAATGCTCGGAATGCACGGCACATATACGGCCAATATGGCAATCACAAATACGGATTGTTTAATCGCTATTGGCTCTCGCTTTGATGACCGAGTAACAGGTCAGGTTGAAAAATTTGCATCTAATGCAAAGATAGTTCACATTGATATTGACCCGACATCTATTAGTAAGAATGTTGAGGTTGATGTGCCAATAGTTGGTGACGTCTCTGAGGTCTTAAAAGATATGATAAAGGCCATCCCTGCCAAGACCAAGCAAAAGGGCAGAGAAAAGGTTATAAAGGAATGGCTCTCTGAGGTTACAACTTGGGAGAGGACGCATTCCCTGAAATGCGATCAACCAAAGGACGCCCGCATAAGACCGCAGTATGTTGTTGATAGGCTCTATAAACTCACAAAAGGCGAGGCAATAATCTCAACTGAGGTTGGTCAAAATCAGATGTGGGCTGCGCAGTACTATAAGTTCGATAAACCCAGAACCTTCCTAACATCTGGTGGGCTAGGTACGATGGGGTACGGTTTGCCAGCAGCAATTGGAGCCCAAGTTGCGTTCCCCAAAAAGACAGTTATTGATATTGCTGGAGACGGCTCAATACAGATGAATATTCAGGAGCTTGCAACAGCAGTGGACGAGAAATTGCCTGTAAAGATTGCGATACTAAATAATCGTTTTCTTGGAATGGTCAGGCAGTGGCAAGAGCTGTTCTTTGATAAAAGATATTCACACACTTGTCTTGGAAAGAAACCAGACTTTGTGAAGATTGCTGATGCCTACGGCGGTGTTGGACTGCGTGCATCAAAACCCGCAGAGGTTGATAAGATAATCAAAGAGGCTTTGAAGATAAATGACAGGCCTGTTATCATGGACTTTGTGGTTGATCCCAAAGAGGGTGTTTATCCAATGGTACCAGCAGGGCAACCTCTAAACAAGATGCTCTTGGTTTAAATTTTGTAAAGCGTGATGCATTATACGTGATGTGAAAAAGAAAAAAACAAAACGACATGTTTTTGCTAGCGAACGTGGCAATCTTAAAACAAACAAATCGCGAGTTCAATTTTGCAAATTGAACCACAACAGATTTTTTTACGCATAACTTCTAACAACTTTTTATGGAGAAAAATTTTGAAGCATACAATATCAGTACTTGTAACAAATGAGTTTGGCGTACTCTCTCGCATAAGCGGCCTGTTCTCTGGTAGGGGCTATAATATCGAGAGCTTGTGTGTGGCAGAGACCGCTGACCCAATGATCTCACGCATGACCATCGTTAGCGTTGGTGAAAAACGCATTATTGAGCAAATCCTAAAGCAACTCAATAAACTCGTAAATGTAGTAAAGGTGCATGACCTAACAGGCGAGGAGTATCTAAAGCGTGAGCTAGCCCTAATTAAGGTCAATGCCACAGTTGATAACAGAACTGAGATACTCAGTATTGTTGAGATATTTAGGGCAAAGGTCGTCGATGTTGGAATAAAATCCTACACAGTGGAGATTACCGGCGATGAGGGGAAGATAGAGGCAATGATTGAGCTTCTTCGCCCATTTGGTATAAAAGAGATGGCAAGGACAGGGCGTATTGCCATGGGAAAGACAACAAAAACAAAGTGAAAAAATAAAAAAACAACTTTAATATAATGCTAAGGAGGCACTAAGAAAGATGAAAGTTTATTATGATAAGGACGCAAACCTAGAGATAATAAGGGGTAAGAAGGTTACGGTTGTTGGTTTTGGAAGTCAGGGTCACGCTCATGCGCAGAACATGCAGGAGAGTGGAGTTGAAGTAACAGTTGGTCTTCGCAGAGGCTCAGGCTCTTGGAAAAAAGCCGAGGCCGCAGGCCTTAAGGTTGCAACTGTAGCTGAGGCCGTAAGCAGTGCTGATGTTGTTATGGTCTTAATCCCAGATGAGATTCAGGGTGATACATATGCTACAGAGATTGAACCAAACCTAAAGGTGGGTGCTTACTTGGTCTTTGCGCACGGCTTTAGCATCCACTTTGGAAATATAAAACCAAGTGCTGATAAAAACGTATTCATGGTTGCCCCAAAGGGGCCAGGCCACCTTGTAAGGCACGAGTTTACAAAGGACAGAGGAGTACCAACGCTTGTTGCCGTACATAAAGATCCTTCTGGTGATACCCTTCAAGTTGCACTCTCTTACGCCAGTGCCATTGGTGGTGGTAGGGCTGGAATAATTGAGACTACCTTTAAGGATGAGGCTGAGACAGATTTATTTGGTGAGCAGGCCGTACTTTGCGGCGGCGTAACAGCACTTATTACCGCAGGCTTTGAGACACTAACCGAGGCTGGGTATCCACCTGAGATGGCCTACTTTGAGTGCCTCCACGAGATGAAGCTTATTGTGGATCTAATCTACGAAGGTGGCATTGCAAATATGCGTTATTCAATTAGTAATACTGCTCAGTACGGGGACCTAACAAGAGGGCCTCGCGTCATAACTGATGAGACAAAGAAAGAGATGAAGAAGATTCTCGGCGAGATTCAGAGCGGAAAATTTGCAGAAGAATGGGTAGCCGAGCACAAGGGCGGACTTAAAAACTTTAACGCTCTAAATAAAAAAGGTGAGGAACATCCTATTGAGGCAGTTGGTGAGAAACTTCGTGCCATGATGCCGTGGATGAAGAACTCCA
>JAGLUZ010000101.1 GCA_023134165.1 Deltaproteobacteria bacterium | reverse complement strand
ATTGTAGAGCATATGGCGGCTCGTCTCGGTATATGTGGCATCTCAACTGAAGGTAGTACTTCTCAGCTAAAACCAAGTATACGAATTAGTAGTAAGGAACTAGAGGCTGGAAGGTTGATACTCAAGGGGTACGGACTTAAAGATGACGACATCATAATTGGAGTAGCCCCTGGGGCTAGTTTTGGCTCTGCAAAGATGTACCCAGTGGAGAGTTTTACTAAGGCCTTAACTGAACTTGCTAAAGAGCTTGGGGCAAGGGTTGTAATCCTCGGTGGCCCAGGAGACGCCTTACTTGCACGCGAGTTATATACCGCCCTAGTCTTAAGTTTAGATGCAAAACCAATTAACCTTGTGGGTGTAACCTCACTTAGAGAGTTTATGGCTATTACATCTACTCTAAAGTTGTTTTTAACAAATGATTCTGGCCCTATGCATGTTAGTGCGGCGCTTGGCACACCAACGGTTGCAATCTTTGGCTCTACCTCTCCAGCCCTAACTTCGCCGCTTGGAAATAGGACAGCTCTTATCTATAAGGGGCTAAGTTGTAGTCCGTGCTTTAAAAGAGAGTGCCCACTTGGTCACCTTAATTGTCTAAAGAATTTACCCCCAAGTGAGGTCGTAGAAGCTTCTCTTGAATTATACTCGGAGGTCTCAAGGTGAGTTTGCCAATTAGTGAGGTTGCTGTCTTCCTTGATAGGGACGGGACTATTAATATTGATACCGGCTATATTGGTGTAGCCGAAGGCTTTACACTTATTACGGGTGCGGCTGTGGCAATTAGGCTTTTAAACCAAACAGGTGTAAAGGTCTTTATCGTAACGAATCAGTCTGGTATTGGTAGGGGGTATTTTACTGAGACTGACCTTGGTCTTGTAAATGCACGTATGAAGGAGTTACTAAGTTTAGAGGGTGCAAGGATAGACGGTATTTATTATTGCACACACCGCCCAGACGATAATTGTGATTGTAGAAAACCAGCGACAGCACTTGTTAAAAGGGCAGAGGCAGAGCACGCCGTAAAGGCCAAGAGTTCTTTTGTGGTAGGTGATAAGTTTGTTGACGTTGCTCTTGGAAAAAATGTCGGAGCTAAGAGCGTACTTGTACTAACAGGGGCTGGTGAGAAAGAGAGAGAAAAATTTGACCACTCAACAGAGGGGATTATCCCAGACTTAATAGCAAAGGATCTTTTGGGTGCAGCCGAGTGGATAGTGAGAGAGATAAAAAATTGTTAGCACTAAATCTGTGATGCGTATTTTTAAAAAAGATAAAAAAATATGAAGATACTTATAGTAAAACTTTCAGCCATAGGGGATGTTGTTCAGACCCTTTACGCACTGGATATCCTCAGGAGAGCTTTGCCAGAGGCTCAGATTGATTGGCTTGTGGAAGAAGCCCCGAGTAATCTTTTGCTTGACCACCCGATGATTAATAAGGTTATTGTAGTAAAGAAAAAAGGGTGGCTAAGTAGCCCAAGAGAGAACCTGGAGGTCGTAAAAGAACTACGTTCTACTAATTATGATATGGCACTTGATTTTCAAGGGCTTTTTAAGAGTGGTTTATGGATTTACCTCTCTGGTGCAAAAAAACGTATTGGGTTCTCAAATGCAAGAGAGCTTAGTTATATTTTCTTAAATGAAAAACTTCCCCCATCTGATATAGAGCGGCACGCTGTGGAGAGGTACCTGACACTTGCAAGGTACGCAGTCAAGAGTACTGGAGCAAGAGTTGGCCTGCCAACTTTGTCTCTAAATTGCCCCTTATACTTTGGCTTAAAAGAAAGTTCAGGAGTTGAGGCCTTACTTCAAGAAGGTGGCATTTCGGGAACAGAGGAATTTTTTATAATTAACCCTTTTGCTAGGTGGTCAACCAAGGTCTGGCCACTTGAAAATGCCGCAGAGTTTATAAAAATGGCAAAGCGGGAACTTAATATGAGGGCTGTTGTAATTGGTTCAAAAAATGAGGCCAAAGAAGCAGAAGAGCTACTTAGAGAGTCTGGAGTTGAGGCACTAAATCTGGCAGGGAAGACCACGCTAAAAGGGTTAACAGCTCTAATCTCTAGAGCTCGTTTTGTCCTGACCGTAGATTCTGGGCCAATGCATATGACAGCAGGTCTTGGTGTTCCACAGGTTGCTATCTTTGGCCCTACTTCACATATACGCACAGGCCCTTACGGCTTTGAAGACTCTACAATAAGGCGTGAGATGAGTTGCGCTCCGTGCTTTAAGAGGGTTTGCCCTAAGCCAGAGTGTATGAGCGAGGTTACGGCAAAAGACGCCTTTGATGCAGTTCAGCAATGCCTCTTGCAAAACAAAGATAGGGGGAGTAAGGCAGACAGGTCTATTAGTGATGAGCAAAGAGACGAGCTTACTAATGCAGAGGAGAGAGGGCCTTGGCTTCATTAACGAACCTTGATGAGAGACTTTTCTTTCTAATCAATAAAACCATGACATACGGTTTCGTTGATTTTTTTGCTGTAGTTATCCTACATAAACATTTAGTCTTTGGCCTGCTTGTACTAATTGGTGGTCTTTGTTTTTTAAAAGGCAATCCTAATACAAAGAAGGTTTTATTTGTCACGGCACTTGCTTTGGTCTTGGCAGACCTAGCGGCTTATTTATTAAAGGGATTTTTTATGAGGCCGAGGCCTTGCGAGGTCTTAAGTGGTATTCGGGTTATTGTCGAGTGTGCTAATTCTTTTTCTTTTCCTTCACGGCAGACAACCGATACGTGGGCTTTTGCACTTGTCCTTGCTCTTTCATTTAGAAAGTACGCACCAGCCTTTATAGCCCTAGCCGTACTTACGATGTGGTCTAGGGTCTACGCAGGAGAGCACTACCCCTCGGATGTATTAGCGGGAGCCTTGCTTGGGGCATCAGTAGCTTTAGTTGCATTGTTTTTAAAGCGGGTCTTTGACGCAAAGAAAAAAAGTATTAATGAAGCAGGAGGCATTCTTGACTAAGAAAAAAGATAAGGCAAAAAAAGATGAAAAAAATAATGAAGAAGAATCAGTCTCAATAGTCATCCCTGTCTATGATGAGGAGGAGAGCCTTCCTAGGTTGTACGATACCTTAAAGCCTGTTATGGAAGACCTAAGCAGACCTTATGAGATTGTTTTTGTTGATGATGGTAGTAAGGATACTTCTGTAAAGGTATTAGAGGGGTTGCAGTTAAAGGATGATAAGGTAATTGTCGTAGCCTTTAGGAGAAACTTTGGGCAAACAGCGGCCATGGCCGCTGGCTTTGAGTACTCCACTGGTGACGTTGTAATCACCATGGACGCAGACCTCCAAAATGACCCAGAAGACATCCCCATGCTCCTTGAAAATATCAAGGGCGTAGATGTTGTAAGTGGTTGGCGAAAAGACAGGAAGGATAAATTCTTAACAAGAAGACTTCCCTCTATTGCGGCTAATTGGTTGATATCCAAGGTAACGGGTGTTCATCTTCATGATTACGGTTGTACGCTTAAGGCCTACAGACGCGAGGTAATTAAGAATATAAAACTCTACGGTGATATGCACCGTTTTATCCCAGCCATTGCAAGCTGGGTTGGTGCTGAAATAATCGAGGTTCCAACTAGGCACCATGCAAGGCGTTTTGGTACCTCAAAGTACGGACTCTCTCGCACTATTCGAGTCTTACTAGATCTCATGACGGTAAAATTTCTCCAAAGCTTTTC
>JAGLUZ010000100.1 GCA_023134165.1 Deltaproteobacteria bacterium | reverse complement strand
ATATCTTCATAAGCGAATTCACTACCCATAAAAGACCCAGATTTATTTGATGAACTTATACGCTTCACCCGTTTTAGGGCTGGCAAGTAGAGCCACTGATCATCATCACCTGATTTATGAGAAAAGGTAAGAAAGGCTGTCCCCTTAACATCCCTCGGGGTATCAAAGATTGAAAGAGCCTTGTCACCGTCTCCCTTCACCTCCAAGGTCTTTGTCCTCATCTGTCTCGTACTAATCTCACCGTGACGATTCTTAAGAATCATCTCCATATCTCCAGTGAAATCAACAAAACCTTTTGCTCTCTTCTCTCGCTCCTTTGCAATGGCAAGCCCCTGCTCGTTACCTCTCATCTCCTCGGTCTCGGCATTTGCCATACCCTCAAAAACTATAAGACCCAAAAAAGCGAGAACCATTACAACTGAGAAATAAAATCTGCCTTTTAAGAAAAATTTCTTGTCCATAAAAAAGTCTCCTTTGATTTTAATTTCTAAAAAAACTTTATATTTTTTTACTCGATCTAGACCCAGCGTCTATCCTCATAAGAAGCGGCGGTAAGAAGAAAAAATCCACAAGAAGAGCAAAGGCCACAGAGAAGGCTGTTAAGAGTCCCATCGAGAGATTTAACTTAAAGCCAGATAAAGTCAGAACCAAGAACCCAGCAGAGATTGCCATGGTCGTAGTAATAATTGCTCGTCCAACGACATTAAAAGTATACTTTACCGCACTCTCAGGGTTCATCCCATGCTCACGTCTGGCTCGTAAATATTTACTTAAAAAATGCACGGTATCATCTACAACTATTCCAAGGCTAATGACCGATACAATTGCCACAGCAAGCCCAACTGTATCAAATAAGTATCCCCACAGACCAAAGGCCATAAAGGCCGGGATGAGATTTGGAACCAAACTAATTATACCAATCTTCACAGACCTTAGTGCAATCACAAGAATTATAGAGATTAAGATGAGTGCCACTGCACCGCCGCCGAGCATGCTCCTGATATTACGCTCCGAGATATGCGAGAACATCAAGGACATCCCCGTTGGGTGGGAATAAATCTCAGGCACATTCGTTTTCATCCAGCCCAAGATATCAGACTCAAGGGCTCGCATATCTACAGCACTTAATCCTCTAAGCATTGCTGTTAGACGCGTTGAGGATCTATCAACACTAATAGAGGTATTTAGATCCAAACCAAAAGGCAGACTCATCTCGTAGAGGAGCAAGTACTGTGCAATGAGTTCACGGTTCTTTGGAATTTTATAGAACTCCACATCCCCATTGTTCATCGTCACATTTAATCTTTTGATAATATCATTTACCCCGTTAACGTGAGAGACTCCGTCCCTGGTCTTAATATAATTTGCAAGTTTCTCAAGACGTTCCAAATAAAGAGGTTCATTTATTCCACTCGCCTCACCTGCTGGGAGTGAAATTTCAATCACATCCATACCCATGAATTTTTCTGAGACGTAATCCGTCTCTGTTCTAATCGGGTATCTTTCATCAAAATATTCTTTAAAATTATCATCTAATTCAAGCCCAATCATCCCAGCCATCATGCCAATTATAATTACAACACTTGAGATTAAAAGCACTCTTTTTTGCCGTACAACAAATTCACCGAGTCGCTCACTAAGCGGTGGTTTTGTCGATACGTGAGCCTTAACTCTTATAGGAAAAATATAAATAAGAGCTGGGAGAAGAAAAATTGAGAAGAAAAAAGCCGCCATCACACCGGTTGCGGCAACGTTACCAAGGTCTCTAAAGGGTGGTGCATCTGAAGAGTTCATCGACAAAAATCCGATTGCGGTTGTGATGCTTGTTAAAAAAACAGGTAACATATTTACACGCACACCCTCAACTATTGCCTTGGCCTTTGGCATGCCTCGGCGCATCTCATAGAATATCGTCGTTAATATATGTATTGAATCCGCAATCGCAAGGGTTAGAATAATCGTCGGAGCCATTGCACTCGGTGAGGTTATCTTTAGGCCGTACCAACCGGAGAGTCCAAGGGCTACGATTATTGAGAGGAGTGCAACTGTGATGGTTGCGATGGTGCCTGCTACTGAGCCAAGAAATAAATACATAAAGACAATAATGATTACAAACATCACCGGCATAAGTCTACGCATATCATTTTGACTTACCTCGGTGAAAGCCAGATCAAAGGGAACGCTCCCTGTTAAATAAATATCAAGCTCTGGGTGCGTGGCCTTAAAATTCTCTACCTCTTTTTTTATGTAATCGTTTACCTCAATATTAACGTCAGCGTCTTTGGAGCCATCCTCTGGCTTTAAAATCGTCGTCATTACAATTGCCATCTTTCCGTCTGGCGAGATAATTCTATTTACAAGTGTTGGCTCATTTAGTGTGATTTTTTTTATCTCTTCAAGCTCTCTGGAAGTAAGGCTCGCTGGGTCTGGCACAAGGTCTCCAACAACCAAATCATCTTGGTCAACAACTGTGTGCTGGTAATTTGTAATAGAGTCAACTCGGCTTGAGTATGGAATCTGCCAAGAAGCCTCTGTCAGTTCTGAGATAGCGAGCAGTGTCTTTGCCGTAAAGACGTCGCCATTTTTTGGCTCAATTGCATAGATAATATTATCTTGTCTATTGTAGGTTCTCTCAAATGCTTCAAGTGCTTTCAGTTGAGGGTTCTCAGGACTAAAAAAAACTCTTCCGTCAGTTTCAAAACCAAGAAACTTCATACCGTACCCAGCCCCACTTACCACCAAAAGAGTGAGTGCCAAAATAATCCATCTGTACTTTATAACTTTTTGTCCGTGGGTCATAAAAAAACTCCTTAAAATAAAGACTCAAATTCTAAAATTATTGAGTAAACTATAAAATTTATTTTTTCTTTTTCTTAATACCTTTTACCATTAAATCTGCAACTCGAAGAGCCATCTCCTGCATTGTCTCCCTTGTGTGGCCGCCGCATTTGAGTAGCAAAAAAACAGGGGTTGCATGAAACGGGATGGAAGCAAAGGCAATTGTCTTTGCTGTCTCATCTATATTTGAAACCCTAAAGTCTCCGCTTTGCTGACCCTCTTTTAAAATCTTGCTTATAAAAAAATGCATCTTCTCTCTATGTGCATCTATCAGCTCACTCCCGTTTGTACAGACGTGATCTACAAGCTCCATAATCGCAGGGCTATTGTCAAACTCCGAGGCGTTATAGTTAACGAGTGCTAAAAAAACTTGACCTAGTTTTTTTGATGGACTCCCTTTTCTCTCAATTATATCTATAATTATTTTATGCTCACGTTCAAAATGATTTTTTGTTATACAAAGTCCAATCTCGGCTTTGTCTTTAAAGTACCTGTAAAGATTTGCCGCACTCATTGAGCAGTCCTTTGCTATCTCAGCCATAGTGGTTTTATTAAAACCGTAGTGGCTAAATCTCTTTAACGCAGAGAGGAGAATACATCCCCTGACCTTTTCCTTATCTACCATAACTAAAAGTATATACCATGAATAATGAATAATCAAGTTAATATTCATCTTTTGATAAAAAAATATATCTGCTTAAAAATGCAGCCCTACCCCAATGGAGACTACTGTTTTTGATCCTTCATCCATGTAGCCGCTTGGCAGATTATAATCTAAAAACAATACATCAAACTCAAGGGTTAGGTCTTCTGCTATCCAGTAAAGAACGCCCGGGCCGTAGGAGTATCCTTCAAGTGGTTTAAGGTCTCCGTTTTGGTCTTCCAAAGTTCCAAGAACACCGTAAAAAACAGAGACCCTTGGCCTAACGAGCTTATCTCTATCATTAAAATAAAACCTCGAACCAACTGCCCATCCAAGACCCGCCCTGTTTACTCCTGCACCAAGGCTTGCTGAAAAATACTTGAGAGGCTCATAGGAGACGTAACCGCCAAGGCCTCCAAACGGAACGCCTGAGCCGATTGCAATACCAATACGCGGGGAATTATCATCAGAACCAAAACTTTGATGTGGAGAGAAAATGAAGGAAGAAACCACAATTAGAACTATTAAGAAGTATTTTTTCATAAGATTTTGATAGGGGTAACTTGAAAAACTGAAAAAAATTTAAGAGTTAATATAAATTAGTAAACTTTAAAAAAAAGCTACGCACGTGCGAGTAAGTCCTCTACTGCGTCCTTTATCTCCTCTATTGCAACGCCGGTATCAACACAATATCCATGCGGGCGTTTATTAACAACTGCCATTACAGGGAGCGGAAAAGCGTCTTGGATGCCACTCGTTAGGTCTCTTTCGCAGGCAACAGCAACAACAGCCTTTGGACGAAACTCTTCAAGTTTTCTTCTTGCAACAGTACCCCCGGTTAGAATAAAAAGTTCCATCTCGTATTTCTCTGCAAGCTCCACTAGTTCACCAACCTCGCACTTACCACACCCAATACAGTTTCTAACCTCGCGAGTAACCTTCAACTTGCAATCATCATACTGGATGCAGTGCGGCATGAGGATGACAATCTTATCCGGGGCAAGTCGCTTCCCTCGCCTTGCCATTTCTTGAACCATCTGGCGAACCATGCGATTATTTATCTCAATAAATGCCTTCTCAATCTTAATCCTTGGAATGCGAAGAACCCCGCCCATCATGACCATCAGCGGGAGAAAGAATTTTATTAATAACCCTCTAAAGCGAGAAGAAAGCGCACCTCCTCCCTTGCCAGAGGTGATGAGAGACAAGGTTATGGCAAAAGCCCCGATTACGATAAAACCCGTTACGGAGAGGACAACAAAACCAGCAACATATGGAAGCCACGGATGAATGGAACCGTACCCAACGCTTGGGACGTACCAAAAAATAAATGCCGATAACAAGACCCCACCAGCTGTTATCAAAAGCAACCACAGGAATACCCCGTACCCTGGTTTATAGGTTCTGCTCTCTGGACCTTTATGCGGATTTTCCTCACCCGTATTTTTGATATCTTCGCTACTCAAATACAACTCCTTCAAGGGCATGCCCTTTTAAAAAATCCTCAACACCCATGCGTTTCTTACCCTCAATCTGAAGCTCAGTTATAAGAAAAACCCCGCGTCCGCACTTTACCCTAACCCCTGAGTTATCAAACCCAAGAACCGTACCTGGTTCTCCGTCTTGGTCATTTTCCTCTAAGGCCTTACCCTCGTGAACCTTAAGAAGTTTTTCTTCCATGTGCGTATATGTTCCAGGCCAAGGATATAATCCGCGCATGCGATTTGCTATCTCACCTGCACTCTTGCTCCAATCAATTAAGCCGTAAACCTTCTTTAAGAGCGGGGCATAACTTGCAAGTTTCTCATCCTGAGGTTTTGGCAAAACCTCACCAGAGCGAAGCCCTCTGATGGTCTTAACAAGCAAAGATGCACCGAGTTTTGAGAGCCTAATTGTTAGTGAATCTGCCTTCTCCGTATCACCAACCTCGACAGAGTCAGTTAACAGAACTGGCCCTGTGTCCATGCCCGCGTCAAGGAGCATCGTTGATACCCCGCTTTTTTTATCCCCGTTTATTATTGCCCAGTTTATAGGAGCTGCCCCCCTGTAAGCAGGCAAGAGCGAGGAGTGAAGATTTATACACCCAAGTGGTGCAAGCTCTAGAATCTCCCGAGGAAGTATTTTTCCGTACGCTACGACAACAATTACATCTGGGTTCTCTGCTCTTAATTCATCTATAAATTTATTATCACGTACTTTTAAGGGTTCAAGAACCTTAAGGCCGTGTTTGAGGGCTGCCTTCTTTACCGGGGAATCTGTAATAATTTTTCCCCGACCAAGTGGTTTTGCCGCCTGAGTTACAACACCTCTTACCTCTGCTCCTGCCTCCAAGATTGCATTTAAGGAAGGTACGGCAAACTCAGGCGTACCCATAAAGATAATTCTAACTCCTTTTAAAGACTGCTCCTCATTCATGTAGTTCCTTCCTTTTTTTTCTACGCCGACTCTAACTCTTCTGCGGCAATCTTTCTAAGCCTTCTCTTTATGAGATTTCTCTTTATCCGCCCAAGGTGTTCAATAAATAATATCCCGTCCAAGTGATCTATCTCGTGCTGAAAGGCAACGGCAAGAAGCCCACTTGCCTCAATCTCAAATTGCTCTCCATCCTGATTTAATGCACGCACCGTAACCTCGCCTGCACGCTTCACATCTGCATTAACGCCTGGGACACTCAAGCACCCCTCCTCATAAACAATACTCCCACTTGAGTTTATAATCTCTGGGTTTATGAGTTTCAGGAGGTT
>JAGLUZ010000010.1 GCA_023134165.1 Deltaproteobacteria bacterium | reverse complement strand
TGGTTTTTTTACTATAATAAAGTTATTAAAGTATTTTTTTTCAAGGTCTTGTTGGTAATGAAAAAAAACTATTTATTTTTTACGATAAAACCTATAATGATCTTGCTCGCTTTTGGTTTGGTCTTTTCTTCTTGCTCAAAAAAACCAGAGACAGAGGAAGACGCACTTCGTGCCGTCGTAGAAGAGATGGCACAAAAAGCCTCTGAGAAAAATATCAGAGGCGTGATGAACTTTATCTCCAAAGATTACCGTGATGATTTTGGTAATGAAAGGCGAACAATAAAAGGTATACTTCTCTTTGAGTTAATAAAAAAAGAGAGAGCAAAGGTTTTTCTTAGAAAAATAAATGTAGAGCTTGATGGTGACCGTGCTGTTGTTACTGTCAAGGCTATTCTTGCCAGAGGTGTTGGAGTGGAAAAACTCTCTGATATCGTACTACGAGATTCAGCGGGTTTTGGTTTTAATCTTTTTTTTAAAAAAGAATCAGATGGTAAGTGGCGTGTAGTTTCTGGTAAATGGGAGTCAATTGGGGCTTCGGTTTTATTGTAATGAAGGTGATTAATTTTTCTAAAATTCACAACAACGGAGGTTTGATAAAGGTTCATGAGGAATAAAAAAAATAGTTTTTTGGTAATTCTTTTGGTCACTATACTTGGTATTTTTTCTGGGTGTACTGATAATAAAGGAGCCGCAACAGTAGAAAGTGTAATCGATAAAATGATTGTAGAGTACGGAGGAGCTGAGAATTTAAAGAAACTTAATTCCTATAAAACAGTCTGGGATATGAATGCAGTATCAAAGAATGAGAAGGGTACAGATACTCGCTATATTGAGATTCCAGACAAACTTAGGGTTGAGATAGTTTACGAAAAATCTGCTGAGGTTCGAATCTTAAACGGCGAAAAAGGGATTAGGGCTTTCATGGAACCTGAAAAAGACCCAGTTTCTTCATGGGCTGAAGGGCCTCCTCTCCTGGCAATGCAGATGCAGTTTATGAGGTTTTTCTCCCCGCTTGTTCTTCAAAAGAAAAAAGCCCTACTAACTCTAACAGAGGATAAAGGCTTTAATGTTTTAACCTTAACGGAAGGGCCGATAGCAGGGAATTATTATATAAATCCAGAGACAAATAGGATTGAGAAGTTTGTTGGCAAGTTTTCAATGCAAGGACGAGCAATGGAATTTTTAACAGAGTACTCAAACTTTGAGATTTTCCAAGGTGTACTTATTCATAAAAACGAGGTCAAGTATGCGGCCGGAGTCAATACCGCTGTCCTTGGTCTTAAGTGGATAGGGGTTGGTGCAACACTTGAAGAAAAAGTCTTTAAGCTTGAGTAATATTTTTTTCTTTTAGGATTTTAAAACTATATAAGTCGCAAAATAAAAAACCCCACTTGGCAAATGTTCCTTGCTAAGTGGGGTTTTTTTAAATCATTTTTTTTTTTGAGTTTATAATTTTTCTAAGAGTTGTTCTATGTGTTTTGCATGCCCGCGTTCTTCATCCGCAAGCTCTTTATAGATTGTACGCCCAGCCTCTGTCTTGGCAGATTCCGCAAGTTCAGTGAAGTACTCCGCAGAGTGAATCTCAGCATCTAG
Organism: Deltaproteobacteria bacterium; assembly: GCA_023134165.1. Classification (GTDB taxonomy): domain Bacteria; phylum Desulfobacterota; class GWC2-55-46; order GWC2-55-46; family DRQE01; genus JAGLUZ01. The sequence continues at coordinate 5,383 of JAGLUZ010000010.1, read as the reverse complement.
GGCAATGAGTAGGGCTTTCTTTGGGTTATCAATTGCGGAGATTAGTTTTGGCATATCAAGTTTTCTAGTAAATAAATCTGGCACACCCTCACGCTTTACGTAGCGTTCAATCTCAATCTCCTCATCTGTTATAATATCAGGGAAACCAGCCTCAGGAAAATAACTTTTCTCAAGTATTCGAAGATGTCTTTCCTCGTCATTTGCAAGTGCTTTAAGTGCCTCACGAACCTCAGTATTTTCAATTACGTCAGCCAAGTGAGAATAAAAAACAAAACCATTTTTCTCTATAAGAGCGGCCTTCTCAACAGCCTCTTTTTCTTCAAGATGTTCAAATTCCATTTGTGTTACCTCCTCTAATGATAATAACAGAAACCGCTACCCTTTCAAGTCGGCAACTGTTTTTTTTATTTTTACCTGTACTTTATGGTAAGGCATTGCCATGAAAATTACAATAATTTTTTTCTACCCCTCACTTTCTCTTATGAATGTAATCTCCTCTGTTGCGGTAATTAGGCTAAGCGGATTTACTTTTATTCCCCCGATTTTTATGCCCCAGTGAAGGTGAGGGCCGGTGGAACGCCCAGTTGAACCCGCAAGACCAAGTAGGGTACCTTCCTCTACAACCTCTCCGGTCTTTACCTCTAACTTAGATAGATGATAGTAAAAACTAAACAGCTCAAGGCCGTGGTCTATTATAACAGTGTAACCAGTTAGGTAGTGATTACCTATTAAGGCAACGACCCCAGAGCTTGGCGAAAGTACGGGCTCTCCAAGTGGGGTACGAAAGTCAGCCCCAGAGTGTGGATTTCTAGACTCTCCGTTTATGAATCTTCTCTTACCAAATCCACTTGTTAGTTTCCCAGGGACTGGTCTGATAAAGGCGTCTTTCCAGAGTTTTTTACCGGTTCCCTTTGAGAGAGCTTTTTTAACAGATTTTCGCTCCTTCTTCATTCTCTTAAGTGTTTTCTTTGAAAAATGCGACATGGATTTTGGAACAGTTATTCTTGAGACCTCGTACTTTTTATCTTTAATCTCTAGGGGGTAGAAAAAACTTTTAGACTCTTTCCCCGGAGCCTCTATCTTTAACTCCAAGAGGTGGGTACCGAGCGTGCTAGAGAGTGTGGCTGGAAGTAGGGCAGAGTATCCGCTACCAGATTTAAAGAAAAAGACAGGTGTACCGTTAAAACTCCCTGTCTTTGTATATGCCTTTGGAGGGAGTTTGATTGAAAAACTCGCTACTTCTCCGAGTGCTATACTGCCGTTTGTTATTATCTCAAGAGGAACTGGAGCGCGCGTAACTTTTATTATACTAGGTACAAAAGGGCCAAAAGGAAGGGCAAGAATAAAGAACGGGACAATTACGAATGCCCTGACAGGGCTAAATTTAAGTATCTTACCGAGCATTAATCTATTGTAGCACATGTAAATTAAGACTTTTCTTATAATCCTTAGAATCTTTTTTTATTTATAATAAGAAAAAAGTCTGGTATTCTTTTTATATGGATATAAAATTCAATAGCTCTGATGGGCCAAGCGTTGGTATCGAGATTGAGTGTCAACTTGTGGACGAAGCAGACCTCTCTCTTGTTGGAAAATCAGAGGAGATTATCTCTGGCGTATTTGAAGGCGTGACTCTTAGTGGCGGTGAGTTTTCTATTGAGGAGCTTCAGTCCTCATTAAAGCACGAACTATTAACATCTTGCGTCGAGATAAATACAAAAAAATCAAATACAATAGCTGAAGCAGGAGAGGATTTAAGAAAAAAATTCTCTATTGTAATAAAAGAAGCAAGGAAAAATAATACTCGGATTGCCCTTGCTGGCACTCATCCGTTTTCAAAGTGGAAGGATCAGGAAGTCACGCGTAACCCTCGTTACAAACGACTTCTAGATGAACTCCAGATGGTCGCAACTCGTTTTAATATCTTTGGTCTTCATGTTCATGTTGGGGTAAAGAGCGGGGAGGGTTGTATATACGTCCTTAACCGACTACTTCAATATATGCCGCATTTTCTTGCCTTATCCTCAAATTCGCCTTTTTGGAATGACCGTGATTCAGGCCTTAAATCATATAGGACAAAGGTCTTTGAGACACTCCCTATTGCAGGGCTACCTTTTTATTTTGAGAGTTGGGCTGACTTTGCCCGGCTTGTTAAAAACTACCTACAGACCAAGACAATAGAGACTACACGCGAGCTTTGGTGGGACTTAAGGCCTCACCCTGATTTTGGAACAATTGAGGTTAGAATCTGTGACGCACCCTCGACCATTAATGAGATACTAGCGATTGCGAGCCTTGTTCAAGCACTTGTGGTAAAATTTGAGAAAGAGTTTGAGGCTGGCATTAGATTTGAGAGACCGCATTCTTTTATAGTTAGGGAGAATAAATGGAGGGCCGCTCGCTACGGATTGGAGGGCGAATTCATAAACGAAAAGGGAGAAGAAAACGTCCCAGTAAAAAAAATAATAGGGGAACTCCTTGAAGACTTAGCCCCTGTAGCAACCTCCCTTGAAACGAGTTCTTATTTAGATAAAATTAAAGACATCTTAGTGAGCTCGTCTGGGGCATCAAGACAACGCAGTATTTTTAATGAGACCTCAGAGAAAAAAGAGATTGTAAGAAAACTTGCTGATATCTTAGAGGCAGAGGTAAATGCCGTGGAGGGTGATGGTTAAATCAGGGAAAAAAAAGGGGGTTGTTGCCTCAGGTCATGAGCTAACATCAAGGGCTGGTATATCTATCTTAGAGAAAGGCGGTAATGCCTTTGATGCTGCTGTCGCGGCCTCTGCCGCAGCCTTTGTTACTGAGCCGTGCCTAACAAGTCCCGGTGGCGGCGGGTTTTTAATGGCTCACACAAAAAGTGGTGAGACTCTTCTCTATGATTTTTTCACATCTGTTCCAGGCCTTGGACTTCCAGACGGCACAAAGCCAGGTAGTTTTACCCCAGTTGATATTGACTTTACAGAGACTGTACAGAGAATATTTATTGGTGAGGGCTCTGCTGCCGTTCCTGGAATTCCAGCTGGTCTGGATTTAGTTTACAAAAACCACTGCACGCTTCCCCTTCAAACACTTTTAGAACCCGCGGTTAAGTACGCAAGTGAGGGTGTTAAACTTAATTTTCATCAGGCATTATTTTTAAAGTTACTAGCCCCTGTTATGGAGGCTACCCCAGAGGGGCAAGCCTTTTCATCTCCAAACGGCGAGCTTTTAAAAGAAGGAGAGGTTATAAAAAATAAACCTCTTGCAAATTGCCTGCTCTCCCTTGGCAGTATTGGTTTTGATTCTTTCTATACTGGCGAGGTGGCGGATAAACTCCTCTCTAGGTTTGGCACACCAAACGGCCTAATTACGGAGGCTGATTTGGTAGGGTACAAAGTGCTCGCCAGAGCTCCGTTAAAGGTAGATTACAGGGGGCGAGGAATTTATACAAATCCGCCGCCTTCTTCTGGAGGCTCCCTTATTGCCTTTGCTCTAAGGCTTACTGAGAGTTTTGATCTTTCAAAGATAAAGAGAGATAGCAGCGAGTATGTGGATTTTCTCTTTGAGCTAATGCGTGTTGTTGATGAGGCAAGAAGCACGGAATTTGACCACGCCGTAAATGACAGGGATTTGGTTGAGAGTTTTTTCTCTGATGATAATGTAAATGCCTTTATAGAAAAACTAAAGAACAAAACAGATACTGATTTTTCAAAGAGTACATTTAAGGACGGAGTGATGGGCAATACTACGCACATAAGTGTCTTGGACGAGGACGGACAAGCCGCAAGCGTCACGACCTCACTTGGTTTTGGCTCAGGGCATATGATCCCAGGGACAGGTATTATGATGAATAATATGCTCGGGGAAGAGGACTTAAACCCTCATGGTTTTCACGCTCAGAGCGCAGGTATGAGGATGAGTTCGATGATGGCTCCAACAATTGTTATGAAAGGCGAGACCCCAGAGATTGTTCTTGGCTCAGGTGGTTCAATGCGAATTAGAAGTGCAATCTTGCAAGTAATCTTAAATATAATTGATTTTAAGATGGAGATAACAAGGGCAGTTGACGCGCCGAGGTTCCACTGGGACGGCTTGGTTTTTCAGGCTGAGCAGGAGCTTGACTTGACTTTAAAGTTAATAAAAGAAAAAAATATAGATGTGAATGTTTGGGGTAAGTTGCATGTTTATTTTGGTGGTCTTCATGCGGCTCAAAATAATTTTGACGGAACATTCTCAGGTGCTGGGGATCCTAGAAGATCGGGGCGTGCCATAATAACCACTTAAGGTTTAAAAAAAGAGAGGAATACTTTTTGAAGAAAGAAAAAAATAAAAAAACCAGAAGCAGTAGCACCCTTAATAAAAGTATCCTAGAGAAAATTCGCTCTGAGGTTCTTACTCTTGAGAAGCGTCTAATTAAGTTTAGGAGAGAGATTCACGAAAACCCAGAGCTATCGGGCGGAGAGGTTGAGACGGCGAGTTTTATCGCTGGCGTGCTTGAGGATAATGATATTGAGGTTAAAAAAAATCTCGGTGGTCATGGTCTTGTTGGTCTTCTTAGGGGTACATTAAAAAAGGACAGTAAAAAAACAATTGCACTTCGCGCTGACATGGACGCCCTACCAATTAACGATAATAAAAAAACCAAGTACGCCTCAAAGGTTGAAGGGGTAATGCATGCGTGCGGTCATGACGTACATTCGGCAATCCTCATGGGTACGGCAATCGTACTTTCTAGGATGAAAAATGATTTTTCTGGAAACGTGAAATTTATATTCCAACCCTCGGAGGAGGTCTCTGGTGCTGGGGCTGACGTCATGATAGCTGAGGGCGTTTTAAAAAATCCCAAACCTTCTGCGATAATTGCACTGCATTGTTACCCAGAACTTGGTGTTGGAAAGATTGCTCACCACAGAGGTACGGCTGCTGCATCGGCCGATGCCATAACAATAAAGATAAAGGGTAAGAGTGGGCATGCCTCCAGGCCGCACCAGTCCGTAGATGCAATCCTTGTCTCGGCACTCGTTCTAAATTCTCTTCATCATTTAGTTAGTCGCAGAATTGACCCGCTTCAAAATACCGTAATCTCTATTGGAAAAATCAAAGGTGGCACAGCTCAAAACATAATCGCCAGCAGCGTTGAGATGCAAGGTACGGTTAGGACTCTTGATACAGGGGTTAGAAAAAAAATGCCAACAATGATAGAGAATGTTCTTAGAGGCGTGACCCTAAGCATGGGTGCAGAGTACGAATTCTCATACGACCTAGAGATACCGCAGGTAGAGAATGACCCGAAAATTGACGGCCTTCTTAGGAGGAGTGCTGTCCTTGCACTTGGCAAGGACAATGTAATTGAGCTTGAGAAACCTCTGATGGGTTCTGAGGATTTTGCTTTTTTTACTGA
>JAGLUZ010000001.1 GCA_023134165.1 Deltaproteobacteria bacterium | reverse complement strand
AAGTAACTCTCTAAGAGTGCAATAGTTGCTTTATAGTCACCAGCTTCTTCATATAACTTCACACTCTTAAAGACAAGTTTTTCCTTGTCCTCATTGGTTTGTGCGTGCTCAATTGCTTGAATGTATAGGCCTGCGGCTTTTATTGGCTTAAACTTTGCCTCCATCATAGAGCCACTCTCTAGGAATAATTTAAAGGGGCCATTTGACTCTGGGTAGGTTTTTTTAATCTGCTTTACGATTGACCTAAAGCCAGACATATTGTCTGTTAGTACGTAGATTTGCCCAATCATAACGAGAGAGTCTTCGGCAATCTTTGTCCCCTTGGCCATGATAGAGGTCTTTAAAAAATGCTTCATAGCAACATTATTCTCGCCTCGTTCTTTATACTCACCGCCAAGAATGTAGTGAGACTTGGCGAGTTTGTCATTTATCTCAGGGTCTTTTTTAATCCTAACTGAGAGATTAAAGGCCTCTATAGCCTCTAAAAAGTTTTTCTCTGCAAAGTAGGTCTCGCCTGTCTTCTTATATGCAATAAAACCCCTTGGCCCGTTTAGGAGAGGCTCTAAGGTTCTGCGAGCTTCTTCATAGCTCTTAAGGATTATATATATATCTGCTACCTTCTCAAGGAGTTCATTCTTTCTCTTTGACTCTTCATTTTGTGCAATGTAGAACTTTTTTATACTTGATGTTGTTTTGAGGCGATCCTTAACCTCGTAATTGTTTGTACCTGTGATATTTAGCTCAATAGAGATGAGGGCGGCAAATGCGGCATTCTCAGCCTCAATTGGGCTCTTTGAGAAGAGCATGACCTTTGCGTAATTAACTGAGGCCTCAGCGTAGTTTTTGGAGTCAAATGATGCCTCTGCAAGTAGAAGGGTTGCTTCATTTATTCTTGGTGATGTTGGGTAGTACTCGATATAGCGTTTAAAGGTCTTAACAGCCTTCTTCATGTATTCGTTATTCTTCTCTTTCTTACCCTTTTCGTGATATTCAAGGGCAAAATCCAGGAGTGCTTGACCTACTAGCTCATTTACCTTCTCTGAGGTTAGTGTGTCATCTGTTTCATCTGTTTTTTTCTTGTTATCTTTAGCTTTCTTAAATTTTGCCATGGTTGAGAAGTTTTTATCATACCAAAGCGTCTTTGGATGAAACATATTTACGAGTGCCTCTCTCTCTATCCGAGCGGCGTCTACTTTGCCAAAACTATCCAAGGTCATTGCAAGCTCAGAGTAGACAAGCGGCAGTGTTGGGTCAAGCGGGAAGAGTTCCTTAAATAGATTGTAAGCGGCAAATGAATCATTCATTCTTGTTTGCTTGCTATAAAGGCGACCAAGGGAGAGGAGTACCTTTGGTCCGTAACTCGTATCCTTCATGGCTGTCATAATGGTCTTTGTCTTTCCAGGGGTCTTTATATGTGCGATTGCCCGAGCAATAGTCATAATGGATTCTTTCCTTAGTGAGCGACCTCCGGTACTGGCCTGATCTTTTGCTTTATCAATCTCGTTAATAAGGCCAGAGAAAAAATCAATTGAGGTATTGAATTGCTCTAGTTTAAAGTATGTCCACCCAGTCTTGTAGAGTGCCTTAGAATAAAAGACAGACCTTGGCACTTGAAGCACTTTGCTGTAAGCAAGGAGTGCGTCTTCATAGAGCAAAAGGTCAAAGTAAAGTTCACCGAGCCTGAAGGCGACCTCAGCAAAGTGTTTGTTACGTCGGTATTTAATTAAAAATTCTTCAAAAATCTCTATTGCATCTCCCGGGCGGCCTTGTTCGTACAAGGCATACCCAAGGGCATACTCAGCCATCTCCATTGAGCGTTTGTTTGGATATTTTTCCAGTATTGAGGTGAAATGCTCGATAAATTCAGCGTGATCAGGGAGCGGCAGAGCAGGCGGGTCAGTAATCTTCCCTTCTTTAAAGAGTTTTTCATAGTACTCAAAATTCTCATAACTTTCTTGAAGAAGTCTTGAGCTTTCATCAAAGTACTCATCGGCGAGCATTAGGAGCGTACCAGCAGAGAAATCCGAATTAGCAAGGGCGAGTTCAGTATACTGGGCAAGCTCCTCTAAGCTTTTATTTATCTCTGCATTTTTTTTAATCCTAACAGGTTCAATATCCTGCGTTGCTACAACCTCTGTCTTGGTAGCCTCTGTTTTTTCAGATTTTGTAGAGACAGTTGCACTATTACACCCGTACGAAAAAAGCATAGAAGAAAGTACGAGTACGAAGCACGCAGAGTTTTTCAGTGCAGATAACCTGTATATGTAGGTATTTTTACTTTTCTGTTTCTTCAAGTTTTTCATCTGAATCTCTTAGGGTCTCTAGTAAAGAGCCAGGTATCATCCCAGCGTTACTGGCTTTTTTAATCTGAATTAAGAGAGACCTAGCTTTTCTTCTAATTGGTTTTACCTCATTGCCTGCAACACTTGCGTGCCGTTTAATGAGTTTTGCAATGCTACTTAGTGCTGCCTCTTCTGTTTCCTTCGCAACCTCTCTGTACTCTCTGGTTTTCTCTCTTAGTGTCGTAAGCTCGCTAATGGAGCGCATGTCATCTTCAAGTTTTTTCTGCATTGACTCTTCAATGTCAGGGATGTCTTTCTCAATTGCTATGGCACTGCCTCGAGCAACGGATTCAATATCAAGAGCTATTTTCTCGAGGAGACCCTCGCCGTAACCTGTTAGGCTGTAGCGAGGCTTTCCAGCGTGACGTTCCTTTGTGTCATCAACAGCCATCCAAAATAAAAATTGACAATATACGGTATTCTCTAAGTAGTTAAGACCTCTTTGACCGTCTAGGGCAACCATGTGGAGAATTCTTCTCTCAAGGCGTGTTAAACGTCGATTTAGTTCCTTCTCCCATGATGTTCCTATATTCTCTAACATTACTTTATTCTGCACTGGGCGAAGTTTCATACTATTCTCTTGGTAGACAATACCAGCGACCTTTTCAACCAAAGACTTCATATCGTAGGCCTTTTTTTTGGCCTTAACCATACCTTCTCTGTGCGAGAGGATGCTCTGGCTAAGTGTGGTATGAGCAAGGGTAATCTCAGCTTCTTTTTTCATAAAAAGCTCTTTCATCAAAGAAAAGGCCTTGTAGTAGGCAACAGCTTTTTGAAGATCAGGCTCACTGGCAAGCCCCTGAGTTAGGGTTAAGGTCTTTGTGGAGGTATCATTAACCTCAAGTCGCTTAAGGCTCTTAGCATCCCTTAGCTTTGCAACGTCAAGGAGTAGGGTCTTCGGAAGCACTTTTTTACTACTTATGGAATTGTAGCTTTCCTCAATGGATAAAAGTAAGGTTACAAGTTTTTTTGCGGCCTCTTCTGCCTCAGCAAATCTATTTAATTTAAAGTAGCTAAAGGCCTCGACGAGCATTAATTCATGAGAGTTTTTTTCGTGAAAAGGTAGCGGCTTTAGGGTTCGTATTAGGTTTATGGCAACCTCAAATTTATTATCCTTTGCATTTGCCCATATTCTGGCTGTAACGGCAGACCTGTAATAAAGGCTCTTACTTGGCACAAAACGCAGGTAAGTGTCGGCTTCTTGGTATTTTTCCTTATCAAAGAGAAGGTATCCGAGGTAGAGGCTAACAGCATCGTGACCCTCTCCGTTTGGGATTTTCTTTAAAATCGTACGTAAAAATTTTATAGCCTTAAAGGGTTTGTTATGGCTAACTGTAATTTGTGCGAGCATGAGACCAGCGTACGGGAAGATAACCTCATTGCTTTTAATGGTCTTTAGCATCCGCTCAGCCGCGTCTAGGTCGCCGTCCTTGTACATGGCCAGACTCTTTAGGTACTTTACTCGTTTCCCTCGAACCTGAGCTAAAAGTGTAGAGGCTACGTCATAATCACCCCGGGCGTAGAGGGTCTCAAAGATTGCCCCGAGGCTTGGAAAGTTCTTTAAGGTTACGGAGCGAAAGCCCGGTAAATCTTTATCTGTATAATTTAGTTTTAGGTCGGAGAGCCACTTTAAGAGGAGAACTCGGTTGGTGAGTCTGGTCTTCTTTGAGTTGTTTTTTATTGTGCTTGCTGATATTTTCTCTAGTATACGCCCAGAAAAAACCGAAGCATTTAGGTAATCCCCTGTGTGGTAGAAGTACTCAGCTTTTTCTGTCTCATAGGTTAGGAATTTCAGGCTTACTTTCTTAGGTATTGCTGAGGTTTTTTTAGGTGTCTCGCTCTCACTACTCCATACGTCAGGAATAGTGGCAGTGCTTACGAAAAAAAATAAAAAAAGAGCAAGGGCTAGAGGAAAAGTATACGACCTTTCTTGCTCTGAACGACTAACTCTCTTTGCAGGGTAATTACTCTCCTTACCTGGCATTTTCTCTACCAAGGAGGTTTAACCTTCGGGGTTGCACCCAGACGCCTTTATTGTTCTTCATAAACCAGAGCTCTAGGAATATTGGATCATCTTGGATCTTAATCTTCCAGTCCGCCTTGCCTCGGCGAATCTCCTCACTACCTTCGACTCTGTAGGAGTATATAACCTTAAATGTATGAGTGCCTTTCCCTGTAGCACCTTTAAAGAACTCTTGCCCTGTTTTTTGCTCAATAGCAGAGTTTTCCATGGCAGAGTATATGTGGCTCCAGACAGTGGTATCCTTGTCTTTTATCTCTAAGTATAGAAGATTAAAGCCCTCTTTTTTCTTTACCGTAATGAGAATTGGGGTCACAAAAGAGCCTGTCTTTAGGCTCCCTATGCTTTCTTTTACCTCTAAGAGTTTTTTATCAATATCCTCATAGTTGTTATAAAGCTCTTCAAGTGCGCCCTTTACAGTGATGGTTCTTTGCTGAGGTTTGGGGCTCTTCTCTGGCTCAATATTGGACTCTTCGGCAAGTGTAGTCGTTGGAAAGATGGCAAGAGTTGAGAGGAAGCAAAGGATTATAGCGTACCAAAAAGCAGTAAACCCGAGCATTTTTGTTGTATTTTGTCTCTTATTTTTTTTCATTTTCATTTGTTTAGGTTAAAAATATTATCTTTTTAGATATAGCATATTGCCCTTTTTTTTTCAATTGTTTTTGGGGAATAAACTATAGAATTAGGCTTCTTTTAGTCATAGTCTCGGTTTTTGCTTTGTTTTTAGGTGTAAAATTTTAGGCAGGGGAAAGGGCGGCGTACTTTACAATTATCTTCTTTTGACCTGCATCTTTAAAGTGTATTGTGAGCTTAGTATTCTCACCTTGGCCTTCCTTGGCTCTAACCACACCAATACCAAAGCTTAGGTGGCGAACTTGCATCCCTATTCTCCAAGGATTTTCTGAGTTTTCGTCAAAGGTATAGTCATCTATAAGAGGCTTGGTCTCGGTTGGGGGTTCAAGCTGGCTTTCATCTAAGGTGTAGTAAGGCTCTGTTGAGGTAGCACTGCTAGCTTCGTCACCTTCAATAAAGTCAGAGGATATCTCGCTAATAAACCTTGATGGGGTTTGGTAGCGAAGGTCTCCAAAGATGGTACGTGTGCCAGCACTTAGGATAAAGAGCCTCTCTTTTGCACGCGTCATCCCAACGTAGCAGAGCCTGCGTTCCTCTTCAAGCTC